>JAJBVG010000083.1 GCA_020859945.1 Clostridiales bacterium | reverse complement strand
CCCCTGAACCAGGTGGCGTCCATCTCCTCTCCCGACCCCCGGCAGCTGCTCATCCCGCCCTGGGACCGCTCTCTGCTCAAGGCCATTGAGAAGGCCATCAACACCTCTGACCTGGGCATCAACCCCCAGAACGATGGCCGCGTCATCCGGCTGAACTTCCCCCAGCTGACCGAGGAGCGCCGGAAAGACCTGACCAAGCAGGTTCGCAAGTACGGCGAAAACGGCAAGGTGGCCGTGCGCAACATCCGCCGGGACGCCATGGACAAAATCAAGGCCATGAAGAAGAAGTCCGAGATCACCGAGGACATGGCCAAGGACTACGAGAAAGAATTGCAGACCCTGACCGACAAGCGCTGTAAGGAGATCGACGGCCTGACCGCGGCCAAGGAAAAGGAACTGATGAGCGTTTAACGGACGTTTGGCAAAACATACGCAAATCACACAAATATCAGCAGAGAGGACAGCGCGCCTCTCTGCTGTTATTGGAGCATCGTTATGGCACTATTCAAAAACAAGGAAACCACTGTTGATGTGGATTTTGACCACCTGCCCCGCCATGTGGCCATTATCATGGACGGCAACGGGCGCTGGGCCAAAAAGCGCGGTCTGCCCCGGACAGCGGGCCACGCCGTAGGCGCTGAGACCTTCCGCACCATCGCCACCTACGGCAAGGACATCGGCCTGGACTACCTGACGGTCTACGCCTACTCCACCGAAAACTGGAAACGGCCTCTGGAAGAAGTCAACGCCATCATGTCGCTGCTGAAAAAGTACCTGGGAGAGGCCATTGAGACCATGGAGAAGGACCACATCAAGCTGAACTTCTTCGGCGACCTGACCCGGCTCTCCCCGGAGCTGCAAACCCTGTGCGCCGAGACCCAGGAGATCTCCAAGCGGTACGAGGGCTATCAGGTAAACGTCTGCCTGAACTACGGCGGCAGAGACGAAATCATCCGGGGCATGAAGGCGTGGCAGGCGGACTGCGCCGCAGGCCGCACCGACCCGGCGGAGCTGACCGAGGCCAGCTTCTCCCAGTACCTCTACTCGAAAGACATCCCCGACCCGGACCTCATCATCCGGCCCAGCGGGGAAATTCGCACCTCCAACTTTTTGCTGTGGCAGTCGGCTTACGCCGAGTTCTACTTCACCGATGTGCTGTGGCCGGACTTCTCCAAGGACGACCTGCTGGCCGCCATCGCGTCTTACCAAAAGCGTTCCCGCCGTTTTGGAGGTGTTTGACCCATGCTCAGTCGTATTTTGGTGGCCGTGATTTGCATCCCGGTGCTGATTGCGGTACTGCTGTTCTGTCCACCGGTGTGCCTGCCCATCATTCTGGCGGTGATGTGCGCCATCACCGTCCACGAGGTCATGTATGCCACCGGCGAGGTGAAAAACAAGGGGCTGATCATCACTTCTATGGTGGTGGCAATGCTCATCCCCTTCTGGTTTTATTTCGGCGCGGAACCCATTGTGGGCATGGCCCTGGCGTTCGGCTTCCTGGTTGCCGCTGGCTCCTTTGCCATCGCCAGCGACCGACAGGTGACCTTTGGGCAAATCGGCATTGCCACATTTGCGGCGTTTGTCATCCCTTCGCTGCTGTCAGTGTTTGTGCTGATTGCGGATCTGGAGCATGAGAAGTTCTTCATCCTGCTGCCCTTCGTCTCCGCCTTCATCAGCGACGCCTTCGCCCTCTTTGTGGGCATGGCCTGCGGCAAACACAAGCTGGCTCCCAAGCTCTCCCCCAAAAAGACGGTGGAGGGCAGTCTGGGCGGGTTCTTCGGCTCGGTGCTGTGCTGTGTGGTGTATGGTTTTATCGTGCAGTACTTCTGGGGCTATGTCCCCAACCTGCCGGTGCTGGTACTCTACGGCTTAGTGGGCAGTCTGCTCTCCCAACTGGGGGACCTGTTCTTCTCCTATATCAAGCGGGAGTCCGGCATCAAGGACTACGGCCACCTGCTGCCCGGTCACGGCGGCATCCTGGACCGGTTTGACAGCGTCATTTTCTGTGCGCCGTTCACCTATCTCATGGTGACGGTGTTCCCCTTCTTTCAATTTTGAAAGGTGAGTGTATGAGAACCATTTCTTTGCTGGGTTCCACCGGCTCCATTGGGCGGCAGTCTCTGGACGTGATTGCCGCCTCCGGCATGTCGGTGGCAGCCCTGACCGCCAACCGCAGCGTGGACCTGCTGGAGCAGCAGGCCCGGCAATTCCACCCCAGGCTGGTGGTCTGCTACGACCCCGCCGCCGCCGCTGAGCTGAAAATCCGCCTGGCGGACACCGACGTTCGCGTGGCCTCCGGGATGGAGGGGCTGCTGGAAGCCGCCACCCTGCCGGAGGCGGACACCGTTATTACCGCCGTGGTGGGCATGGTGGGTCTGCGGCCCACGCTGGCCGCTCTGCGGGAGAAAAAGCGTATCGCCCTGGCAAACAAAGAGACCCTGGTCTGCGCCGGAGAACTGGTCATGCGCACCGCCAAAGAGTACGGCGCGGAGATCATTCCCGTGGACAGCGAACACTCCGCCCTGTTCCAGTGTCTCCAGGGCAGCCATGACCACGGGGAGCTGAAACGGCTGATTTTGACCTGTTCCGGCGGCCCCTTCTTCGGCAAGACCCGGGAGGAGCTGGCCCATTACACCCGGGCCGACGCGCTGAAGCATCCCACCTGGAAGATGGGGGCGAAAATCACCATCGACTGCGCCACCCTGATGAACAAGGGCCTGGAGTTCATCGAGGCCATGCGGCTCTATCAGGTGGCCCCGGAGCAAATCACCATCGCCATTCACCGGCAGAGCATCGTTCACTCCCTGGTGGAGTTCCGGGACAACGCTATCCTCGCCCAGCTGGGGGTGCCGGATATGCGTCTGCCCATCCAATACGCCCTGACCTACCCCGCCCGGACGGAGGGGGTGGCGAAGGAGCTGGACCTGTTCGACTGCCCGCCGCTGTCCTTCCAGAAGCCGGACATGGAGACCTTCCAGTGCCTGAAGCTGGCGCTGGGGGCGGCCCGGAAGCCCGGCGTGGCCTGTGCAGTGCTGAACGGCGCCAACGAAGCGGCGGTAGGGCTGTTCTTGCAGGACAAAATCAAGTTCCTGGAAATCGGCGAGCTGGTGGCCCGCGCGCTGGAGGCGGTGCCCGACGGCCCCGCCGACACCCTGGAGCAGGTGCTGGAGGCCGACGCCGCTGCACGGGAAGCAGTCTACGCGCTGGTTTAATTTGCAATTTGCAGTGTGCAATGTGCATTGATGTAGAAACCGGATGTTCTACTGTCGCCTGGCGGCGGGTGTTCACGGGAGTTTTCTTGCGCATATTGCTTTTGAAGGTGTTTCCGTGGTGCGAATACGGCTGCAAACCCGGCCATTGCTAATTGCACATTGCTAACTGCTAATTGAAATACCGGACGATTCGACAAAAACAAATCGTCCGGTATTTTCATCTAAGAAACGGCGCACATTACAGGGTGAAGCTGCCGGTGGTCTTGCTGTCGATGGCCATGCTGAACAGAACGCTCTTGCTGACCGCCGCGAAGTAGCCGTCCGCCTTGTACTTGGAACCGTAGTTCTTTTCTATCAGGGTCAGCGTTTCTCGCAGCTGCATCAAAACCGCTACCTCATGCTTGCAGTTGTAGCTGCAAAAGCAGGAGCAAACCAGCTTGCTGATTTCCCCGTCTTTGTAAGTAAACTCTACCTCATAGGGGCTGCCGCCCTCCACAATGGCGTAGCCGCTGGTTCCGTCAATAGAAAGGTAGGCGACCCGGTTTTCCAGGTAGTATTTGCGCCCGCGCTCCGCCACCATCTCGCTGACCTGGAACCCCTTGAGGTCCTCCAGAAGAAAGCCAGTGTCGTCGCAGCCGCTGATATATTCGTCTGGATTCTCCGGCGCCATGTACCAGGTCTCCACTTTGCCCCGGGGCAGCACCGCCGGGTCAAAGGTGACGAAGTGGGAGCCTGCCATGTAAAACTGACCGTGAACGTCGGTGTCCGCCACCGCCACCACCCGCCTGTAGTCAGACACCTTGATTTTGAAGTTGTAACTGACCTCGACCACGCGGCCCCGCTGCCCTTCCAGTTTGCCGTCTACAAAGACGATGTCGCCGGGATGCAGGTCGAACTGGTCGTTGTAATAGGCCAGCCTGTTGCCGCGATTGGGAAACATCACCTGCACCACCGACCTGCGGGGCGTCGCTGCCTGCTGCGGCGGTGTATATGTGGCTGAGAGCTGTTCCTGGGGCTGCTCTGCCGCAAAACCGATTTTAAAAGCCATCGTCAAACCTCCTTGCGCTGTAGAGAGGAATTATATCAACCTATAGTATAACATACTTTGCATCTTTTTGCGACACCAAGCTGCAAGTTTCGGCGCAAAAATTGCATCGTTCAGGCAAAACAACACAAAATCACCTGCTGTCCGGCAAATGGGCTGCCAAAATCTGCACCGCATAACCTCTGTCGTTCCGCCTCAAACTATCCCCGTATCCGAACCCACCGGTTTGACCGGGATAGTTGAAAGGAATGATACGATCATGCTTACGCACAAGCGGCCTCGTATGGCCGTCCTGCTGCTTCTTTTGCTGTGTACCCTGCTGCTGGTCCAAACGGCCAGCGCCGCGGCCTACCGCCAGGGGGATTCCGGCGAGACCGTCACCACCATTCAGACCAAACTCAAGCGCTGGGGGTATTACACCGGCACTGTGGATGGGGTCTATGGCAGCGCCACCGTCTCCGCCGTGCAGTATTTCCAGAGCGTCAACGGCCTGACGGCGGACGGCGTAGCAGGTGACGCCACTTTGACTGCCATGGGCATTTCCACCTCTGGCGGCTCCGCGTCTCACTCGGACAGCGACCTGGCGCTGCTGGCTAAAGTAATATCAGCGGAGGCCAGAGGGGAACCCTACACCGGACAGGTGGCGGTGGGCGCGGTGATTTTGAACCGCATCGCTCACCCCTCCTTCCCCAACAGCGTGGCGGGGGTGGTCTATGAGCCGGGGGCCTTTACCTGCATGGTGGACGGGCAAATCGACCAGCCTGTGGCGGACTCCGCTTACCACGCCGCCCAGGACGCGCTAAACGGCAGCGACCCCACCGGCGGCGCGATTTACTATTTCAACCCTGCCACGGCCACCAGTTCCTGGATCTGGTCCAGGCCGCTGATCACCGTCATCGGCAGTCATCGGTTTTGCGCATAATGAAAAAGGGCCTGCGCACAGCAGCGCAGGCCCCGGTTTGTTTTGCAATTATGGTTGCATCTCTGTGCAATCAGTCCTCGTCGTCGTCCGTGACCTCGAAGTTGGCCAAATCCTCGGTCTCCTCCGCGTCCTCCGGGGATTCCAGCACCACACCGTCCACGGTGATATCCCGCTCGGTGCCGACGATGCAGACGTAGGTCTTGCCCACGCCCAGGTCCACCACATTGCCGTCCTCATCGTAGAACTGATAGGTGTACTTGGCCTTCTCCTTGACCCAAGTGATTTTTTCATACTTGCCGTTGCAGGCGAAGTATCCGCTGCCGGTGCCGGTCAGGTAGACCGCCACATGGTTTTTGGCATCGTTCAGAGCCTCGATTTTGGTCTGGATGACCACCACGTTCTCCACGCTGACCTGAGAGCCAGTGGTGCCGTCCACATAGGCGGAGCCGAACTCGCTGACCTTGTAGTTGCCCGCCTCGCTGTCGTAGGTGAAGGTAGTGCCTTTGTAGCCGGAGAAGCTGACATCAATGGTTTCGGCGGAATCGCCGTTTACCGGGGCGCCGTCCTCCACAAAGTAGTGGACGTACTCATAATCGTCCTTGTGCTCCAGCCGGATCTCATCGGAGTGCTCCTCCAAGTAGGTCTGGATGTTGTCGGAGGTGGTGAACAGGGTGTGCTCGCTGGCGTAGCCGGAGGCCAGACGGCCGCTGTCCCGGTAGAAGATGTCCGCTGTGCGGGTGCCCTTGCTCAGGTAGTCCAGGTCCACCAGGCCGTACTTGTACATATAGTCCTTGATGACGTTGTAGGCGGCGGTGCTGCCTCCGGCGTGGACCAGGATGGAGTCGGCAGCCACGGCCAGCCGGACATAATAGGGGCGGGTGGAGCGGATGCTGCCAATTGCCCCCACGTCGGTCACGTCCTGATACAGGGCCATAATGCGGGTGATGCCGCCCTCTTCGGGCACTTCATAGTACACATCCGCCTGGCTGTTGCCGTACTGGGGCAGGGCCTGCTTGATGTTGTTGAGCATGATGGCGATGGGGCGGTTGTTGGAAATATCCTCCTCGGTGGCCTCGCCGGTCAGGGGGTTGATATAGCTCCAGTCGAAGGGAAGCTCCTCCTCCGGTTCGGATTCATCCTCCTCCACTACAGGCTCCACTTCCACCACGGATACCTCGGCGGATTCTTCCGGTTCCTCCTCCGCCTGGGCGGTGGCGCAGCTCGCCAGGGCCAGCACCATTGCCAGCACCAAAAGCAGGCTCAGCAGTTTTTTCATAAATGTTCCTCCTTGTTCGTATCATAAGGTTCTTTTCGTTCTCTTCACAGGTCTTTATTGTATCGTATCTCCACCTGTTCGTCAAGGGAAACACCGGGGACAATTCGCAATTTGCAATTATGCTTTTCCCCTTTACTCCGCCATGCGCCAGAACGCCCTCCGCCCCTACAGGCGGCGGACCAAAGCTCCGCCGGTTTTATTCGATAAATGCGGGATTTTCGGTGAGAAGTCCACTGGCCGCTATTTAGACATCCTGCCCAAAAAGCCGGGGAAATTGGGCGGAACATTGGTGAGTGTAATTCACAGGGGTTTCACCTTCGTTTCAGTTTTCCATTGTAAGATATCTTAAGTTAGCGCGTGCTACGAAAAATCAGGGTCGCGCACCATTTCCACAGGGGTATCTCACGGCTCCCGGCGGGGATGGCGCAGAGCGCCCCACAACAGGAGGGGATATTCCCATGAAGAAACTTCTCGCGCTTCTGCTTTCCTTCTCCATGGTGCTGAGCCTGGCCGCCTGCGGCGGCAGCTCGGCCACGGAGGACAGCTCCACCCAGGCGGACACGTCCGCCGCGACTGCCACTTCCACCGTTTCTGACAGCTCCGACAAGGCGTATATCGAGGAGACGCTGAACCTGGCCAACAACACCGACTACACCTGGAGCTATGATTCTGGCGCGGACGCCTGGGTCATGTCCATCGTCTCCGCCGTGGCCTACCCGGAGATCGAGGACGAGGAGGGCGTGTCCGTCTGCGTCCCCGGCGGGTACGTCACCGGCATTGACACCGACGGGGACGGCGCCGCCGACGTGACGGCGGCCGGCTACAGCGAAGCGGTCAACGGCAGTTTGGTCATCGACTACGATGCGGAGATCACCAGCACCAACGGTCAGGTCTACACCGCTGCCACCGCCCCGGTGATTTTGAACACTGGCGCTGCGGGCTACAGTTCCTCCACCAACACCCAGGCCGCCACCACTTACGCCGCTGAGGGGTATATTAACGTCTCCTGCGGCAACCGGGGCAAGCAGGACACCGCCACCGATGAGGACGGCGAAACCTATTACACCGGCGACGCGCCCTCCTGCCTCTCTGACCAGAAGGCCGCCACCCGGTTCGTCAAGTACAACATCCTGCTGGGCAACCTCCCCGGCAGCGTGGACTACTTTGTCTCCACCGGCGGCTCCGGCGGCGGCGCACACGCCACCATGTTTGCCGCCACCTCCAACAATTCTGACTTCTACCCCTATCAGGCGGAAGTGGGGGCCGTAGGCTGCTATCTGAACGAGGACGGCACCTATTCCACCACCGTCACCATTGACGGGGAAGAGGTGGAGCTGTCCGACGGGGCCTGGGGCTGCATCGCCTACAGCGCCATTACGTCTCTCTACGAGGCGGACATGGCCCTGGCCTTTGAGTATTATCTGGATACCGATTACGAGTTCGGCTCCGACTTCCAGGCGCAGCTGGCGGAGTACCTCTCCGAGTCCTATATGGATTATATCAACGAGCAGAATTTGACCGTGGACGAGGCCGATGTGGGCTTTGACCTGGACGGGGACGGCGAGCTGACCAGCACCGTTTCCCTGACCATCGAATACGATGAGGAGCTGTACGCCGACACCAACGGCTACGGCGGCAGCTATCTCGACTTGTACCTGGCGGAGTTTGTCTCCAACCTCCAGTGGTATCTGGACAATCTGGACTACGCCGAGGGCTGGACCTGGTTCGATGAGGACGGCAATGCCCTCTCTGACGAGGAAGTGTCCGCCATGACCACTGAGGACAAGGCTGCGGCCTTCCTGGAAGGCCGCTACACCGCCAGCTCCGGCGGCGGCAAGACGGGTGGCCTGCCCAGCGGCATGAACGGCGCGGCGGACTTCGCAGACGGCGAGACTGGCAGAGGCAACATGGGCGATCTGCCCGACGGGGACACCAGCGCCCTGGGCGACATCGACACAGCTGACCTGCCCTCCGGCGGTGGCAGAGGCGGCAATATGGGCGGCGACTTCGACGCCGACAGCAGCAGTCTGCCCAGCGACATGGGCGGCGAGATGCCCAGCGACGCGGACGGTGAACTGCCCGACCAGACCGGCGACACCGACAGCGCCACTCAGAACGAGAACGTGGACAGCGCGGGCGACGCCATGACCGTAGGTACCCCCGACGCGGGCACCACCCAGGCGGCGGGCAGCAGCACCGACTCCGCCAACTACTCCACCTACGAGGAGATGGTGGAGGCTTACGCCGCCGACATCGCGGAAATCGAAGAAGGGGACGAGTACGGCAACAACATCGTCTCCCTGTACAACCCGCTGAACTATATCGGCGACGAGGGGACGGAAAGCCCCGCCTGGACCCGCATCGTGATGGGGGCCTCTGAGGGCGACATGTCCATGTTCACCTCCCTGAACCTCCAGCTGGCCTGGCTGAACAGCGGCACCGACTGCGAAATCGAGTGGCAGTGGGACGGCGGCCACGTGCCCTCTGAGGTGCTGAGCAGCTCCTTCTCCCTGTATGTGGACCAGATGTACGCCGAGTACGCGGACGGCGTGGCGGTGGAGACCCCCGCCGCCGAGACCCAGACCGCCAACGGCACCGCTACCGAGGCCACCGGCACCGACCTGAGCAGCTGGGTGGACACCAGCGACGTGACCAGCGTCTCCTTCTCCCTGGCGGACGCGGTCTCCTACCGGACGGCAGGGGCCAGCAAAGCCATGCCCGGCTTCGATGTCATCGACTACGGCCAGGAGGACTACGTGTTCGGCAGTTCCACTCAGGACGCCCGCCACTGGAACACCTTCCTGCTGGAGATTTTCCAGGAGCATGAGGACACCCTTTCCGCGCTGTTCAACGCCGGGTAATCGCTGCTAGCGGTTCGGTTTGCCAGCGTAAAACGGCAAAAGGCGAAACACGGGGCTGCGCCGGGGGGAATTTTCCGGCGCAGCCCGATTCTTTGTGAAAAAAGCGGTTGACAAGTAGAACAACTTGCGTTACAATACAAATCGTATCGTTTTGCGAGGTTTGCTATGAGACTGGAACTCAAAGACATCATTCATGTTCCCGGCTCCGTCCTTCCGTTTCAGCACGAAATGGACCTGTCTGAGCTGGATTTCTATGGGGAGCGGCCCTTTGCGGAGCCGGTGCGCATTGAGGGCGTCGTCCGCAACCGGGCCGGTTTGCTGGAGCTGGAGGCAGAGGCGGTCACCAATCTGCACCTGCACTGCGACAGCTGCGGCAAGCCCTTCCAGCGGATGCTGGAGCTTCCCATTCACTGGACCCTGGCCACTGAGCTGGAGAACGAGGAGGACGACGAGATCATCCTCCTGGACGGCTCCGGGCTGGAGCTGGACCCGGTGATGAGCGATGAGCTGATTTTCGCTCTCGATACAAAAAACCTGTGTAAAGAGGACTGCAAGGGCCGCTGCCCCCGGTGCGGCGCGGACCTGAACGAAGGCCCCTGCACCTGTAAGCCGGAATTAGACCCCCGGTTCGCGGTGCTGGCCCAGCTTCTGGAGCAGGACGACGAGTAGTTTTCCCATTTTTTCTTGAGAAACGGACGAGGAGGTGTCATACAATGGCAGTCCCTAAGAGAAAAGTGTCCAAGGCAAGACGCGACAAACGCCGCGCCAACTGGAAGCTGACCGCTCCCCAGCTGGTGCGCTGCCCCGAATGCGGCGCGTACCGTTTGCCCCACCGCATCTGCCCCGCCTGCGGCATGTACAACGGCCGCTCCTACGCGAAGGTAGAGGCCAACGCCGAGGTGGAGTGACCCCTGTGTTGCCGGATACGAAGTCGAGAGTCTGCTGTTTGGCAGGCTCTTTACTTTTGCGCAGAAATGGGGTAAACTATCTTTGAACGAATCTCTTCGGTGGACATCACCTGAGAACGGAGCGGAAGAGCGTCAGTGAGTACCAAAATTGCATCTGTCGATGCCCGTTCCCCGGCGGAGCGGGCGGGCGTCCGCCCCGGCGAGGAGCTGCGGGCGGTCAACGGCAACCCCATCGTGGACGTGCTGGACTACAAATTTTATACCTACGACACCCGCCTGACGCTGACCCTGGCCGACGAGAGCGGACGGGAACGAAAGCTCCGCGTCCGCAAGCGGGAGGGCCAGGAACTGGGGCTGAACTTTGAAACCTACCTGATGGACAAGTGCCACCGCTGTGCCAACAGCTGCATTTTCTGCTTCGTGGACCAAATGCCGGCGGGCCTGCGGGACACGCTCTATTTTAAGGACGACGACGAGCGGCTCAGCTTCCTGATGGGCAACTATATCACCCTGACCAATCTCTCCCAGCGGGAAATTCAGCGCATCATCGACCTGCGCATCTCCCCCATCAACGTCTCCGTCCACACCACCGACCCGGAGTTGCGGGTGAAGATGATGGGCAACCGCTTTGCCGGGCGCTCCATCGACATCATGCGCCGCTTCGCTGAGGCGGGGATTCAAATGAACTGTCAGATCGTGGCCTGTCCCGGCGTCAACGACGGTCCGGCGCTGGAGCGCTCCATGAACGACCTGACCGCCATGCGAAACGGAGTCGCCAGCGTCGCCATCGTCCCGGTGGGCCTGACCAAGTACCGGGAGGGGCTGTATCCCCTGCGCACCTACACCCAGGCGGAGGCCGCCGCTGTGCTGGACATGGTGGAGGCTTACGGCGACCAGTGCCTGGCGGAGTTTGGCCGCCGGATGTTCTGGTGCAGCGACGAATTCTATCTGCTGGCGAAGCGGGAGCTGCCCTCCGACGAATTTTACGAGGACTACTGTCAGCTGGAAAACGGCGTGGGAATGTTGCGGCTGCTCCAGGTGGAGTTTCACGGGGCCATGCAGATGATGGAAGGGGAAGAAGTGACCGTCCGTCCCTTCTCCATGGCCACAGGACGAGCCGCCGCCCCCCTGCTCACCCAACTGGCGGCGGAGGCCACCGCCCAGTTTGGCGGTGAGGGCCAGGTGTATGAGATCCGCAACGACTTCTTCGGCCCGGAGATCACCGTGGCCGGGCTGGTGACGGGCCGGGACCTGATCGCCCAGCTCAAGGGAAAAGAGCTGGGAGAGCGGCTGTTGCTGCCCGACTGTATGCTCCGCTACCACCAGAACGTCTTTTTGGACGACGTGACAGTGGAGCAGGTGGAGGAGGCGCTGGGCGTCCCCGTCACCTTCGTGGCTCAGGACGGTTTCAAGCTGCTGGACGCGATTTTGGAGACGGACAGCGCCGAAGCGCCGGAGGAGGAAGATTTCTTCCCCGAGGACGACGAGTATTTCCGGTATAATCCAGATAGATAAATTTTTAGTGGTATCCCTTGAAATCAGGCGTGTTTTTAGTTCTAGTGATTAGTGGTTAGAAAGCAGGCTTCTCTAGTGAAGATTCCACATCTGTCAAACAAAACCGGCACCAACCGATAAGCACTAGCCCCTCTTGCCTCCCCTGAAAGGGGAGGCGGGCCGCCGCCTTCAGGCGGTGGCGGAGGGGTTGCTGTACTACGGCTGAATAAAAGGATAACCACCCCTTCAACAATAATACGAACCTCTGCCGCGCCTGTGGCAGAGATAAGGAAGTGACGATATGGCAAAACCTTTGGTAGCAATCGTGGGACGGCCCAACGTGGGCAAGTCCATGCTCTTTAACAAGCTGGCGGGCCAGCGGCTCTCCATCGTGGAGGACACCCCCGGCGTCACCCGCGACCGGCTGTACGCCGACTGCGAGTGGTGCGGCAGACAGTTCACCATTGTGGACACCGGCGGTATCGAACCCCAGAACAACAGCGAGATTTTGCAGTTCATGCGGGGACAGGCGGAGATCGCCATTCAGAACGCCGATGTCATTGTGCTGGTCTGCGACATCCGCACCGGCGTCACCGCCGCCGACATGGACGTAGCCAGCCTGCTCCGCCGGTCCCAAAAGCCGGTGGTGCTGGTGGCAAACAAGGCCGATTCCACCGGCGCAAAGGCGCTGAACCCCGACATTTACGAGTTCTACAACCTGGGCTTGGGCGACCCCATCGCCGTCTCCGCCATCCACGGCATCGGCGTGGACGATATGCTGGAGGAGTGCGTCCGCTATTTCCCGGAGGACCAGGAGGCGGACGAGGACGACGACGTCATCAAGGTGGCAGTCATCGGCAAGCCCAACGTGGGCAAATCCTCTCTGGTGAACCGGATTTTGGGGGAGGAGCGGGTCATCGTCTCCGACATGGCGGGCACCACCCGGGACGCGGTGGACAGCTTCTTTGAGAACCAGTTCGGCAAATACTGCTTTATCGACACGGCAGGGATGCGGAAAAAGTCCAAGGTCAACGACAGGGTGGAGCAGTTTTCGGTGCTGCGGGCCACCCTCGCCATTGACCGGGCGGACGTGTGCCTCATCCTCATCGACGCCCACGAGGGGGTCACGGAGCAGGACACCAAGGTGGCAGGGCTGGCCCACGAAGCGGGCAAAGCCTCCATCATCGTGGTCAACAAGTGGGACGACATCGAGAAGGACGACAAGACCATGCGCCGCATGACCGACGACATCCGCCGGGACCTGTCCTATATGCCCTATGCGCCCATCCTGTTCATCTCGGCCCTGACCGGCCAGCGGGTGAACAAGCTGTTTGAGCTGATCAACCGGGTCCACGAGATGTCGCTGCTGCGGGTCCGCACTGGCGTGCTGAATTCGGTGCTGGCGGAGGCCACCACCCGCGTCCAGCCCCCCACCGACAAGGGCCGCCGCCTGAAAATCTACTATATGACCCAAGTGGGGGTGCAGCCGCCCACCTTCGTGTGCTTCTGCAACGAGGCCAAGCTGTTCCATTTTTCCTATCAGCGATATCTGGAGAACCAGATCAGAAACACCTTTGGGCTGGACGGCACACCGATTCGCCTGATTATCCGGCAAAAGGGGGACAAGGAGGAGGATTCTTAATGAACGCTATGACCGTTGGCCTGATCGTCCTGGTGGCGGTGGTTTCCTATCTGCTGGGCTGCTGTAACTCGGCGCTGATTATTTCCAAGTATATCCTCCACGACGACGTGCGCAACCACGGCAGCGGCAACGCGGGTCTGACCAACTTCTACCGGGTGTTCGGCAAAAGGAAGGTTGTCTTTGTCATTTTAGGCGACCTTGCCAAAGCGGTGATCTCCGTCCTGCTGGGCGGGGCGCTGCTGGGGACCTTCTTGGGCTGGCCGGTCATTGGCAAGCTGCTGGGGGGCATCTTCTGCATCCTGGGCCACTCCTTCCCCTGTATGTTCGGCTTCCGGGGCGGCAAAGGCGTCCTCTGCGGCGCGGGGGTCATCCTGTGCATGGACTGGCGCATCGCTCTGATTTGCCTGGGGGCTTTCGTGGTGCTGGTCGCCATTACCCGCTGGGTGTCCCTGGGGTCCATGGTGGCGGCGATTTTGTTCCCCATCTGCTGCTGGTTCATTTACGGGAACATCCCGGTGACGGTGCTGGCCTGTGTCGCGGGAGTGCTGGTTGTGGTGCGCCACCGGGAAAACGCCAAGCGCATCGCCCAGGGGAATGAGAACAAATTCGAGTTTAAAAAAGAATAAGAGCTGTTAGCTCTTAGCTCTTAGCTGTTAGCCAGAGACTACTAGCTTTCAGTATTATCCTTTTACATCAGCCGTGTTCAGTAACACCAGCGAAAACTCTTGTGTCGTCGTTTTTGGGTGGCAAATGGGGGTGTTCAGTTGCGAAGCGGTTGTTCACTGTGGAAAATTTGTACTGTTCCGGGTAATCCCCCTGACAAAACAGCAAGCACTATCCTGACTAATAGCTAGCAGCTAACAGCTAATAGCTGCCAAAACGGAATGGAGGAACCACATGAAAATCACCGTCTTAGGCTCCGGCGGCTGGGGCACCGCCCTGTCGCTGCTGCTGCTGGAAAACAGCAACCAGGTCGTACTCTGGTCCTACTGCCAGGAGGAGAGCGACGTACTCCAAGCCAACCACGAAAACCCCATGCTCAAAGGGGTCCCCCTCCCGGCGGAACTGGAGCTGACCGCGGATATGTCCTGTGTGACGGACAGCGAAGTGGTCATTCTGGCCACCCCCTCCTTCGCGGTGCGCAGCACCGCCGCGCAGCTGGCAAAGCTGATTCGCCCCGGCACCATCGTGGTTAGCGTGGGCAAGGGCTTTGAGAAGGGGACCACCCTGCGGCTGAGCCAGGTCATCGAGTCCGAGGTAGACGCAAACTGCCCGGTGGTGGTGCTGTGCGGCCCCACCCACGCCGAGGAAGTGGGGCGCGGTATCCCCACTGCCATCGTCGCCGCCTCTGAGAACAAGGAGGCGGCGGAGCGGGTGCAGGACATCTTCATGTCTCCCCGGTTCCGGGTGTACACCTCCTCCGACGTGGTAGGCTGCGAGATCGGCGCAGCGCTAAAAAACGTCATCGCCCTGTGCGCTGGGGTGGTGGACGGCATGGGCTACGGGGACAACACCCGCGCCATGCTGATGACCCGGGGCCTGACGGAGATCGCCCGGCTGGGCAGCGCCATGGGCGGTCACCAGCGGACTTTTGCGGGGCTGACCGGCGTGGGCGACCTGATCGTGACCTGCACCAGCGTCCACTCCCGGAACCACCGGGCGGGCATCCTCATCGGCCAGGGGGTGGAACCCCAGGAGGCCGTGAAGCGCATCGGCGCGGTGGTAGAGGGCTACTACGCCGCCGAGACGGGGATGCAGCTGGCGAAAAAGTACGGCGTGGAGCTGCCCATCACCCAGGCGGCCTACGAGGTGCTCTACGAGGGCAAGACCGTGCCGGAGGTGTTCAACGCCCTGATGACCCGCCGGAAGAACCACGAGGTGGAGGACGCCTGGATCTGACAGAGAGGAGCGCTTGCTATGGCCTTTGACTACAAAAAGGAGTACAAGGAGTTCTATCTACCAAAGAAAACGCCGGGTATCGTCACCGTTCCGCCCATGAATTATCTGGCCGTCCGGGGTGCTGGCGACCCCAACGCCGAGGACGGCGCTTACAAAGCCTCCATCGGTCTGCTCTACGGGGTGGCCTATACCATCAAGATGAGCAAAAAGAGCAGTCACGCCATCAAGGGCTATTTTGACTACGTGGTGCCGCCGCTGGAGGGCTTCTGGCAGCAGCCGGGGCAAAACGTGGGCGGCATTGATTACAGCCGAAAAGAGGACTTTCGGTTCATCTCCGTCATTCGCCTGCCGGATTTTGTCACCAGGGCGGACTTCGACTGGGCCGTGGCCGAGGCCACCCGGAAGAAAAAGACCGACTTCTCCCCGGTGGAGTTCCTGACCGTTGACGAGGGGCTGTGCGTCCAGTGTATGCACATCGGCCCCTACGACGAGGAACCGGCCACCGTCCGGCGGATGCACGAGTTTATGAACGAGCAGGGGTACGCGCTGGACATCAGCAACCAGAGGCTCCACCACGAGATTTATCTCAGCGACCCCCGCAAAACCGCCCCGGAAAAGCAGAAAACGGTGATTCGGCACCCGATTCGGAAAATTTAAACTGGTTATACTTTTGAATCAGCCTAGTCAGTATTTCCGGCGGAGAACCCCTTCGTCACGGCTTACGCCGTGCCACCTCCCCTTTCAGGGGAGGCAAGAGGGGTGGTCAGTTTCCAAACGATAGTTCTCTGCGGAAAGCTGGTACTATGCTGGAGAAAGGATAACCGAAAAGTCGAAAAAAACTCCCCCGCCCTCAGGCGGGGGAGAAGCTTTTTACCAAAATCAGCTGTTCATCTGCTTCCGGCGGGACAGGTTCATGGTGCCGTCCTGCATGGAGGCCAGGTCGTCCAGGCTCTTGCCGGTGCCGAAGGCCACGCAGGAGATGGCGTCGTCCGCCACCCGGGTCTCGATGCCGGTGTGGGACTCGATGAGCTTGTCGAAGCCCCAGACCAGGGAACCGCCGCCGGTCATGACGATGCCGTTGGTGGAGATATCAGCCACCAACTCAGGCGGGGTGCGCTCCAGCACGCTGTGGATGGACTCCAGGATGCGCTGGGTGGGTTCCTCGAAAGCTTCGATCATCTCGGAAGAGGTGACGGAGAAGGTGCGGGGCAGACCGGTCATCAGGTCGCGGCCCTTGATCTCCACGGACTGCTCCTCCTCCCGGGGGAACACGCAGCCGATGGAGATTTTCAGCTCTTCCGCCGTGCGCTCGCCGATGAGGACGTTGTGCTTGCGGCGGATGTATTTGACCACTGCGTCGTTGAACTCGTCGCCAGCGACCTTGATAGAGGCGGACTCCACCACGCCGGACAGAGAGATGACAGCCACGTCGGTGGTGCCGCCGCCGATGTCCACGATCATGTGGCCATCGGGCTTAGCGATGTCGATGCCCGCGCCGATGGCGGCGGCCACCGGCTCCTCAATGAGGTAGACCTTCCGGGCGCCGGCCTGGATGCCCGCATCGATGACGGCGCGCTCCTCCACCTCGGTGATGCCGGAGGGAACGCAGATGACCACACGGGGCTTAAAGAAGTGGACCGGAGCCACCTTGCGGATGAACTCCCGCAGCATACGCTCGGTCATATCATAGTCAGAGATAACGCCCTCCCGCAGGGGACGCATGGCAACAATGTTGCCGGGGGTACGGCCCAGCATGTTCTGGGCCTCGCTGCCGACCTTCAGCAGCTTGCCGGTGTTTTTGTCAATGGCTACGACGGAAGGCTCCTGGAGGACAACGCCCTTCCCCTTGACGTAGACCAGAATGGAAGCAGTACCCAGGTCGATACCGATGTCCTTTGCAACGCTCATTATCCACACTCCTGAACAGTTTTGAGTTTCGTTTAGTCTTACCAAAAGGCCGCTTATTTAACCTTTTTGACGTATCACAAAAGGGGCGCAGACTGCCCCCATGACCATCTGCTCCTATTATAGCGGCTTGCCTCTGGATTTTCAACGGGGTTTGACAAACTTTTTTGAGAAATTTCGCCACAGGCGGCGGGAAATTTTGCACGTTCTCACCATACATTCCGTTTTGTGGGATTCCATCGGAACCGGCTCCCCTTTGCCGGGGAACACGCGGACCGTCTCACTGGCTGACAAGCCCGTCCCGGTCCAGCGCCGCATCTACCTCCTGCACCTGGGAACGAATTTCCTGGAGCTGGACGGCCACGCCGGTCAGCGCCTGCGCCGCCTTGCTGCCGCCCTCTTTTGCCAGCCGGCCCACCTGGTTGCAGCGTTCCAGCTTACTCTCCAGCTTGCCATATTCCTGGAGCAGTTCGTCGAACAGGTGACGCTGCTCGTCCAACGCCGCCTCCTGGGTGCGCAGCTCGTCCGCCAGCGCGTCGCAGGACTGCTGCACCTCCCGCAGCATACGGGTCAGGTGGCTGTTCTCCTGGGCCTTTCCGTCCAGCGCCGCCTGGAGCACCGCCTTCTCCCCCTGGAGCGCGGCGTTTTCCCGGTTTTTCTCCTCCAGCTCCGCCCGGAGGTCGGCGCACGTCTGCGTCAGAGCGTCTTTCTCTGCCGCCAGAGCGTCCCGCTCCGCCTGGGCCGTCCGAAGGGCCTCCTTCTGCTGTGCGGCAGTGCTTTGCCACTGGCCGAGGACCTTTTCCACGTCCTCCCGGTGATAGCCGCCAAAGGCGACCTTTCTGATTTGAATGTCGTTCATCCTGCTTCCCTCCGCCGGGTTTCTCTGTGCCCTTCGCGGCACGGTTTCAAAAGCAGGTTTCATTATAGCCAAACCGTTCGCCTCCGTCAAGTGGGATTCCCTTACGAGATGAAATTTACAATGGCGGACTTGCCAACGGCGGGGGATGTGCATATAATAGTGTCTGTTGAGAGCTGTACGGCGGCGCTTTCTGCGGTGCGGGCCGTATAAGTACGAAAAAACGACGTAATTAAGCTTATTTGAGAGGTGTAACATACGATGGAGCTTTACAACGGGCGGCCCGCCGACTGCGCAGGGCGGCTGGACAAGGAACGGGAGACCTACGACCTGCTGGATCGGCTGGGCATTGCCTACCAGCGCACCGACCACGCCCCGGCGGACACCATGGAGGTGTGCAACGTCATCGACGCGGTGCTGGGGGTGCTGATCTGCAAGAATCTGTTCCTCTGCAACCGGCAAAAGACGAAATTTTACCTGATGCTGATGCCCGGCGACAAACCCTTTAAGACCAAGGATTTGTCCCATCAGCTGGGGGTGGCCCGGCTGTCCTTCGGTACGCCGGAGGACATGGAGCGGCTGCTCAACGTGTCACCGGGCAGCGTCTCGGTGATGGGGCTGCAATACGACCGGGAGAACCAGGTACAGCTGGTGGTTGACCGGGCGGTGCTGGAGCACGAATACTTCGGCTGCCACCCCTGCATCAACACCTCCAGCCTGAAACTGAAAACGGCAGACGTGGTGGAGAAATTTTTGCCCGCCGTCCACCACGAAATGATTCAAGTCACGCTTTGACCGTTGGAAAGGAACGCGCATATGATAAAATTAGAGCTGGAAATCAGCGAAGTGGACTATGAGGCGCTGCTGAACCTGCTGCCCCAGATGGGGGAGCAGCTGCGCCGCAGCGGAAACCCGGTGGGGATGCTGCTCTCCAACGGCATGTCCACCGGCATGGCGAAGCGGGTGCTCTCCACTCTCTCCCAGGAACAGAAAGACCGGCTGGCGGCGGACCTCATCAACGGCAACAGCCAGAAACTCATCGACAAGACGGAGGATCTGGCCCGACAGAACGGCGTGGGGCTGAAAATCGCCTCTGTGGAAGCCACAGCGCGATGAGCGGCGGGGAACAGACGCTCTGGCACTTCCGCCGCCTGACCCGGCCTGAGTGGACAACCCTCTATTACGAGCAGATGGAGCGGGACTTTCCCCCTTCGGAGCTGAAACCCCTGGAACTGCTGGCGACCCTGGAGGACCGGGGCGTCAACACCCTTTGGGGCGCGTACTGGGGTGAAACGCTGACGGGCTATTATGTTCTGGCACAGGCTCCTGGCAATCCTGCGCTGCTGTTGGACTATTTGGCGGTTCTGCCCCAATTTAGGGGGACCGGCTTCGGCGGGGAGATTTTGCGACACCTGCGTCAGACGCTGCCGGAGGGCTGTTATCTCCTCATCGAGTCGGAGGACCCGCAGGGCGCGGCAAATCCCGCCGACCTGAGCATCAGAGAGCGGCGGGTGGCCTTTTATCGGCGAAATGGGGCAGCGCTGTCCTCTGTGACGGTGTGGCTTTTCGGCGTGGAGTATGTGCTTCTGACCTTGGGCGCTGCGCCTTCGGCGGAACAGACATCGGCGGACTACCAGGCTCTTTACCGCCATATGCTGCCGGAGGACCGCTTTCGGGACAATGTGTGTGTTCGCACCCAGCGGGATACACTGTGAGAAATTTTCCATAGGGAACGTAAGGCGGGGCCGCAGCCCCGCCTCTTTTGTATCCGCTCTTACATCCCCGGCAGCTGCCGGAGACGCTTCACAGGGGTTCCTCAGCAGCCACAACCGCAGTCGTTGCCGCAGCCGCAGCCGTTGCCGCAGCCATTGCCGCAGCCGCCCCAGCCGCCGCCACAGCAGCAGAAGAGGATGATGATGAGAATCAGAATCCACAGGCAGCCCCCGCCGCCACAGCCATTATTGCAGCATCCCATAAAAAGTACCTCCAACGATTCAGGAAATTTGCGCCCGGCTGTTGAGGCCGGTCACATTTTATCCTATGTTGCAGGGCGAAAAGGGTGCCTGGGTGTTTTCAGCCCGGACGCTGGGACTTGGGGGTCTTTTAGAAAAGTGAAGCCGCTCCTCTGCACGTCCCTGCGACAAAAAGCGGCGATAAAACCACAGAAATTTTGGGAATATTGGGCAAACCATTTCCAGCAAACAGCTATTGTAAATTTCTATGACCTGGTGAAAAATAGGTATCACGTGCATAAAGGGGTGGCATTCAGTCGATTATTCGTCATCAAAAACAGTTAAATTGTGGGTTGAAACGCACATAAACAGGAATATATGATGAAAATCCCATTTCGATGTCCAAAAATGCTGCTCCGGCGCAACTGCGTCCAGGCGGCTTTTTCCCTTCTATGCAGTTCTCCTCTGGGGCGTGAAACCGCTTCATGCGGACGCTCCCCATCCATGTACAGGTTCCGGCCAGTCACCGGGCTGATTTTCAGGAGATTTCAGGTGATGATTTGAATGACTGGCAAATGAACGGCACGGATGTCCCAAAACTGAACATTGCGATGCTGGGCCATAAGCGCATCCCCTCAAGAGAGGGCGGGATCGAAGTTGTTGTAGAAGAACTGGCCGTTCGCATGGCTGAACGCGGACATCATGTCACCTGCTACAACCGCAGAGGCCACCATGTCGCCGGTTCTGCCTACGACAACAGCCACTCTGAACGTCTGCTTCACGCCGGAGTCCGGGTCAAGCAGGTGCCCACCATCGACTGCAAGGGCCTTGCCGCGCTGACATCCTCGTTTTTCGCGGCCCTGGCCGCTGCCTTTGGACACTATGACGTGGTCCATTTCCACGCAGAAGGCCCCTGCGCCATGATGCTGTTCCCCAAACTGACGGGAAAACATTGTGTCGCCACCATACACGGACTGGACTGGCAGCGGGCCAAGTGGAAGGGCAGCTTCGGTGAAAAATACATCTTGCTGGGAGAAAAATCCGCCGTCCGCTTCGCTGACGAGATCATCGTCCTCAGCGAAGGCGTGCAGACCTACTTTCAGAACACCTATGGCCGGGAAACCACGCGCATCCCCAACGGGGTGACAAAGCCGACTCTTCACCCTGCGGAGCTGATCCGGCAGAACTATGGGCTGGAAAAGGGCAGCTACCTGCTCTACCTGGGCCGGCTTGTGCCGGAAAAGGGCGCCGCCACCCTGATCGACGCCTTTCGAGGCGTACAGACCGACAAACGGCTGGTCATCGCGGGTGGGTCCTCCGATTCCGACCAGTTCGTGGAGGAGCTGCACCGGCTGGCCGCTGGCGACGACCGGATCGTCTTTACAGGGTTTGTGCAGAACCAGCTGCTGGAGGAACTGTACAGCAACGCCTACCTCTATGTGTTGCCCAGCGACGTGGAGGGGATGCCGCTGACCCTGCTGGAGGCGCTGAGCTACGACTGCTGCTGCGTCACGTCGGACATTGCGGAGTGCGCCTCCGTTTTGGGCGGACATGGCGTGACCTTCCCCAAGGGGGACACTGCGGCCCTGCGGGAGACCTTGCAGAAACTGTGCGACAATGAGTCCGCGGTGCAGGACTGCAAGAGAGGCGCTTCCGAGTTTGTCTGCGGAGCCTATCAATGGGACGCCGTCGTGGACCAGACTCTGGAGATTTACAGAGCAGGCATGAAACAATGATACGAGTATTACAGTGCGTCAACAATATGCACCGGGCCGGACTGGAGACCATGCTGATGAACTATTACCGCAGCGTGGACCGGACCAAGCTCCAGTTCGATTTTCTGACCCACCGGCCGGAAAAAAACGACTACGACGATGAAATTCTGGCGCTGGGCGGCAGGGTGTATTATGCGCCGCGGCTGCTGCCTCAAAACTACCCCACGTACTTCCGCTATATGGAACAGTTTTGGGCGGACCACCCGGAGTACCAGATCGTCCACGCCCACATCGACGCCATGAGCTACCTCCCGCTGCTGACCGCGAAGAAGGCTGGCGTCCCGGCGCGCATCGCCCACAGCCATAACACCTCCATTGACCGGGACTATAAATACCCGCTGAAGCTCTTTTTCAAGGGCAGGCTGCCCGCCGTGGCAAACTACCGCTGCGCCTGCGGCCAGGAGGCGGGAGAGTTCCTGTTCGGCGGCGCAGATTTTACGGTCATCCCCAACGCCATCGAGGGGAACCGGTTTCTCTTCGACGTCCAAACCCGCGAGGAAATGCGCGCAGAACTGGGCATTTCCCAGGGCGAGTTTGTCGTGGGCCATGTGGGGCGGCTGTCTTATCAAAAAAACCACCGTTTTCTGGTGCAGATTTTCGCTTCCATTCTGGAGAAAAATCCAAACGCCCTCCTGCTCCTGGTGGGAACAGGAGAAAAGGAAGCGGAGATCAGAAAGCAGACCGAAAAGCTGGGCATTAACGGCCGTGTGCGCTTTCTGGGCAGTCGGGACGACGTAGCCCGGCTGTACCAGGCCATGGACGTGCTGGTGTTGCCCTCCCTGTTCGAGGGGGTCCCCGTGGTGGGCATCGAAGCCCAGTTTGCTGACCTGCCCTGCGTTTTTTCGGATAAAGTGCCGAAAGAGGTCAAACTCAGTGAGAAAACGGTCTTTCTCTCGCTGGAGCAGCCGCCAGAGCAGTGGGCCAAGACCATCCTGACCTGCGAAAAGGCGCCCAGGGTCCGGGGCGGCGAGGGCGCCCTTTTCGCCAGATACAACATCACGAGCGCCCATTCCATTTTAGAGGACTACTACACGGCGATTGCGGACACGCTCCGGTAAACAGCCGCGTGTCCCCTTGCCACTTTGCTTGGAACCAGAAGCAGACACATCCCCATGCTGTGGGCGAGAACGCGGAGGTATCCCTCTTGGCTGAAAAAATCGACTTTGTGATTACCTGGGTGGACGGGTCGGACCCGGCGTGGCAGGCGCAAAGGGCGCAGTATTGCCCCGCCGACCAGGACAACGGCAGCACCGACAACCGCTATCGGGACTGGGGCTGGCTGCGCTACTGGTTCCGGGGCGTGGAGCAATACGCCCCCTGGGTAAACCGGGTGTTCTTCGTCACCAACGGGCAGTGTCCCCCGTGGCTGAACCTGAACCACCCCAAGCTGCGCTTTGTCCGGCACAGCGACTACATCCCGGCGGAATACCTGCCCACCTTCAATTCCAACGTCATCGAATTGTTTCTGAACCGCATCCCGGACCTGTCGGAACACTTCGTCCTGTTCAATGACGATATGTACCTGTTCGCTCCGGTCCAGCCCTCTGACTTTTTCCGGAACGGGGTCCCCTGTGAGACGGCGGCCATGAAAACCATCGACGGCGTGGACCCGGAGGACGTGTTCCCCCACACCATGCTGAACAACATGGCCATTCTCAACCAGAACTTCCAAAAGTCCGCCGTGTTAAAGCGGTACGCCGGAAAGTTTTACCGCCCCTGTTACGGGAAATATTTTGTGAGCAACCTTCTGCTGACCCCCTTCCAATACTTTTCCGGGTTTCAGGACCTGCACTTTGCCACCTCCCACCGCAAATCCACCTTTGACCTGGTTTGGAACGTGGCGGAAAAGCAGCTGCTCCGCTGTGCGGGCAACCGCTTCCGCAGCGGCAGCGACCTGTCTCATTGGATTTTCAAGTATTGGAACCTCTGTACGGGCAACTTCATCCCCCGCGGCGTCCACTGGGGCCGCTGCTGCGAGCTGGGGCAGGACCCCCTCTCCCAGGTGCAGACGGTGATGCAGTCGAAAAAATACAAGCTGATCTGTCTGAACGACTCCCAGACAGAGCTGGATTTTCAGGAGATTCAATCACAGCTGACGCCGCTGTTCGCCCAGCGACTGCCGGAAAAATGTGGCTATGAGCGATAGAGAACCTCTGTCCGGGCTGATCGACTTTCACGCCCACATCCTCCCCGGCCTGGACGACGGCCCCAGGGATATGGCTGAGACGGAGACCCTGCTGCGGCAGGCGTATGGGGAGGGCATCCGCGTCATCTTCGCCACCTCCCATTACCGGCCCCAGCTTTGGCAGCATCCGCCGGAGCGGTACTGGGAGCAGCTGGAGGCGGTACAGACCCTGGCGAAACAAATTGGCCTGGACATGCAGATTTTGCCCGGCAGCGAAGTGTTTTACAGCGGCGAACTGATTCGCGCCCTGGCGGACGGCTTATGCCGTCCCCTGCGGAACCGCTTCGTGCTGTTGGAGTTTGCCCCCGACCTGCCCTTTCCCCAAATGCTCCGGGCCATGGACGTGCTGACCGCCAACCGCTACCGGCCTCTGGTGGCCCACGCGGAGCGGTACGCCTGCATCCAGGCGCGGCCCGGCCTGGTCCGGCAGCTGAAAACCGCAGGCGGCTGGGTCCAGGTGAACACGGGCAGCATTGCCGGGCCACCAGCGCCGCTGGTGGAACACGTCACCGCCCGGCGGCTGCTTCGGGGCGGACTGATCGACATCCTGGGGACCGACTGCCACCACGCCGTCCAGCGTCCCGCCTCCTATCAGGCGTGCGCGGATTATCTGCTGCGGCGCTGTTCAGAGGAATACGCCTGGAGGCTGCTGGTAGAAAATCCTGGCGTTATTTTCCGAGAGCCATAAAGGACCGTGAGAAATGTTACCTCAAAAGTCAAAAGATCCCGGCGTTCTGCTCTGCGGCCTGCTGGTTCTGTTTTGCGTGCAGGATCTCCTGCAATCCCTGATCGGCCCTTTTCGGGCGCTGGAAGAGCTGGTGGCGCTGAGCGTGGTCGTCCTGTTTTTTCTGGAGCTTTGCCAGACTCAGTTCACCTTTCGGTTCCAGGGCAACACCCTTGTCATTTTGGTGTTCCTGCTGCTGTTCCTGCTGACGGGCGGCGTTTCCACGCTGCTGAACGGCTCCCCGCCTCTGTCCAACGTCCTGTCCGACATCCTGGTGTGGATGAAGTTCCCGGCAGCCATCGCCGTGGGATACCTGCTGACCATGCACCAGGGCAAGGCGGAGCGATACGCCGCCCTCATCCGCGTGATGGACGTGGTGACAGTCTGCCTGACGGTGCTGTTCCTGGCGGATTTGGTGCTGCACATCTTCCCCAGCGACACCCGTTCGGGGATGCGCGCCGTGAAGCTGTTTTACTCCGCCTATACCTATTGCTCTGCGGTCATGTGCGTCATCTGCGCCGTTTACTTCCGCATGTACGAGTTTTTGGGGGACCGGGTACTGCTCCGCCTGCTGCCGCTGTGGGCCATCATGGTCAGCACCCTGCGTTTTAAGGCGATTTGCGCCGTGTTCTTCATGGTGTTCGTCTTTTTGATCATCTGCCAGCAGCGCCGCGCCTTTGGCCCCCTGATGTGGGGGATGCTGGGTGCAGGAGGGCTGTTGCTGGGCATCCGCACCATCCTGTACTATTATGTCACGCTGCAAAACGAATCGGCCCGGTCAGCGCTGAGCAGCACGGCCCTGCAAATCGTCCGGGACTACTTTCCCCTGGGGACGGGCTTTGCCACCTTCGGCTCCGCCTTCTCCGCTGAGCCATACTCCAGGGTCTATGAGCTTTACCACATCAACCACGTCTGGGGCATTTCGGAGGCATACCACTCCTTTATTTCCGACTCCTTCTGGCCCTATCTGATGGGCGAGACGGGTATTTTGGGGACCGTTTTCTACTGCGCTGCGCTGGTCGCCATTTTCTGGCAGCTTTCCCGGCTGCGGCTGGTCAACGCCTATGCCTACGCCGCCGCGCTGGTGTGTTTTATCTACCTCATCATCTCCAGCACGGGAGAATCCGCATTTACCAACACCTTCGGGGTCTATTTCGGACTTTGGATTGGCGTTATGCTGTCGGAAGAGGAGCTTGCCTATGAAGTGGCCTGACAAGCTGAAAAGCGCCTACCAAAAGCTGTCGGACGCGAAAAAGACTTCCATCTACTTTACGATTTGCAATTTTCTTCAACGTGGCACCGCGTTTATCACCGTTCCCATCTTCACCCGGCTGCTGACCACCCAGGAGTACGGCGTCTACAGCGTCTACCAGACCTGGTTCGAGCTGCTGGTGGTCCTCACCTCGCTGAAGCTGCCCTATGAGGGGCTGAACAACGGCCTGATTCGCTACGAGGAGGACAAGGACGGATATGTCTCCTCCATTGCGGGGCTGATTTCGGTCATGACCCTGGGGTGGCTGGTAGTGTACCTGCTGTTCCGGCGGTGGATCGACCAGTTCATCGGTCTGTCCTCCCTGCTGATGGGGCTGATGTTCGTGGAGATTTTCTTCAACCCCCCGCTGTACCTCTGGACCAACCGGGAGCGGTTCGACTTTCGCTATCGCGTGCCGGTGGCCGTCACCGTGGCCAGCACCATCGTTTCGCCGGTCATTGCCATCGTTGCGGTGCTGTGTACCCCTTACAAGGCGGAGGCCCGTATCATCGCCACAGTCGCGGTGCAGGGGGTATTGGGCGCGGTCCTGTACGTCTACCTGCTGAAAAAGGGCGGAAAGTTCTTCGACGCGACTTACTGGAAGTTCGCCCTGCGGTTCAACCTGCCGCTCATTTTCTATTACCTGTCCCAGACGGTGCTGAACCAGGCAGATAGAATCATGATAAACTACTACGAGGGGACAGGCAGCACCGCCATTTACTCGGTGGCCTACTCCGCCGCCACGCTGACCCTGCTGCTGGTATCCGCCATCAACGGCTCCTACAACCCCTGGATGTACAAAAAACTCAAGGCCGGCGCTTACGGGGACATCCGCAAGCAGTCCACCCTGATTTGCCTGATGCTGGGCGTGGTGGTCCTCCTGATGACGGCGTTCGCCCCGGACCTGGTGGCGCTGCTGGCCACAGGGGAATACCAGAGCGCCATTTGGGTCATCCCGCCGGTGGCGGCCAGCGTGTTCTTCGTCTTTCTGTATATGCTCTTCGCCAATGTGGAGATGTACTACGGAGAGACCCGGCTGATCCCCGCCGTGTCCATCATCAGTGCGGGAGCCAATCTGGTACTCAACGCCATCTTCATTCCCCGGTTCGGCTTCCTGGCCGCCGGGTGGACGACGCTGGTGAGCTATGCGCTGCTGACCCTGCTCCACTTCCTCGTGATGAAGCGGGCCTGCCGCCGCCACGGAGTTGAGGAACCCGTCTTTGCCGAAAAGCGGCTCGCCGCCCTGACTGCGACGGTGATTTTGGGTTGCTTCGTCATGATGGGCCTCTATCGGCTGGGATACTGGCGGTATGTGGTGTTCCTGCTGGTGGGATTGGTGGGCATTTGGAAGCGAAAGCCACTGCTGGCACTGCTTAAAAACGGAACCGGGGAGGAATAACCAATGTCGGAACAACGCCAGGCGCAGAGAGGTCTGGGCTATTTCAACGCAATTTACGGATATGGAATGTTAATGGTGATCTTTGCACACACCATTTCCTTCAACAGTGCATTTTTCTATTCCAATTTTGTGTTTTACGGGTGGTTCTCCGTTCTCGGTTCCGCCTACATGGTGCTCTTTTTCCTGCTCAGCGGCTACGGATTCAACCCGTCGCCTGTCAGAAAATCACTCTCCTTCAACTTTCGCACATTGCTGAAGCCCTACTACATCACGGCGGCGGCAGTGCTGCTGGCAAAGCTGGCTCTCTCCTTTGTGCGCCGCCGCTCCTTTTGGGAGCACGGGGGAGAATTTCTCTTGACCTACGCCCTGGGGCTGAACTTCGAGGGCGGCGGTACACTGTTCGGTGTCCCGGTGGAGAGCATCAGCATTCTGTGGTTCCTGTGGGCGCTCTTTGAAGCCCGCTGCCTGTTCAATTGCCTGTCCCACCTGAAAAACCGGCGGCTCACCTATGGTCTTTCCTTCGCCTGTACGCTGCTGGGCTACTGTATGATGCGGTTCTCCGCAGTGTGGCCTTTTGTCATCCACATCGGCCTGATGGCCACCGGCTGGGTGGCCCTGGGCAACCTGATTCGGGAAGAACACCTGCTGGACAGAAAGTTTCCGCTGATCCCGCTGGTAGTCCTGGCGGTCCTGAGCCTGAACACCTTTTTGCGCAGCCATACCGACCTGATCCGGGGCGAGTTGAGCGGCGGTCTGATGGATGTCCTCGGTCTCACCAGTCTGGCTGTTCTCCTGTTGGTTTTCTTCGACTGGCTCACGGCCAGAACCATAGATACTGCCGCCAACCGCTTCTTCGCGGTCATTGGGATGAACAACATCTGGATCATCTGCGTCCACGCCTTTGAGAAGGTCATCCTGCCCAACTACAAATTCCTGGAATGGTTCCCCAACAGCATTTTCCTCCAGACGGTGCTGATGTTCGCGGCCCGCGCCGTGTTTATCGCAGTCGTCTGTGTGGGCCTCCAGATGGGGAGAGAGCTGCTGCGGAAATTCCGCAGACGGGGCAGGAAAAAGGTGACCATTGAACTGTAAGCGCAGCCGCAACGGGGGAATCCCCTTCTGCGGATAAGCATACGCCCCCATATTTGCAAGCAGAAATGAGGTACACACAATGACAGTAGCAGAATTTAACGACAAAGTAATTGAAATCGTCCGCGATTCCTTCGATTTCAGCGAGGGGACCGAAATCACCCCGGAGTCCAAGCTGCTGGAGGACCTGGGCATGAGCTCCCTGGCGATCCTGGCGCTGATCTCCGACCTGGAGGATGCCTTTGACGTGCGTATCCCCACCCGGAAGCTCTCCAAAATCGTGACCGTGGGGGACTTGCAGCAGTTCATCCTGCGCAAGCTGGTGTGACCGCCAATGGAACGCATCAAGCAAAGGCGCGTCTGGCTGTTCGCTCTGTTAGGAATCCTTGCGCTCGGCTGTGTGGTGGCGGCGGTGTTCTTTCTCCGGTCCCGCGCCGCTGATATAGACGTTTCGGACATTGAGATCCGCACCGCCTACGGAGACGACGTGACAGCGGCGGAGGACATCTGTTACCGCCCTGGCGAGAAGGACACCAACTGCTATATGGACGTGGCATACCAGCAGACCGGCGAGGCCAAGCCGCTGATGGTCTGCGTCCACGGCGGCAGCTGGACCTCCGGCCAGCGCTCGGAGCTGAACTCCTTCCTCTACACCTTCTCGGCGGAGGGATATGTGGTGGCCACCATCGACTACGACCTGCACCCGGATACCACCCTGATGGGAGAGGTGGAGTGCGTCAGCGATGCGGTCTCCTATCTGGTCGCCAACGCGGAAACCTACGAGATCGACTCCTCCAACGTCGTCATCCTGGGCGACTCGGCGGGGGCACAGCTGGCTCTGCGCTTTGCGGAGGAGTACGCGGCGGACCCGGAGCAGTATGATTTCACTATCACTGCGGCCATCGACATCTTTGGCCCCACCGACCTGGAACACCTGATTTATTACTGCGAAGGCGATACCCTGACCTATTTCATCGAGCACCCGGAGATCGTCGATGGGACTGAGGATTCCGACGTCATCACAGAGATCCACAAGTTTGACGTGATATCCAACATCAGCGACGATATGATGCCCGTCCTGATCGTCCACGGCACGGAGGATTCCACGGTGCCGATGACCATATCGGACCGCTTTTATAAAGCGCTGCAAGAGGCAGGCATCGAGGTCCAGTATGAGCGGATCGTGGGCATGACCCACAGCGTACAAAATGACAAGCTCATCCCCGTCTGCGACGCTTTTCTCGACGAATATGTAAAGTAGAAAACGAACCGCAGACAGAACCGCAGGAACCCCGTTTTAGCAGGAAGGAGAACAAAAATGTCTGTTCCAACTACATTCCATGAATTTTTTCATCGCTCAAAAGAAAAATATGAGGAGACGGGACGTCCACCGTTCAAGTATATGGAGGACCAAGAGGTCGTGTCTGTCTCCGCAGAGGAATTTTTCAGCGACCTGGCAGCTTTGTCCGAGGACTTTGTGCGCCGCGGCTACGCCGACCAGCACATCGGCCTGATGGGGGACAACTCCTATCTTTGGCTGCTCACCTTCTATGCGCTGCTGGATGCCGGCGCGGTGCCGATTCTGCTCAGCAGGGATTTGAACGCCCAGGATGTCGCTGAATACTGCAAAAAGACGGACACTTTCACCGTTGTGTGCGATGAAGAAGCGTCCCGGAATGTGCCCACGGATGGGGGCCTCTGCGCCGCGCCCATGGTCAGGGCCGCCGTCCCCTCCGCCGGGATTTCTATTCCAGCGAGAGACCTGGAAGCGCTGGGCTGCATTATGTTCACCTCCGGCACCACAGGGGGCGCGAAGGCGGTCATGCTGTCCGTCAGGTCGCTGCTGGTCAACTTTTGGACCCCTACCAAACCATACCGCTCCTTTGATACCGCGCTGACGGTGATGCCTTACCACCATGTGGCCGGGTTCGGCACGTCGGCGGACCTCGTCCCCCGCGGTGTCACCAACTTCATCGGGGAAAGCCCCAGGTATCTGATGCGGTATCTCCGCACCGGCGAGCCGGAATATACGCTTGTCGTGCCGGAATTGATTGAGCTTCTGGCCCAGCGGCTGCGCACGGCGAAGCCAGGGGAAAAACCCCTGGGAAGGCTGCGGATCATGACCTGCGGCGGTGCCAAGTTCCCGGAGGAGACGGTGAAGATCTTCGCGGAACACAACATCGAGCTGTGGAATGTCTATGCCGCCTCGGAGACAAATGGGCACGGCATTATCAACCCAGTGGATGTAAACGACCCCGCCTGCCTTGGACCGGCAGAAGATATAGTCGAGGCCAAAATCGTCGATGGCGAGCTGGTCCTGCGGGGTGACACCGTGATGATGGGATATTACAAGGACCCAGAGGCCACCGCCGCCGTGCTGCGCGACGGCTGGTATCACACGGGCGATTTGTTCCGGGTGGACGAACGCGGCTATTATTACATGACCGGCCGGAAGAAAAACCTCATCATCCTGTCCAACGGGGAGAACATCAGCCCGGAGGAACTGGAAACGATGCTGCGGGAGTGCCCCTTCGTGGAAGAGGCTCTCGTCAAGGAAAAGAACAATTTCCTCTGCGCGGAAATTCTCCCCACAGAGAATACCGAGGCTGCACGGAAGGCGGTAGAGGACTTTCTGGACGAGCGGAACGATACGCTTCCCTCCTACAAACAGATTCATTTTCTGGAGTTCCGGGATACGCCGTTTGAGAAAACCGCCATCGGCAAAATCAAGCGCGCATAGGCAAGTTAATAGGCAAGATAAAGGAGTATCGGAATGAACGTAACGGAAGAAGCGGAGCGCCAGGACCTCGCGCTCCGGCCCACCTATCTCTCCATCAACTTCAAATCGTTGTTTATGGAGCTGCTGGACAAGCTGCCCATTGTCCTGCTGTGTGGTGTGCTGGCGGGACTGGTCTCCTTCTTGCTCTATGCAAATGTGATCGGCCCTGATTATGTCTCCACCACCAAAATCTATGTCCTGCCTCAGAGCGACGAGAGTTCCATCACCTATTCCGACCTGGAGGTGGGCCAGCAGCTGACCAACGACTACATCGAGATCATCCAGGGGCGCACCGTGGTGGAGGAAACCATCGGTTTTTTCGGCTTGGACGAAAGCTATGAGGCGTTTTGCAAACGGCTGACCGTGGAAAACCAGAGCGACACCCGCATTTTGAGCATCTCCGTGGAGGACAAAGACCCCATCACCGCCAGAAATCTGGTCATCTATCTGCGCACCACCGCCATTTCCGCCATTGAGGACGGGATGTCCGTGGAGGGCATCACCGTCATCGAGGAGGCCAACCTGCCCACCGACCCGGAGACCTCCTCCCTGTTCGTCGCGGTCCTGGCGGCGTTTGTGGTCTGCTGCCTGATGGTCCTGGGCATCTGTATCCATTATATCGTCATCGACCGCATCGTCACCGCCGACGACATTGAGGAGCGGTTGGGGCTGACCGTTCTGGGGTCCATCCTGTACGAGGGCCAGGAGCAGGGCATCAGCGTACCCTGGAAGCAGACCCACAGCTCTGGCCGCAGCGCGGAGGATTTCCGGTCTCTGCGGGCCAACATTGAGTTCTGCGGCGCAGAAAACCATGTGTTTGCCTTCACCAGCTGCTCTCCCGGCGAGGGAAAATCCACCATCTCCCTGCGCGTCGCCGTGGAGCTGGCCAAAACCGGGAAAAACGTTCTCTTTATCGACGGGGATATGCGGATGTCCGTGTTCAGTGAAAAGCTGGGCTTCCAGGAGGACGAGAACACGGGGCTGTCCGAGGTGCTGTCCGGCAGGGAGCAGGCCGACGACCTGATTTACGAAAGCGATATCAATCACCTGTCGCTGCTGCTGTCCGGCAAACGCCCGCCCAATCCGGCGGGGCTGCTCTCTCAGAAGGCGTTCCGCTCCCTGCTGGAGCAGGTGCGGAAGGGCTACGACTATGTGATTTTGGACACGCCGCCCATCGGCAGCGTCATTGACAGCGCCATCATCGGCCAGATGTGCGACGGGGTGGTTCTGGTCATCGGCTCCAACATGGTCAGCGGAAGAATGGCGTCCAAGGCCATTCAACAGATGCAGCGGGCCAACTGCAACCTTGCCGGGGCCGTCCTCAATAAGGTTCGTATGTCCAACCGGACGCTGTACGGCACCTATGGCACCAACAAGTACTACTACAACTCCTATACCTCCAGCTACGGAGAGGAATCGGGGAACAGGTCATGAGGGAGAAACTGCGGCTGGCAAAGGTCAAACCGATTTTGCTGTTGGCTGGCGTCTGCGTGGTGGGATGCCTGGTCTTGCTGGGGTCCTACCTTCTAAAAGACAAAGAAGCCCCTGTCCTCTCCTACTCTGAAGCCAGGCTGACCCTTTCAGCGGAGGATGTGGCGGAAATCGAAGCGCTGGACTACTCCTGTTTGCTGGAGGATGTCACCGCCTACGACACCCGGGACGGCGCGCTGGATGACCGCGTCATCGTGCAAAGCTGCCGGTTCAGCGAGGACAGCGTCTATGCGGTGGTTACCTATCAGGTGGCGGACCACAGCACCAACGCCGCCACCGCCAAGCGCATTGTCTATACGGCGGCGGAGGTCTACGATCCCAACTATGACATCCCGGTCATCACCCTGACCACCGACACCATCACCGTGCCGCTGGGGACCGTCCCGGACCTGGAAAGCTATCTGGACGAGCTGTCGGATGTGTCGGACTCTTACCGGCAGCTACTGGCGAATATCACCCTCTCCGGCGAGTACGATTTGTACACCCCTGGCGAATACGAGCTGGGCCTGACGGTGACAGACCAGGACGGCAACGTGTCGGACACGTTCTCGTTTACCCTGGTGGTGACGGAGCCGGAAGAGACGGACGAATACGACTACGAAGAATCCTACGAATACAGCGACTACGAGGAATACGATTCAGAAGAATACAATTCCGAGGAATCCGAAGAAAGCTACGAATACAGCGAATACGAAGACTACGACACAGAAGAATAAACTGCGCCCCCGCATCGGCAACTGACGCGGGGGCGTTTGTGTCTCTTTTATGGCCTTTTACTTGGGTTCTGCCGGGTTCCCATTCCGTTTCAGCGATATGATGCTGTAGACGTGGGCGGAGATTGTCAGCAGGTCAAAGGCAAATGCGGCGTAATTCCAATAGTAGAAGTCGTAAATCACCCACAGGGCCTGAGTGAAGATGAGGACGTACTTAAACCGGTAGATGTTCTTGAGGTCCAGCGAGCAGGTGTAGACCACCGTGGCCAGGATGGGGAAAAACTCAATGGGCGCGGGGACGCCGTTGACCAAGGTGATGCCCAACTGCAAGACGATGAAAAAGACCTTCAGCGGGGTGGTGGCCGCCACCTTAAAAAAGGCCAGGTTCCGGGCAATGCCGACGGCGTTGGAGACCGCGCCCGCATAGGCACCCAGCAGCAGATTCGCCGCGGCCAGCAGGCCGAATTGCAGGCACTGAACCAGCAGGATTTTTGTCTTGTCCTTGATGAACCCGATGGAGACCATCAGCAGTGAGCCGAGAAAAGCGATAAGGTTGCCGAGCAACAGAAATGTCATAGTGCGTCCCTCCAAAAAAAGCTGGCACATTTCTGTGCCAGCTTTTTTTACGTGTGAATAAAACTGACAGCAAAGGGTCATTTGCGACAGTTTTTGTTGCTTGTGGCGCACCTGACCAAATGACAGGCTGCATTATAGCAGGTGACAGCGGACCTGTCAATGCGGGATTTGCGGCGAACAGAGAGTTTTAGCAGGTCGCACCGCCCTTGACGGTCTTTTTCAGGATGGCCTCTTTGTCCATGGTGTCATCCAGCAGCTTCTGGTTGACGTAATCGAAGCCCAGCCGGGTGACGGTGTCCGCGAAGCGCTCACCGGTCAGTCCCTCGTCCCGGAACAGCAGGATGGCCCGCTCCACGACGCCCATGACCTCTTCCTCGGAGGTGAAGATACGGGTCAGCGGCTGGCCGTGGGCCACCTTCTTGCCCCAGCGCCCGCCGATGTAAATGCGGTAGCCGTCCTGATAGTCCAGCGCGCCGAACACGCATTTGCCCTTGCAGCGGCCGCAGTTGTTGCACTGGGTCGGGTCGATTTTGACCTTGCCATCTTCCACTCTGGCCACGTTGATGGGGCAGGCGGCCTCCACCTGGCACTTCTTGCAGCCCCGGCACTTGCTGTAGTCGATCATCGGCACCCGCTGACCCACGATGCCCAGGTCGTTCAGGTTGGGCTTGACGCAGTTGTTGGGGCAGCCGCCCACGGCGATTTTGAACTTGTGGGGCAGGGTCACGCCGTGGTAGCCCACATAAAACGCCTCGTGGAGCCGCTCGGACAGGCCGAAGGTATCGATGAGACCGTACTGACAGGTGGTGCCCTTACAGGAGACCACCGGGCGCACCAGGGAGCCGGTGCCGCCGGTCTCCAGACCGTGGTCGTGGAGGAAGTCCATCACCGGCTGGAGGTCGGCGTACTTCACACCCTGAATCTCCAAGGTCAGGCGGGTGGTCATGGTCACGGCCCCGGAGCCGAACCGCTCCGCCGCCTCCGCGATGGTGCGGTGTTCCTCGGCGGTGATTTTGCCGTTGCGGGTGATAACGCGGACGTTGAACACATCGGGATACCGCTTGTCCTGGAGGCAGCCCAGAGCCTTCACCCGCTTGATCTCCGCGGCGGGCAGCGCGCCGGTGAACTCCACCTTGACCTCGTTGACAAACAGGCCACCCTCCAGGGCGCGGGTGTTGGTGTAGCCGAAGGCATTCAGGCGGTTTTGCAGCAGGTAGCCCCGCTTGCCCTTGGCGCAGACCAGCAGCAGCTTCTCGTCCTTGTCGATGCCGTCCAGCGGCCCGTTGACGGCGGTCAGGTTGACCCACTGAGCGCCGGGAATGGCGGGGGCGGGGCTGGCGTCGATGACCTTGTAGCCCTTGGCTTTGCCCGCAGCGTACTCAGCGGGAGTAAAGCTCTCATAAGCGCCGCTGAGCTTGTTCTCCAGGATGTAGCAAGCCTGGACGAAGGGGTGAATGGCGGTGGAGAAGGGGGGCGCGTAAGCGTAATCCAGCGTGTCGAAGTCCTCCAGCTTCATTCCGGCGGAGATGCCGGTGACAGCGATGTCCACCATCTTGTCCACCGCGCCGGAACCCAGCACCTGGATGCCCAGCAGGGCGTGGGTGGCCCGGTCCGCGATGAGCTTGGTGACGAAGGTGGAAGCGTCGGGGTAGTAGTGAGCCTTGTCGTCAGTAACGCAGGTGGCGGTGATAACATCGTATCCCGCCGCCTGCGCCTGGGCCTCGGTGAGGCCGGTGCGCCCGGCGTTCAGGTCGTTTGCCAGCCGCACCACGCCGGTGCCCAGACAGCCGCCGTAGGACAGGCTCCCGCCGGTCAGGTTCTTCGCCAGCAGACGGCCGGTCAGGTTGGCGGTGGAGCCCATGGCGGACCACTGGCTCTGCCCGGTCAGGCTGTTGTAGACCTGGGCGCAGTCGCCCACGGCGTAGATGTCCTCAATGTTGGTTTTCTGTTGTTTGTCCATGACGATGGTGCCGCGGTTCATCTCAATGCCGGAATCGGCCAGGAACCCAGTGGCCGGGCGGACGCCGATGGCCAGCACCACCAGGTCTCCCGCGAAGCTGCCGACGCTGGTGCGGATGCCGGTGGCCTTGTCGGCGCCCTGCACTTCCTCCAGCCCGGCCCCGGTGATGACCCGCATCCCCTTGGCCTGGAGCTTGCGGCGGATGTAGGCGGCCATCTCCGCATCAAACAGGTTGGGCATCACCTGGGAGGCCATGTCCACCACGGTGACGCTGAGGCCCTTTGCCATCAGGTTCTCCGCGATCTCCAGGCCGATGAAGCCGCCGCCCACCACCACGGCGCTGCGGCAGTTGTTCTGCTCCACATAGGCCCGCAGGTCGATGGCGTCGTCGGGGCTGCGCATGGTGAACACGCCGGGCAACTCCTTCCCCGGCACATTGGGGACAAAGGGGGCCGCGCCGGTGGCGATGACCAACTTGTCATAGCCCACGGTCTCCCCGTTGGCAAAGGTGACGGTTTTCTCCGCGCCATTGACGGAAACCGCCTCCATGCCGGTGCGCACAGCCACGCCGGTGAGACCGGTGAAGCTGGCCGGGGTGTTGACGATCAGTTCCTCCCGGGTCTCGATGTCCCCGCCCACATAGTAGGGCAGGCCGCACCCGGCGTAAGAAATGTCCTGGCTTTTGGTGTAGATCGTGACGGTTGCGCTGCGGTCCTGACGCTTCAACTTCGCAGCGGTTTTGGTGCCTGCGGCTACGCCGCCAATTACAATAACGTTCATACGGGCACACTCCTCTGGCGCCGCCATATTTGGAAAACGGCGCTCTTTCTCACGTTGATTATACGCCCCATTTATGATAAAATCTATTTAGCAATTCTTATGCGTTGATTAGAGAATTTTATCAAAAGAGGGATGCGCCATGTTAGACTATCGAATCGAGACCTTTCTGGTGCTGTGCGAGTGCGGCAGCTACCGCCAGACGGCGGAGCAGCTGCACCTGACCCAGCCAGCCGTCACCCAGCAGATCCACCACCTGGAGCAGGAATACCAATGCCGGTTGTTCCGCTACGTGAACCGCCGACTGGAAAAGACCCCGGCGGCGGAGCAGCTGGAGACCTACGCACGGGCGGCGCGGTATCAGGAGGCGGCGCTGCGGGAAAAGCTCCGGGTAGAAAAGCCCACCCGCTCCCTCCGGGTGGGGGCCACCAAAACCATCGGGGACTATTTTCTCACGGAATACATCCACCGCTTTTTGCGGGATGAGGACAACCAACTGGAATTTCTCGTGGACAACACCCAGCGTCTGCTGGGGGAACTGGAGAAAAACCGGCTGGATTTCGCCGTCATCGAGGGCTTTTTCGACAAGGAGCGCTTCGACTCCATCCTCCTCCGCCGGGAGCCCTTCGTGGGCATCTGTCACAGGGGCCACCCCTTCGCGGGCAGGACAGTCTCCATGGAGGAACTGCTGTGCGAGACCATCATCCACCGGGAAGCCGGTTCCGGCACGCGGGCCATTCTGGAGCAGGAACTGATGGCCTACAACGAGTCGCTGAGCCGTTTCAGGCACTGTATCAGCATCTCCAGCTTCAAAATCATCCTGGATTTGGTGCGGGAGGGCTACGGCATCTCCTTCGTCTACAACATTTTGGCGGAGAGCGACCCGAATCTGGAAAAATTCTGGCTGGAGAACGACCGCATGATCCGGGAGTTCAATATCGTTTACCTGAAACACGCCGACCCCACGGAAAAAATCGCCTGGTTTTTCAGCGAGGACCCGCAGGCGGCAGCTCGCCCATACGCAGCCACCGGCGGAGCAACGCCCGGCATTGGGAAAAAGGTGGAAACTCCTTCGGAATGAGCTGCGTGAAGCCAGTGATTTTCATGTGGAAACCCGGTGGCATCTGTGATAAAATGAAGGGACAAAACGCCGACCGTTCAGAACAGGAGTGAATGACCATGCCTTTTAAAAAAGATGACAACAAACAAAAACATTCGTTTTCCCCCGGCGCGCACGGGACCGTTTACCTGCTGGGGGCGCTGTACCTGGCGTATCTGCTGGTGACGTTCCTCCAGGAGGCGTACAAGGGCGGCGAGGACGCTCCTTCGCTGCCGCTGCTCATTGTGGGCATCCTGGTGCTGGGCGGAGGCGTGGTTTTCCTGGGCCTGATGGCGTGGAGGATGTCCCGCGTGCAGCCGGAAGCGACGGAGGGCGAGGAATCGGAATCGTCAGAGCCGGGGACCGACAGTGCAGAGCCGGACGGAGACGAAAGCGAAGGCGATGAGCCGGACGTTGAAGAGGAAGAAACAGATGAGGAAGAATAGGGAAGGATTTTTAATAATGGCCAAAAATCTTGTATTTTCTATTTCCCTGTATCTCTGCTATACTATTCTCGTAAGCACTTAAGAGAAACATCTGCTCACAAATTCAAAGGAGGACTGTAACAAAAACTGAAGAAATTGCTCGCCCTGATCCTGGCGCTGGCAATGGTGCTGTCCCTGGCGGCCAACGTTTCCGGCATCAACGTGTTCTTCACCACCATGATGGTCCACACTCTGGCCGGCGTCACCTCCGGCTACACCGGCTTCATCGAGGCGGCCCGTATCGGTTCCAACACCGCCAACACCGGCCTGAACTACGAGTGCGACGCCATTGCAGCCTGCGTCATCGGCGGCGTCTCAGTCCGTCCTGTACGGCGACACCGCAGAGGAACCGGAGGACGTGGTCCGCGTGGGCTACACGTTGGAGGGGTGGTCCCTGACCCCCGACGGGGAGCAGCTTTGGGACTTTTCCAGCGACGCCGTGGAGGAGGATCTCACCCTTTACGCTGTGTGGGAAGCGCAGTAGCCACAGGTAGGAAAAGCGCACGTTTTCTGACCCTTTATTCCGATTTGGCACCAAAAAAACGCCGCAGAGAAAACTCTCTGCGGCGTTTTGGTGCCGGTGGCGGGACTCGAACCCGCACACCATCGCTGGTAATGGATTTTGAGTCCACCTCGTCTACCAATTCCAACACACCGGCGTCAAATGGTATTATAACCGAAACTCCAACCGATTGCAAGCCTAAATTGCCGCCAAAACGAAAAATAAAAACACGCCCGAACCTTGTTTACAGGCCCCGCCGCTATCCGGTATAATAAAGGCAACCAACCCCAAATTCAGTGTTGTACGACAAAGGAGAACCACAAAATGATGTTTGAGACGATTTTGCGCGCCCCGGACTGGGTGATGGTCCAGAGCGAACGGGGCGAGTGGAAGGCGGCAGGCGGCTCTGGCGCGGCCCGCCGGGAGGACGTGGCCGTGGAGACCGCTCTGGAGGGGGACCGGCTGGCGGTGTACCTGACCGCGGACAGCACCCCGGTGCGGCTGATCCGGCTGCGCTGGCAGTTTTCCCAGCCCATGAAGGGACTTTTTCTGGGCGACGCCTGGGAGCGAGGCTACGGCGACATGGGGTGGCGGAACATGATCCCCTACCGGGCCATGCCCTGGTATTTCCTGGCTCAGCGGGAGGAGGTCACGGCGGGGTACGGCGTCCGGGTGCGGCCCGGGGCGCTGTGCTTCTGGCAGGCGGATTCTGCCGGGGTTTCCCTGTGGCTGGACGTGCGCAGCGGCGGCGTGGGTGTAGTGCTGGCCGGGCGCAGGCTGCTGGCGGCGCAGGTGGTATTCCGCACCTACGAGGGAATCAGCGCCTATGAAGCCTCCCGGCGGTTCTGTCAGGCCCTGTGCGACGACCCCATCTTCCCGCCCCACCCGGTCTACGGCTCCAACAACTGGTATTACGCCTACGGCCACAGCTCCCAGCAGGAGATCTTGGCGGACACCGACTATCTGATGGCGCTGACGGGCGGACTGGACAACCGGCCCTATATGGTCGTGGACGACTGCTGGCAGAAGTACCGCAGCGACGATTACATCGGCGGCCCCTGGGTGGGCAACGAAAAGTTCCCGGATATGGCGGGACTGGCAGCGGACATTTCCGCAAAAGGCGCACGGCCCGGCCTGTGGATGCGGCTGCTGCTGGACCACAGCGAGAGCATCCCCGCCCAGTGGCGGCTGGCAAACGGCAGTTTGGACCCCTCTCACCCAGAGGTACTGTCCCACGTGCAGGAGGACATCCGCCGGGTCTGCGGCTGGGGCTACCGGCTCATCAAGCACGATTTCTCCACCTTTGACATTTTCGGGCGGTGGGGGCCTCAGATGCTCCCCCTGATGGCGGAGGACGGCTGGCGGTTCCACGACCAGAGCCGCACCTCGGCGGAAATTGTCACCGGCCTTTATCGGGCCATTCTGGAGGCCGCCGCCCCCACCGGCACCCTGATTTTGGGCTGCAACACCGTGGGCCACCTGGGGGCGGGGCTGATGCACCTGAACCGCACCGGCGACGACACCAGCGGTCTGCTGTGGGAGCGCACCGCCCGGCTGGGGGTGAACACCCTGGCCTTCCGTATGCCCCACCACCGGACGTTCTACGACGTGGACGCGGACTGCCTGGGCATCACGGAACACATTCCCTGGGAGCTGAACCGGCAGTGGGGCCAGCTGCTGGCCAAGAGCGGCACTCCCTTCTTCGTCTCCGCCAAACCCGGCGTGCTGACGGCGGCACAGGAAAAAGAGTTAGCCGGGTTCTTCCGGGAGGCGTCGGAGCAGGTCCACATCGCCCAGCCTCTGGACTGGCAGGAGACCAGCCTGCCCCAGACGTGGCAGGTCGGGGAGGAACGGCTCTCCTACAACTGGTACGAGGACACGGGTCTGCGGTCTGTGCGCTCCTCCGGCGCGATTTGGGAGCAGATCGACGGGGAACGGTATTTTTAATGTGCAATGCGCAATTTGCAATGACCGGGTTTGCAGCCGTAATTGCACATTGCTAATTGCGAATTGCTAATTGTGCCGCATCTGTAAAGACCGGCACCCCCGCCTCTCTCGCCGCCTCCAGCAGCCGCCCGTTGCACCGGTTGAACGTCCCCACGGGACATCCGGCGTCTAGCACCGCGCCAATGCGCAGCAGGACGGCTCTGGCAGCAGCGAAAACCTCATCAGAGACCGGCTCGAAGGTCGGGGCAGTGAACAACTCCGCCGCCAGCGCGCGGGCCACGGGGGTGTCCACGTCGCTCTCAAACAAAATCCCCGCCGCGAAGGGAATTTGCTCCCGCTGGAGGCGGCGGTACACGGGTACGCCGTACCCAGCCCCGCCGATGACGAACACCTTCGGTTCCCCTTCCGGGCGGGGCAATTCCACGCTGCCAAAAAGGGGGTCGTAGCTGCCCCGCTCCATGTCGTAGAGCCGCTGAGCGGCGTCCCCTGCCAGCACCTTCTCCGGCGGGCCGTATCGGGAGATGGTATCCCCCTTGACGCACACCAGCTGGTCGGAGACCTTATAGGCCAGGTCAATTTCATGGAGGGAGAGCAGAATGGTGGTCCCCTTCTCCCTCGCCAGGCGGCGCAGCACGTCCAGCAGCTCCACCTTGTAGCGGATGTCCAGATAGGCGGTTGGCTCGTCCAGCACGATGATCTCCGTATCCTGACAGATGGCCCTTGCCAGCAACATTCGCTGCTTCTGGCCGTCGCTGAGGGTGGAAAACTCCTGCTCCGCCAGGTCCGCCCCGCCTACCAGGGCCAGCGCCTCGTCCACCTTGCGGCGGTCCTCTGTGGTCAGCTTGCCCACGGCGTTGGTGTGGGGGTAGCGCCCCAGGGCCACCAGCTCCCGGCAGGTCATCAGCTCCGGGTCTACCCGGTCGGTCAGCACCACCGCCAGGTGGCTTGCCAGCTCCCTGGCGCTCCAACGGTGTACGTCCCGCCCTTGAACGTAGACGCTGCCGCTGATCGCCCGCAGCTGCCGGGTGATGGACTTCAAAATGGTGGACTTCCCCGCCCCGTTGGGGCCAATTAAAGTGAGAATTTGCCCCTTTTGCAGGGTAATATTGATGCCATGGATGAGGATGCTGCCGTGGTATCCCACAGACAGGTTTTCTGTCTCAAAATAGCTCATTGCTCCCGCCCCCTCCGCTTTACCATCATGTAAATCACTACCGGCGCGCCGAACACCGAGGTCACAGTGCTGATTGCCAGCTCCGTGGGCGCAAAGGCGGTGCGGGCCAGCAGGTCGCAGTAGACGCAGCACACCGCCCCGGTCAGGAAGGACAGGGGGATGACCACCGCCGGGCGGGAGGTTTTCAGCAGGCTTTTGGTAATGTGGGGAATGGCGATGCCCACAAAGGAGATGGGTCCCGCGAAGGCGGTGACACAGGCGGAAAGCAGGCTGGACAGCAAAATCAGGCACACCCGAAAGGCTCGGACGTGGATGCCCAGGCTCTGTGCGTAGCCCTCCCCCAGGGCATAGGCCCCGATTGGCTTTGCCAGCAGCCACGCCAGCGCCAGGCAAGGCAGGCAGATGGCGGCAGAGACTTCCACGGCGTTCCAACTGGCCCCGGAAAAGCTGCCCATGGACCAGCTGGTCAGGTTGGCGACGTTGTGCTCGTCGGCGAAGGTGACGCAAAAATCCGTCACCGCGCCGCAGAGGTAACTGACCATAATACCAATGACCAGCAGCATGGACATATTGCGCACCCGCTGGGCGAAGAGCAGCACCACCCCCGTCACCAGCAGCGACCCGGCGAAGGCCGCCAGCACCATCACGCCGGAGTTCATGGTGGAGATGTCTTGCAGCAGGAAAATCATGGTGATGCTCACCAGCATTTTCGCGCCGGAGGAAATACCCAGCACAAACGGCCCGGCGATGGGATTCCGAAAAAAGGACTGGAGCAGCAGGCCGGACACCGCCAGCGCGCCCCCCAGCACTGCCGCCAGCAGCAGACGAGGCAGGCGGATGGAGAACAGCACCCGCGCCTCCGTTGAACCGGTCAGGAACGCCGTCAGCGCTTCGCCATATCGGTCAGGCTCCAGCCACGCCAACGCCCGCAGCCGCAGCCCCTTGCCCAGCAGGGCGAAAATATCCCCCGTCGGGATGTCCACCGCGCCGGTGTTCACGTTTAAAATCAGCCCCGCCGCCAACAGCGCGGCCAGCAGCGCGGTCACAGCGGCGGTGCGAAACGTGCGTCGGTTCATGCAGCCCCTCTCCCCTCTTTTTTCAGTCGTTTCCGTTATTGTATCACATTTGCCGGACGGTTTCCACCTCCAATGGGCGCGGAGGGGACAAATAGGGCAAATTGCGCGGCCTCATCTTTACAGAATCCCCGTTCTGTGGTAGAATGTGAACCAATCTCAAAAGAAAACGAGGTGGCGTCATGTCTGCCCTCCGTGATTTGGTGCTGGACGCTTTGAAACAGGCCGATCATATCCTTCTCTCCCTCTGTGTCGCCGCCAATTTATTTGGCATCGTACTCATCTATTCCGCGACCCGCTACAGGGCCAGTCTGCACTCCTCCGCCGCGAAGCAGGCCATCGCCATGTGCATTGGCATTGTCCTCTACTTTGTGGTCAGTCAGCTGGATTTGGAGATGATTTGCAGCAAGTGGAAGTGGCTGCTGGCAGGGGCCACCATCTTTCTGCTGCTGCTCATCCCCCTTGGCACCGGTGACGACATGGGCAACCGGGCCTGGATCTCCCTGCCGCTGATCCCCTTCACCCTCCAGCCCGCCGAGATGGACAAAATTGTCTTTACCATCCTCTTCGCCCAATTGATTTCGTATATCAAGGAAAAGAAGCGCATGAACAACATCGTCTCCGTGATGCTGTTCTGTGCGGCGCTGTTGTACTTTGTGGGGCTGATTTACGTCATCTCCAGCGACGCAGGCACCTGCCTGATTTACGTGGCGATTTTCGCCGTCATGCTGTGGGTGGGGGGACTGCATCCCCTGTGGTTCGCGGCGGGCTTCGCCGTCATCGGCTTCGCCGGGTACAAGCTGTGGGGCTACCTGCCGGAGGAAAATTACCTGAAAAAGCGAATCCTCTGCTGCCTGGACCACGACTACGATCCCTTGGGCGCGGGGTTCCAGCAGAGCCGTTCGCTGCTGGCCATCCGCTCCGGCGGGTTGACCGGCCAGGGCTATATGCAGGGAGCCATGACCCAGTCCACCATCAACAACAAGCTGTCCCAGCGATTCAACGACTTTATCTTCTCCTCCTGCTGCGAGGAGTGGGGGCTGCTGGGGGCGCTGCTGGTCATCGGCATCCTGACCGCTATCATCCTCCGGTGCATTTACGTGGGCGTCACCGCGCCGGACACCGTTTCCTCCCTGATGTGCATTGGCTTCGCCGGAATGCTCATCGCCCAGGTGGGCATCAACATCGGCATGTGCCTCTATATCCTGCCCACCATCGGCCTGACGCTGCCCTTTTTCAGCTTGGGTGGCACCTCCATCATCACTAACTATGTCATCATGGGCCTGGTCTCCGGGGTCAAGCACCGCAACAAACCCGACTGGCTCAAGAACACCGCCACGCCGGAGCCGACCAGTGGAACGGCGCGGAAGAGCGTGCTGTTTGTGCCGGGAGGCAGGTAAATCACAGAACAGGAGGACAATTCTCATGGAACGAACCGCAACGATAGAGCGCAACACCAAAGAGACCAAAATCAGCGTGACCCTGAACCTGGACGGCACGGGCAAGAGCGCTGTCCACACCAAAATCGGTTTTTTTGACCACATGCTGGACGGCTTTGCCCGCCACGGCCTGTTCGACCTGGCGGTGGACTGCGATGGCGACACCTGGGTGGACTGCCACCACTCCATCGAGGACACCGGCATTGTGCTGGGGACCGCCATCCGCCAGGCGGTGGGGGACAAAAAGGGCATCCGCCGCTACGGGAGCTGCCTCCTGCCCATGGACGAGGCGCTGGTCCTCTGTGCAGTGGACCTGAGCGGGCGGCCCTATCTGGTCTTTGACGGGGGCTTCACCAACCAGAGCGTGGGGGGCATGGACACCCAGATGGCAAAGGAGTTTTTCTACGCCGTCAGCTACTCCGCCGCCATGAACCTGCACATCAAGGTGCTTTACGGCGAAAACGACCATCACATCATGGAGGCCATGTTCAAAGCCTTCGCCAAGGCGCTGGACCAGGCCACCCAGTACGACGAGCGGATTCAGGACGTGTTGTCCACCAAGGGCAGTCTCTGACCTCTCGGCCAAAATCACACCAAAAGAAAGCTTTCCCATTGCGGGAGAGCCTTCTCTTTTGCTTATGATACAGAAGCAGCGCGGGACGTTACCCCACAAACAGGTTGGCAAGCAGCACCAGAATGGGAATGGCAATGAGGGTGCGTTCCAGGAAGATGACGAACAGCTTCCACAGGTTCAGGGGAATTTCGCTCTTGATGATGATGGTGCCCACCTCGGTCAGGTAAATGATTTGCACCAGAGACAGTGCGCCGATGATGAACTTGGTCTTGACCGACTCCACCCCGCCGATGAGCAGGGCGGGGATGAACATATCCATGAAGCCCACCAGGGTCGCCGGAGCCACCGTCGCGGCCTCCGCGACGCCGAATACCTGGAGGTACAGCCGCATGGGATAGGACAGCCAGTTGAACACCGGGGTGTAGGTGGCGATAATCAGCGCCACGGTGCCCCAGGCGATAACGATGGGGATCAGGTCGAAGAGCATCCCCACGACCACCTCAAGGCCGCCTTCCAGAATATTTCTGATGTGGAAGCTCTCGGCCCGCTTGCAGCCAAGCTCTACCGCGTAGGCGAGACGGCCCTTCTCCGGGGGCACATCCTCCACCAACTGCTGTCCCACCTGCTCCTGGTAGGTGTCCGGCAGGGTGCGGATGGGTGGGATGCGGGCGATGATGACCGCAAGCACCACGCCGGTGATGCAGATGCTGAGATAGAACGCGGGGAACAGGTTGGAAATGCCCACGGTGGTGGCCACCAACAGACAGAAGGGGATGGACACCAGAGAGAAGTTGGTCATGATATACCCAGCCTCCCGCTTGGTGTAGAAGCCCCGCATATACTGCTCCCGGGTCAGGATGGCGGCGGCGTTGGACGCGCCAAACCAGGAGGCGATCAGGTCGATGGAGGCCCGGCCCGGCACCTTGAACAGGGGGTGAACCACCGGGCGCAAAATCACGCCGAAGAACTCCATAATGCCGCAGTCCGTCAGGAAGGGCATCAGGAAGCTAAAGCTCAGCACGATGCAGACCAGGGTGCAGCACAGGTCCACCATAGACACACCGGTGTCCGCCGAAAGCACCCACTCCGGGCCGAAGCCCAGCACCACCATGCAGGTGATGACCATGCCCAGCTCCTTGGAAACCAGGTAGAAGGGGGTGGCGGAAAAGCCCTTTTTCAGGTAGTTGTTGTTCTGAATCCAGTCCGGCTTGCAGATAAAGTTGTACAGGGTCAGCACGCCGGAAATAATCATCAACACCATCAGAACATAGGGCAGCGAAGCGCCGAACAGGTTTTTCAGGAAGGTTTTGATGTAGTCCAGCAGAGTGGTGAAGCTGTCCCCCTGGGGGATGGGGACCAGGAACATCAGGATGCCGAAGGCGGAGCCGAAAATAAATTTCAGCAGGTTTTTGGTGGTTACGCTCTTTTCTCTCATGTGGTTCTCTCTCCTCCGTTATAATGTTTCGACTAATTCCATTGCGGAATAAATCATCTCCTCAGACACCGGGTAGGGAATGTGCTCCATGTCCGGCCCGGTCACTGTCTCCCGCAGCACTGGGGCCAGGGTCGCCCGGTCCAGGGGAACGCCCATCTCCGCCAGAGTGGTGCGAATGCCCAGCCCTTGCAGCAGGGATTTCAGCCGGGTGGCCTCCTCTAAATCGCCGTCTACCGCCAGCTGCACCAGCACCCCATAGGCCACCACGTTGCCGTGGAGGTTGTCCTCCTCAAAGCCCGGCAACAGCACCAGCCCGTAGTAGACGGAGTGAGCGATGGCACAGTTGTAGTCATCCAGCACCAGCAGGGACACCAGCCCAGTGCTGACGATGACCGCCAGCACCGCTTGTTCCAATTCGTAAGAGACCCGGTGGCTGCGGCAATCGTTCAGGGCGCGGATGCCGTACTGGGCCAGGGGCTGGTAACACAGGTTGCTGATCTCCCGGCCCAGAGCAGAGCTGTGGGCCAGCTCGTCTCCCCGCGCCGCGAAGTGACATTCAAAGTGCTTGCCGATGGTGTCCCCCATCCCCGCCCGAAGGTACTCTGCCGGGGCGTTGGCGATGACCTCCAGCTGAATAAAACAGTGCCGGGGCGGGCGGTCATAGTAATAAAAGTGGTCGAAGCTGCCGTCCTCCCGATAAACCACCGACAGGGCGGTGTAGGCGGCGCAGGTGGCCGCGATGGTGGGGAAAGTAAAGACGGGCAGTCCCGCTTCCCAGGCCGCGCCCTTGGCGGTGTCCAGGGCTTTGCCGCCGCCCATGCCAAAAATCATGTCCACCGAAAGCGCCTTTGCATGGTCCGCCCAGCGGTGAATGTCCTCCAGGGTACAGTCTGCGCCAAAAACGACAGTGTCCACGATTTCCAATCCGCTGTCCCGGAGGGCGGCGGTCAGCTCGTCCCCGGCGGCGGCCAGCGCCCGCTCCCCGCCGATGAGCAGCACGCGGGAACCATAGGGCGTGCACACGTCAGGAACTTTGTCGTAGACCCGCTCCCCCACAGAGTAGTTGCAAAAAAACACCTGGTTCATTTGACCAGCGCCTCCATTTTGGTGAGCCGCCGAATGACCTCCTCCAGGGTGGATTCCTCCCGGGCGAAGTGGAGCCGGATGTAGTTGTTGATGGGTTCCCGGAAGAAGCTGGAGCCGGGCACCGCCGCCACGCCCACGTGCTGGATCATCCACTCGCAGAACTGCAAATCGGTGTAACCGGCGAACATGGGCAGGTCCAAAAACTCCTGGATGTCCACCATAACAAAATACGTACCCTGGGGGACGTTGTGTTTCAGACCCGCCTGGTCAAGGCCCGCCAGGAAGAAGTCCCGCTTTTGGGTGTAGGTCTCCCGCAGGGCGTCGTAATAGCTCTGGTCGAACCGCAGCCCCACCGTCGCCGCCTCCTGCAAGGGCGCGGCCGCGCCCACGGTCAGGAAGTCGTGGACCTTTTTGGCGTTTTCTACCACTTCCTCCGGCCCAATCAGGTAGCCCAGCCGCCAGCCGGTGATGGAATAGGTCTTGGACAGGGAGTTGCAGGTGATGGTGTTATTATACATCCCCGGCAGAGCCGCCATGCAGGTGTGGTGGTAGGGGGCGTAAACCATGTGCTCATAGACCTCATCGGTGATGACGTAAGCGTCGTACTGCACCGCCAGTCTGCCGATGGCTAGCAGTTCCTCCTCGGTGAACACCTTGCCGCAGGGGTTGGAGGGATTGCAGACCACAATGGCCTTGGCCCCCTGCCGAAAACCGTCCTCCACCAGAGAGAGGTCGAAGTTGTACTCCGGCGGCACCAGGGGAACGTAAATCGGCTCCGCGCCGGAGAGAATGGCGTCCGCCCCGTAGTTTTCGTAGAAGGGCGAGAACACCAGCACCTTGTCGCCGGGGTTGCACACCGTCATCATGGCGCACATCATGGCCTCGGTGCCGCCGCAGGTGACAACGATCTCCGTCTCCGGGTCGATGTCCCTGCCGATGGCTCTGCCCTGTTTCTCCGCCAGGGCCTGGCGGAAGTTCTCGGCCCCGTAGGTGATGGAATACTGGTGGGGTCCGGCGTAGGCGGCCTTTGCCAGCGCGTCCAAAATGGGCTTGGGCGGGTCGAAGTCCGGGAAGCCCTGGGACAGGTTGATGGCCCCATAGTGGTCGCTGATGCGGGTCATACGGCGGATGACCGAATCGGTGAAGGTTCCTACTCGTTTGCTCAGCTGCGGCATTTGAAACTTCCTCTCTTTTTTGATTCTGTATGTGTAGGGGCGGCGCTCCGCCGGGCGCTGGTTTTGCGTTCTGTTTTCGGGCGGCCACGGGCCGTCCCTACAAATGTGCGGTAATATTTTCAAATGAGATAATTGATTCTGATTCAAAGGAATCGCCAGTTTTTCAATTCTCAAGGGTTGCCCTTGCTTTTTTATTGTAACAATGATAGCATAAACTATCGCACCAAATCAGTCAAGCACAAACCACTGCGCCGAGCCGCCCTTTCTTCGGTTTTCGCACTAAATCGGGGCGCCGACAGCACAGATGGAGGATAAAATAATGTCCATGAAAAACACCAGCAAGTATCTGTGCCGGATTCTGCGCCACCATCCAGAGGACATCGGCATCACCCTGGACGAACACGGGTGGGCGGAGGTGGACGAGCTGATCGCCGGGGTCAATCGCACCCACCCTCTGACCATGGAGACGCTGGAACAGCTCGTCCGGGAGGACGAAAAACAGCGGTACTCCTTCAACGAGGACAAGACCCTCATCCGGGCCAACCAGGGCCACTCTGTCCCGGTGGATGTGGAACTGGAGGAGGTAGAGCCGCCGGAAATCCTCTACCATGGGACGGGGCAAAAGTTCACCGCCTCCATTGACGAGCAGGGACTGCTGCGCATGTCCCGGCTGTACGTCCACCTCACGGCGGACTACGCTGCGGCCAAAAAGCGCGGGCAGTGCCGTGGAAAGCCGGTGGTGTACCGGGTCCTCAGTAGCAAAATGCACGCGGACGGGTTCCGGTTCTATCGGAGCGTCAACAGCGTGTGGCTGACAAAGGCGGTCCCAGCCCACTATCTCGAGAAAATCACCTAAAAATCGGTCAAACCCTCTTGAATTGCGCCTCTTTTTCCGTTACACTAAGAGGCGTGGGGTAGCCGGGACTAACCGGGCCGTTTTTCCGCCAGTTTCAACCATAAAGGAGTCACTCTATGCGCGACCACAAAACGCCTCTCAAAAAACGATACGACCTTCTCCTGCTGGCTGCGCTGGTGCTGGTGGGGCTGGGGCTGACAGCCTTCGTGCTGCTGTCCAGGATGAACAGCACCAGCGACGGTCTGACCGTCACCATCCGCCAGGACAACGAGGTGGTGGCCACCCTCCCGCTGGACGAGGACGCCACCTATGCCGTCCAGGACGAGGACGGCGATACCACCAACCTGGTAGTCATTGAGGACGGTACAGTCCACATGGAGGAGGCCGACTGCCCCGACCAGCTGTGTGTCAAGCAGGGCAAAATTCGCTACGCCGGGGACAGCCTCATCTGCCTGCCCAACCGGGTGGTGGTGGAAATCAGCGGCGAGGACGAACAGGCGCTGGACGCGGTGGCCAAGTGACGGAGGTGAGAGGATGAAAACCAGACGGGTGGCCCAATACGGCCTGCTCATTGCGCTGGCCTTGGTGCTGAGCTATGTGGAGTCGCTGTTTCCGGCGTTTTTTGCTGTCCCCGGCGTCAAGCTGGGCCTGACCAACCTGGTGGTGATGGTGGCCCTGTACCGCATGGGAGACCGGGACGCCATCATCATCAATCTGCTGCGGATTTTGCTGGTTTCCATGACCTTCGGCAACGCCTTCAGCCTGATGTACGCCGCCGCGGGAGGACTGCTCTCCGGCGCGGTGATGATTCTGCTGAAACGCACCGGGAAGTTCAAAATGCTGACGGTGAGCATCGCCGGAGGCATCGCCCACAATGTGGGGCAGATTCTCATCGCCATGGTACTGCTGGGCACCTGGCGGGTGTCCTACTACCTGCTGATTTTGTGGTGGAGCGGCCTGGCGGCGGGGTTTGCGATTGGCATCCTCAGCGCCCAGGTGGTCCGGCGGCTACCGGAGTCGCTGTTCAACGGGGGACAACGGTGAGCTTCCTTCAATAGAGAAACCAAGACCGCAGGGCGGGATTCATTCCGCAGCCCTGCGGTCTGTATATATTCTTTGGATTTTTCTCTTTATGGTGTCTACCCAAACACGGCGTACACCGCCAGCACCCCCGCGCAGTAAATCAGGCAGGGCAGCAGGTTGATACGGATGATGTCCCCCTCCTTGCCAACGGCGTTGGTGGTGGAGGCCACGGCCACCACGTTGTTGATACAAATCATGTTGCCGATGGCGCCGCCGGACATCTGCAAGCCGATGATGGAGGCGGTGGAAAGCCCCAGCATTTCGGCGGTCTGGTACTGGAGAGGGCCAAATAGCACACCGGACACGGTACAGGAACCGGAGACAAAGGCCCCCAGCACCCCCAACAGCGGGGAGATAATGGGGAAATACTTGCCCACGCTGTCCACCAGAAAGCTGCTGATGATGGTCAACATTCCGTCCAGACCGGAGTGGTTGACGCCGGAGTTGATCATGATTTGCACCATCGCCACGCCGCTGACCAGGGCCAGCGCGATGGTCAGGAGCTGCTTGCCGGTGGCCTTGAAAATCAGCTTGACGCCGTGCTCCGGCAGGTGTTTCCGCTTGAAAAACATGGTCCCCAGAGAGACCAGCATAAACGGAATCAGGCCGGGGTTATAGACCAGCGCAAAATCGTAGTCCAGGCCCTCAATGCCCAAAATGCTTTCCCAGTGGATGGAGAGGTTGTTCAGCAGAGCTTTCAGCCCGAAGGCAGGGATGCGGGTCAGCAGCAGCAGCACCGCGATGACCAGGTAGGGCAGCCACGCCTTGACCATGTCCAAAGCGGTCAGGCTGTTGTCCGGCTCCATGGGTTCCTGCTCCTTGCGGATGTTGTAGCGGAAATGCCACACCATTTTGGGGGTCAGGAAATGCCGCTGGGCGGCGATAACCGTAATGAACAGTCCCACCACCGAGCCAATGATGGAGGCGAACTCCGGCCCCAGGTAGGTCCCCAACAGGTAGTAGGGAATCAGGAAGGAGGCCGCCGCCAGCAGACAGAAGGGGATCATCTCCACGATGCGAATCAGCTTTTTTCCCGCGCCAAAGCAAATCACCAGCACCGCTACCAGCAGGATGGGCACCATCACCCCCGCCAGCCCCAGGTAGAGGCAGGTCCTGCCGGTGACGGCGGTGGTAAATTCGCTGACCGTGGAGCCGGAGGCCGTCACATAGTCGGACAGGTTGGTCATGTTGGTCAGGGTGGGCGTGCCCACCGCCGCGAAGGGCACCGGTGTGCTGTTGGAAATCAGCGCCACCACGCAGGCCGCCACCGGCGAAAAACCCAGTCCCACCAGCAGCGGGGCAGCCAGCGCCGCAGGGGTGCCGTATCCGGCAGCGCCCTCAATGAAGGCCCCGAACAGGTAGGCGATGATGATGGCCTGAATCCGGGGGTCCGGGGAGATGCGCTTGAAGCCGTTGTTGATGATGACCATAATGCCCGTCTGCTTCAGGGTGTTCAGCAGCAGGATGGCCCCGCCGATGATGAGCAGCAGGTCCAGCGACTTGAGCACCCCGTAGACGAAGTAGCCCGCCACCGTGAGGACATCCATCTGCCACACCGACAGCACCAGGATACAGGTCAGCAACAGCGAAATGATCAGCGCCTTGCCGGAGGAAAAGTGGAAGCTCATCATCAGCACCAGCGCGGTCAGGAAGGGCAGGGCGGACAGAATCAGATACAACATATATTATTTTCTCCTTCGTGTCTTATAGAAAATGCGATTTTCGGCGGAGAACGCCGATTTTGCCATGCAGAGAAAAGCATTTTATGCTATCCCCCTGCATTATGACCATTTATTATACCATACTCCGCAGGGGATTGCACCCTTCTTTTTCCCATTTCGTCGATTTTGACCATACCGCATCTATCTGGCAAAAAAATCGGATGTTTTTTCACCTGGAAAAGCAAAGGGCGGCCCTGAGAGCCGCTCCTTTATTTGAATGTTTCACTTCACATACCGCACCCGCGACTGGTCGAACCGGTCCTCCTGCGCCCTGGGCGCGGCGGCGGGATAGCCGCAGGGAATGAGCGCAAAGGCGGTCTCTCCTTCCGGCAGGTGCAGCACCTCCCCCACGGCGGCCATGCGCTCGGTCCGCGGGGCGATGCCCAGCCAAACCGCACCCAGTCCCAGCGCGTCCGCCTCCAGCAGCAGGTTCTCCACGCTGGCGCTCAGGTCGATTTGAGCGAACTCCGGGTGACGGCAAATCGCCTCCCGGTAGCAGGGCACGATCACCAGCGGCGCGGCCTTGACGCATCCGGCGTAGGGGCTGCACCCGGCCAGGGCCTCCATGACGGCGGGGTCTGTGACCACGTAAAAGGACCAAGGCTGCTGGTTCCCGGCGGAAGGCGCGGCCATCGCCGCCCGGAGCAGCTGCTCTACCTTCTCCTGCTCCACAGGGCGGGGCAGATAGCTGCGGACGCTGGTGCGATGAAAAATGCTGTTCATGACAAAACACCTCACATTTTTTGTTCGGCGCAATTATAGACCCCACGGCGAAAAGATGCAAGGCAAAAAACAGCGGCGCTCACCTGCTCTCACAGGTGACACGCCGCCGCGTATCCGATTAGTTCTCAGTAAAGGTGCCGTCGTCGTTAGCGGTGTAGAGGCCGCTGTCCACCATCAGCTCCAGATAGGTGTCCGTGGTGACGGCGGTGTTGTCCAGCAGGTATTCCTCGTCCACCGTCGCTCCCGCCACGATGGTCTCCACTGTCGCCAGGGTCTGCTCGATCACCGGATCGTCGTCGCAGTAAGAAACCATATCCAGCAGGTTGCTGCTCATATACGCCAGCGTCTCGGCGGAGCAGTCAGAGCCAGTCACCACAGGGTAGATGGTGCCGGTGTAGCTGGTGAGAATGGTGTCCACCACCTCCACAGCCTGGCCTTCGCCCAGGCACATAATGGCCCGCAGCTCCTGGTCAGAATAGAGCCCAGAGAACATCTCCTCCGCCCAGGCCGCCGCGTCGTCAGTCTGGCAGTCCCCGACAGAGGTATTGCCGGAGGGAATCTCCACCGTTCCCGCGTCGATATAGGGTTGCAGCACGTCCATGGCCCCTTCAAAGGCTTCCTCAGCGCTGCTGCCTTTCCCGGCTACGATTTCCAGGGTGATGCTGTCGTCTCTCGTCTCCAGCAGCAGACGGTCAACCAGGTGCTCGGCCTCCTGCTGGCCCATGGCGTAATAGTCCCGGCCCACATAGGAATTGGCCGCGCCGTCCTCCAGCGGGTCCTGGTAGGCGATGACCGCCACGTCAGACACGTCCACGGTGACGGAGGTCAGCGTCTCGGAAGCCGCCTCCGGGTCCACCGGGTCCACGATGAGGATGGACGCGCCGTCCTCCACCATGGCGCTGATCTGGCTGGACTGGTCGTCGGCGCTTTCGGCGTAGGCCAGCTCCACGGTATAACCGCTCTCTTCCAATGCGGACTGCATGGCCTCGCCAGCCGCACTGCTGGACGCTTCACTGGCCATGGCGATGCCCACCATAATCATACTGGACTCCTGGCTGCATCCGGTCAGCGCCAAGGACAGCGCCAACGACAGGGCCAGTAATATTGCAATACCTCTTTGTTTCATGGGGAATAACACCTCTGCTCGCTCAGTTTCAAACACTGGTATCATATCATACTCCGGGAAAGTTGGCAATGGAAAAGTGAAAATAATTTACAAAATAGAAACAAATAGTTACAAATTGATTCCAAATTCAGACTTCCCTCGTGGAGTTTGCACAATTTTTTCCTTCGGACACGAAAGACACCCGCGAAATACCACCCCACCGGCGGTATTTCGTGGGCGTTTGTTCCTCTCCCGGTCGTTACAGCAGAAAACGGATCGGCCAGGTGACAAATTGCAGGATGTGGACGACAACGGCCTTGCTGCCTATGACCTCCGGCGCTGAGGTGTCCCCCGTCAGCTCATAGGTCGTCTCGTCCAGGCATAGCAGGGAATCTGACTGGATGTCCGTCATATACCCCCGCAGTTCGGCGTTCAACCCCTCGCTGTCGATGACCAGCATTAGCTCCGTATCCAGATAGGCGGAGCGCATATCCCAGTTGAAGCTGCCGATGACCGACAGATTGTCGTCGATGACCACGCTCTTGCCGTGGTAGCTCTCGCCGCCGTTGTACTCCCACAGGGAAATGCCGGTGTCCAGCAGCTTGCCCTTGTTGCGCAGGTAGTCGGAGGAGGCCAGGTAGTTGCCGCCGTTGGCCACGCTGTTCAGCACCATCTGGAAGTCAGGGACGGCCTGGGCCACCTGGGTCAGGCTGTCGTACATGGCCTGGTCGCAGACGGCGTAGGGGGTGTGGAGAATGACCGACTCCTCCCCGGTTTTCATCAGCTCGGTCAGGGCGTAGAGCAGCTCCGGCTCCTTGACGCCGGTGTTGGTAGGATTGGAGAGCAGCGTGATTTGGCTGGCCTCGTAGGTGCAGGTTCGGTAGTCCACTTCCTGGAAGCTGTCGTAGTAGTCGATGCGCAGGTCGTGGGCGTGATTTTCCAGCTCTTCAATGGCGCTCTGGATGGACTTCTTCTCCAAATTGGCCTCGTTGTCCCGGTACAGCTTGCAGCAGTCCAGGTTCCACACCTCGTTGAAATAGTCCAGCAGCTGCTGGAGAGAACTGTCCGCCACATCCTCCCCGGTGTTCCACACCAGCACCTCCCTGTCATAATTGGGCCTGTCGGTGGGGTAGTCCCCCAGGAAGAAATCGTAGGTGTTCCGCCCGCCCAGGATATACAGGTCGTCGTCCACGATGAGATACTTGTCGTGGAGCCGCCCGTTAAAGGTGGCGGGGTTCCACAGGCAGAGGGAGTTGTAGAGCTTAATCTCCACGTTGGGGTGGGCGGCCAGAGCCACAAAGATGTCCCGGCTGCCCATGTGGGTCATGGCGGAAAAACCATCCACCAAAATCTGGACTTTTACGCCCCGTTCCGCCGCCTCCCACAGCAGGGCCACCATGTCGGTTCCGCTGTTGTCCTCCCGGAAATCGAAGGTGGAGAGGATGATGCGCTCCTCCGCCTGGGAGATCATGCGGAACCGCTCGCTGAGGGCGGTGACGTTGTCCTCCAGAAGCATGACCCGGTCCACACCGGGAGCGTCCCCGGTGTAGTCCGTTTCCGCCACGGCCTCTTGGTAGTCCTCACTGACCGACGGGTGAGCGGCAAAAGGCACCGTCGCCCCTAACAATAAATAGAGCAGAAAAATCCGCAGCAGCCACCAGGCAATACGGGCCGGGACACTGCGCTTGGAACGGCGAGCCTTCATAGAACTCCCTCCTGAATATGCAGCGAAACCACATCAAAAAAAGATAAGGTTAGCATACCAGAGGACAACACCGCTGTCAACCGCACATTTTGGGCAAATCGAGAAAATCCCGGCTCAGCCGAAGCTGGCCTGCCCCTCCTGGTGCAGGTGGAGGTGCTTCATCACCTGTCGGGCGATGGGCTGGGCGATGAGCAGCTCCACGGCGAAGGACAGGGCAAAGTTCCGGGGCCACTTGTAGAAAAACTTCTGAATCGGCTCGAGGGTGATGCTGCGGCTGCCGATCCAGGTGCCAATGACGGTGAGGAAAATGGACATCAGGAACACAGTGCAGAGGATGTTGGTCAGGATATGGGCGTTGAAGCTGTCATCTTTGTCTACGATTTTGGCGGTCATCCACTCCGCGGGCCGGTAGGTCAACAGCACCAGGGCAATAACACTGAGCCAGATAAAGGGGATCACCGTCAGCACGTCCGCCCAGACGTACAGATGGAACCCGAACTCGAAGCAGGTGATCAGCGGCGCGATGATATTGACGGAAATAATCGAGATCACAGCCATAAACAGCGCAAACTCACGCTTGTTGTGGGGAAGGTTGGTGATGAATTTCATAAGAACCGCTCCTTTTCGGCATTTGGCGCATAAAAAAGCGCAAAATCTCCGGAAGATTTTGCGCTGAACCATTATACGCACAAGTTTGTTTTTTGCAGAAAGTATCCTACCACAGCGAAAAACAAATTTCAAGGCGTTTTTTGCCGTGAAAAGTTCACAAAAAATTGGCGCGCCCAATTTAGCTATTTTTTGCGCCTTGACCACTTGACAAAGTGCGGGAAAGACAAAAACGGGCCGCCGGGGATGCGTCCGGCGGCCTGATGTCGTGTCTACTGATTCCTTTTCCTTCGCTTCGGCGTGAAACCCCTCCGCCACCGCCTGCGGCGGCGGCCCTCCTCCCCTTTCAGGGGAGGCAAGGGGGTGGTCAAATATGGGATGATAGTTCGTAATCGGAAAACGCTTTGCTCCAAATGAAAAGGAACTGTTTCGTTCCCGTTTTACCCTTCCGGGCGATAACGGCTCATGTCGATGGGATACTCGTCGGTGAAGCACCCCTTGCAGAAGCCGCAGTCCGCGTCGGGGGCGATGTCCTCCAGCCGGTCCAGGCCCAAAAAGCCCAGGCTGTCCGCGCCGATGATGTCCCGCACCTGCTCCACGTTGTAGTGGCAGGAGATGAGACGGGTCTTGTCCGGCACGTCGGTGCCGAAATAGCAGGGGGCGATGAACTCCGGCGCGGAGATACGCACGTGGACTTCGGTGGCCCCGGCCTCCCGCAGCAGCTTGACGATGGCCTTGGAGGTGGTGCCCCGGACGATGGAGTCGTCGATCATCACCACCCGCTTGCCCTGGACCTGGCTGCGCAGGGCGCCCAGCTTGATGCGCACCGCCGCCTCCCGGCTCTGCTGGTCGGGGGTGATGAAGGTGCGGCCAATATAGCGGTTCTTGACGAAGCCCTCGCCGTAGGGGATGCCGGACTCTTCCGCGAAACCCATGGCGGCGTCCAGCCCGGAGTCCGGCACGCCAAAGACCAGATCCGCCTCTACCGGATGCTGGCGGGCCAGCAGCCGTCCGGCGTTCCGCCGGGCCAGGTGAACCGACTGGCCGCAGATGGTGCTGTCAGGCCGGGCGAAGTAGATATACTCGAAAATGCACATATGGCTCTTGTTGGAGCAGTTGTCCCGGATGGAGCGAATTTGTCCGTTCTGCACCACCACGATTTCCCCTGGCTCCACCTCCCGGACGTACTCGGCCTGAACGCTGTCCAGGGCGCAGGACTCGGAGGAGAAGAAAATGGCGTTTCCCTTCCGGCCAATGCACAGGGGGCGGAAGCCCCAGGGGTCACGGGCGGCGATGAGCTTCTGGGGGGACATGACGATGATAGAGAAGGCCCCCTTTAGGAAGGGCATGGACTGCTTCACCGCCTCCTCGATACTGCCGCAGTGCAGCCGCTCTCGGGCGATAGAGTAGGCGATGATCTCCGTGTCGCTGGTGGTCTGAAAGATGGCCCCCTTGTGTTCGAAGTAGTCCCGCAGTTCTTCGGTGTTCACCAGGTTGCCGTTGTGGACCACCGCCAGCTGCTGTTTGACGTATTTCAGCACCAGGGGCTGGGCGTTCTCCCGCATCCCCTCGCCGGTGGTGGCGTAGCGGACATGGCCCACCGCCATGGTCCCGCCCAGCCGGTCCAGGGTCTCCTCGTCGAACACATCCCCCACCAGGCCGATGTCCTTTTCATAGGTGATGTTCCGGTTGTTGTTGGCGGCGATGCCGCATGCCTCCTGGCCCCGGTGTTGCAGGGCGTACAGCCCATAATAGGTGGTGCGGGCGCAGTCCCCCTGGGGGTCGTACACGCCAAAAACGCCACATTCCTCATGAATCGCCATGGTCTTATCCCTCTCTGTCCGGTCTGTATGATTTCGCCGGGAAAACCTTCCACGGCAGTTTATCTGTTCTTTACGTTAAGGATAACACGGTGTTTCCCCCTTGTAAATAGGCCGTTTTTGAAAAATACGTGGGAAAATCGCCCTGTTTTTGTCGCAAACAGGCAGGGCAGGAAAAATCCCCCGCAACGGGGGAACCGCCGCGGGGGAAACACACGTTATTCGTTGATGGTTTTCAGCAGCTTGGCCATATACTCCGCCTGCCACTGGGCCTTGCGGAGCCGTTCGCCCTCGCTGCCCGTCTCCCGCCAGCGCTCCAGCTGGTCCTCGTAGAGACCGATGGCGGTGTGCAGGTCCTCTGCCGCACCGTCCTCCAAGCAACGGCTGATCTCGCCCACCGCCACGGGGTACAGGTAGCTGCCCAGGAAGGTGAAGTCCTTGCACTGGAGACGCACCAGCTGGAGCATATGGCCTTCTACCCCCGCCCGCATGGTGCGGTAGGCGGCGATTTGGCTTTTCAGCTCTGCCGGGTCGGGCTGACGGGTCAGCTGGGCCACGATGGGCAGCCGCGCCGCCGGAGAGGGATGCTCCAGTTGGTCGTTCAGCTCCTGGAGCTTCTGGTCGCAGACCTGATATTCGTCCATCAGCAGCTCCAACTCCTCCATGACGGGGGTCACTTTGTCCATCTGGCGGTTCAGCGCCATCAGCTCGGACCGCTTGACGGTGTCGGAGAGGGCGTCTTTGGCCTTGCCGACCAGCTTGGCGCCCAGTTCTTTGCCTGATAACTTTTTCATTTGAATTGCCTCCTAAATGAGCTGTTAGCTACTAGCTTTTGGCTGTTAGCTTGGCAGTGCTAGACAAATGGTTCGTGGTTCATAACCAGCGGCTAATCGTCCCCATTTTTCCTGCAACTCGCACGTGGTATGCAGTACCTAGCTAACAGCTAACGGCTAACAGCTAATAGCTGCTGATTTCAGTCCTCTGTCACATGGACGTGGTTATTGATGTGGTCGATGCAGTAGCAGCGGTAGCCCGCGCACCGGGAGCAGTAACGGAACTCCAAATCGGGATAATCCTGGTCAGTGCGGCCACACACGCAGCACTTGTGCAGGTAGCCCTTGTGCTGCTGGGTCTCTTTGGCGGCTTTTTTGAAGTGGATGGTCTGGGAACTGGTCTGGTGCTGTACCCGCCGGGTGGTGCGCCGGGCGGCTCCCATCAGGTCGGCTCCGAAGAAAATGAAGTAGTTCAGCAGGGCGATGACAGGCAGCAACGCATAGACGAACATCCCAGCCAGACAATAGCGGATGATTTGAATGGCGAACAGCGCCGCGTCCAACCAGGCCAGATATTTCACTTTGATGGGGATGATATAGAACAGCAGTACCCGCATATCCGGGTACAGGGTGGCGAAGGAGAAGAACAGGGACATGTTCACATAGTAGATGCTGGCCGTCTCATAGGGGCAGTGGATGCCGCCATTAAACGCGGCGATGATGAACCCGGTGAGGATGGACAGCAGCACCCCGGCGAAGTAGAACACGTTGAAACGGGCGGTGCCCCAGTATTTCTCCAACTGGGTGCCGATGAAGTAGTAAAAATACAGTGTGATGGCAAAGACGATCACGTTGGACGAGCTTTCCGGCACAAACACAAAGGAAATCAGCCGCCAAATCTGCCCCTGAAAAATGGCCGCCGGGATGAAGGCCAGCACACTGGAAAAGGTGTAGCTGCTGAGCAGATCCATCACGTAGACGATGATGTTGCCCACGATGACCACCAACATCAGGTTGGGAATACCGAAATTGGGGTGATTGTAACAAAAGCGGTCCACCGCCGCGCTGATTTTTCTCAAGAGATCCCCTCCACAAAAGGTTCGGTTTTGGATGTTCACAACGCATATTGTAGCCCGGATGAGCAGGAAAGTCCAGCGCTATTTGTGAATTTTTGCGCAAAAGCCCTTTTTTGACCGGTTCCCCGCCCCATCCCGCCGGAACATTCGGGAAAATGCGGGTTTTGCGATTGCAGCGGGTCGAAATCTGTGATACAATATCCGGCGAACTAAATTTGTTTTCTGGTTGTCCCGTTTGCTCAGACATTTGTGCATTTTAGCTGTTAGCTCTTGGCTTTTAGCTATTAGCTTTGCAGTGCTTAACAATTCGTTCTACGCTTTGGGTTCGCCACACAAAACAAACCGCTAACAACTAACTGATGTTTAGCGCTGTTCTCTTTGAATTGGTAGTACCTGACTAATGGCTAACAGCTAACGGCTAATAGCTCGTCACAACGCAGCCGATTCAAAGGGATAACCATGTTCTGTTTCATGAAAGGAACGTTTGCATATGAGTACCATCAAGGACCCGTCCCTGGCCCCCTCCGGCCTGCGGAAAATCGAGTGGGTGCGGTCTTTTATGCCCTCCCTCTCCGCCATTGAGAAGCGGTTTGAAGAAGAAAAGCCCTTCCGGGGGCTGCGCATCGCCGTCTCCGTCCACCTGGAGGCCAAGACCGCCAACCTGGGCCTGGTGTTGGCCAAGGGCGGCGCGGAGGTCCATCTGACCGGCTGCAACCCCCTGTCCACCCAGGACGACGTGGCGGCGGCGGTGGCCTCCCTGGGCGTGGAGACCTACGGCATCCACGGCGTCACGCCGGAAGAATACGAAAATCTGCTGGTGGAGGCCCTGTCCTGCCACCCCCACCTCATCGTGGACGACGGCGGCGACCTCATCAACCTGCTGGGGGGACGGCGCTCCGACCTGGCCGACTGTCTCATCGGCGGCTGTGAGGAGACCACCACCGGCATCCACCGGCTGAAAGCCCGTGAGCGGGAGGGACTGCTGCCCTGCGCGATGATGGCGGTGAACGACGCCAAGGCCAAGCACTACTATGACAACAAATACGGCACCGGCCAGTCCGTGTGGACCGCCATTATGGACACCAGCAACCTGGTGGTGGCGGGCAAAACCGTGGTGGTGGCCGGGTACGGCTGGTGCGGCAAGGGCGTAGCCATGCGCGCCAAGGGCATGGGCGCCAACGTCATCGTCACGGAAATCGACCCCTTCAAGGCGCTGGACGCCACCATGAACGGTTTCCGGGTCATGCCCATGGACGAGGCCGCGAAATACGGCGACATCTTCGTCACCGTCACCGGCTGCAAGGATGTCATCACCCCCCGGCACTTCGCCGTGATGAAGGACCAGGCCCTGCTGACCAACGCCGGTCACTTCGACTGCGAGGTGGACGTGGCCAGCCTCCGGCGCATGGCGGTGAAGGAGACCCTCCGCCGGGACAACATCATGGGCTATACCCTCCCCGACGGGCGCACGCTGAACGTCATCGGCGAGGGGCGGCTGGTGAACCTGGCGGCGGGCAACGGCCACCCGGCGGAGATCATGGACATGAGCTTTTCTGTTCAGGCCCTGAGCCTGGAGTGGCTGCTGAACCACCGGGACACGCTGGAAAAGAAGCTCTACCCCGTCCCCGCCGAAATCGACGACGAAATTGGCCGGGTCAAGCTGGCGGCCATGGGCCTAGCCATCGACACGCTGACCGACGAGCAGCGGGACTACCTGGCCGGGTGGAAAGCCTGACTTTTAGGGAACCTCTGATTAAATAACTCCCGGCGTCTGGACGGCATATTTCGTGCAACTCTTCGTTGTAAAATCTTGAAATACACAAAGTATTCCTGCGATTTTACGCCTCGATTTGCGCAAAATCTGCTCGCCCAGCCATCCAAGGCCATTTAATCAGAGCTTCCTTCGGGAACGTTCCCGGCAAAAGGGCTTGTTTTTTGCCGGAGATTGGTCTATACTTTTTTCATTGTACTATCAAAATTTGCGCCTGCGGCGCACAGGAGGCTCCTGATATGGAACGCACGACCATTGCACAGCTTTACGCGGATTCCGATGCCTTTGCCGACCAGACCGTCACCGTGGCGGGGTGGGCCAGAACGATTCGGAACATGAAAAACCTGGGGTTCCTCTCCCTGAACGACGGCAGCTGCTTCAAATGCCTTCAGGTGATTTTGGACAAATCCCTGGAAAACTATACCGAGGTCGCCGGACAGAACGTGGGCGCGGCCTTCATCGTGGTGGGCAAGCTGGTGCTGACCCCCACCGCCAAGCAGCCCTTTGAACTGCAAGCCACCACTGTCACGGTGGAGGGGGCCTCCGCGCCGGACTACCCCCTGCAAAAGAAGCGGCACACCACCGAGTACCTCCGCACCATCCAGCACCTGCGGCCCCGCACGAATCTTTTTTCCGCCACCTTCCGGGTGCGGAGCGTAGCCGCCCACGCCATCCACTGCTTCTTCCAGGACCGGGGGTTTGTCTACGTCCACACGCCCCTCATCACCGGCTCCGACTGCGAGGGCGCCGGGGAGATGTTCAGCGTCACCACCCTGGATTTGGAAAATGTCCCCAAGACCCCGGACGGGAAGGTGGACTGGTCCAAGGACTTCTTCGGCAAGCACACCAGCCTGACCGTCTCCGGCCAGCTGAACTGTGAGAACTTCGCCATGGCCTTCGGCAACGTGTACACCTTCGGCCCCACCTTCCGGGCGGAAAACTCCAACACCCAGCGCCACGCCGCCGAGTTCTGGATGATCGAGCCGGAGATTGCCTTTGCCGACCTGAACGACGACATGGACCTGGCCGAGGCCATGATCAAGTATATCATCCGCTTTGTTATGGAAAAATGCCCCGACGAGATGGACTTTTTCAACAGCTTTGTGGACAAGGGGCTGAAAGACCGGCTGACCCACGTAGCCGAGTCCGAGTTTGGCCGGGTCACCTACACCGAGGCGGTGGACATCCTGCAAAAGTCCGGCAAAAAGTTCGACTACCCCGTCACCTGGGGCTGCGACCTCCAGACGGAGCACGAGCGCTACCTGACCGAAGAGCATTTCAAGCGTCCGGTGTTCGTCACCGACTATCCCAAGGAGATCAAAGCCTTCTATATGCGTCTGAACGACGACGGCAAGACCGTGGCCGCAGCGGACTGCCTGGTGCCCGGCATTGGGGAAATCATCGGCGGCTCCCAGCGCGAGGAGCGGCTGGACCTGCTGGAACAGCGCATTAATGAGCTGGGCATGAACCCGGACGATTACAAGTATTATCTGGACCTGCGGCGCTACGGCGGCTGCCGTCACGCGGGCTTCGGCCTGGGTTTCGAGCGGATGGTCATGTACTTGACCGGCGTGGCCAATATCCGGGACGTGCTGCCCCACCCCCGTACCGTGGGCAACGCGGAGTTTTAAGACAACATCAAGAGATACAAAAAACCGTCCAGGCGGAGCGCCTGGGCGGTTTTGACATGTATTAGGAAGTGGAGAAGGACAAGCGTTCAATCCATCCCAGCGAAGCACGCCGCCAGGAAAACTATACCCAGCGCGGCACACAGCAACAGCAGCCGGTAGGGTCGCGGTTTGACCTCCATTTTTCTGGGCTTATCCGGCTTTGGGACGGGCTTCCACACAAATTGGAGCACAAACACCACCACGACCAAAATTGCCGCCGCGAGAACCCCCCAGGCCCACGCGCCGTGGTGGAGAACCATAGACTGGTCGATGGTGTTGTGCGCCCCCATAACCAGGGACACGACCCAGCCCCAGAGGGTTTTTGCCCCTCCAATCAAAAAGGTTGCTATCTTTTGCAGCTGCGCGCCCATAGCCTCACCCCTGTCCGTGTGATTCTGGTTTCATTATAGCGGTTTCGACACCGTTCGTCAACTTTTTTCCAAAAAAACTGCCCGCGGAGAAATCTCCACAGGCAGGTTTCCAATTTTAATGGCGTTCTTCCTCTTCTTCCTCCGGCAGGACGACCACGCGAATTTCCAGCACCCGCATCCGCCGGATGGCCGTCACCGTGACTTCCAGGTTCTCGTACCGGAACTGGTCGCCCACGCGAGGGATGTGGCCCAACTCGTCGATGACCCAGCCGGACACCGTGGCGGCGTCGCAGTCCTCCCGGATGCTCAGCAACTCAAACACATCGCTCAGGTTGGCGGAACAGGAAATCAGGTAGGAACCATCCTCCTGTTTCTTGATGACCTCCACCACCTCGTCGTGTTCGTCCCAAATTTCGCCCACCAACTCCTCCAGGATGTCCTCCAAGGTGATGATGCCCTCGGTGCCGCCAAATTCGTCCACCACGATGGCCATATGGATTTTGGCCCGCTGCATTTTGGTCAGCACGTCGGACGCCTGCTCCGAGGGAGTGGTGTACAGGGCGGGGGAAATCAGGTGCCGCCAGTTGCCGTCGGCGGACAGCTTTGCTTTATGGAAGTCCTTTTCGTGAATCAGCCCCAGGATATGGTCCCGGTTCTCGTGGTAGACGGGGATGCGGGAGAAGTCGCTCTCCTCGAACAGCGCGTCCAGCTCCGGCACGGTCAGCGTGTCCTCGGCGGCCACCATGTCCACCCGGGGAACGAAAATCTCGCCCACCTCCAGGTCACCGAACTCAATGGCACTGCGGATCAGCTTACCCTCGTCGGCCTCCAGGCCGCCCTCGTTTTCCGCCTCGGAGACCATAGTAATTAATTCCTCGCCGGTGATACTGTCATCCTCGGCGGAGTGGAACACCTTCTCCAGCATGGACTGCCACAGGGAGAAAAAGGCGGTCAGCGGGGTCAGAATCACTAAAATCACTCGCAGGATGGGCGTGACGGCCATTGCCACCGTCTCCGGGGCCTGCTTCGCCAAGGTCTTGGGGGAGACCTCCCCGAAAATCAGCACCGTCACCGTCATGACGATGGTGGAGATGGTGGGACCATAGCCATAGAAAAACCGGGTGAACAGCAGCGTCGCCACTGTGGTAGCCACGATGTTGACGATGTTGTTGCCGATGAGGATGCCGGAAAGCAGCTTGTTGTAGTCCTCCGCCAGGGCCAGCGTGTCCGCCGCCCTGCGGTCGCCGTCCTCGGCGCGGTTTTTCAGCCGGATTTTGTTGAGGGAATTAAACGCCGTCTCTGTGGCGGAAAAAAAGGCGCTTCCGCAGCAGAGCAGCACCAGCGCGATAATCATGCTGATACTATGACTGTCCATGTAAGGAACATCACTCTCCTAGATAAAAGAAAGATAAAAGAAAAATTGCGCGGCGCGTGGCCCGTCACTGCGCCGCTGCTAAAAACACCTGATATTGTTCGTCCAGCCAGGCCAACACCTGACCATATCCCGCTTCGTCCATGGGGAAACGGGCCGTGTCCACCACCTGGCTCTCCGCCAGGCAGTATTCCCCGTACCAGACCTGACAGGCCAGCACCTTGCCCTCGTCCCCCTCCTCCGGGTTGACGAAGAAGCGCAGGCCCCGGTAGCTGCCATAGAAGCTGTTGCCGTTTTGGAAGGTGTAGAGGTTGGGCAGGTAGAAACGTTCGTCCTCAGTAATCATGCCGCCGCCTCCCATTGTGTTCTTACAGTGTATTGTAACCGATTTGCGGGAAAAGTCAAGAACAGGGAACGCATTTTTGCCGGGCATATTCGGCGCGGCGGAAGCTGTCAGAAAAATCTGCCTGCATTTCCTGTAAAATTGGTCAATACACTGCCGCCTGACAAGTTTTTTACCGAAAAATACAACAGAATGCCATTGTCTGAACCGGCAAAGTAGGGTATACTTATAGAATGGAAATGGAAAATAGGAAAAGTTTATGTATTTCACTGATTGTCCCCAAGACGCCGTCTCAACCCACCTGACAGAAAGGAAGGCAACAAATGAAACGCACAAAAATTATCTGTACCATTGGCCCCGCCTGCTCCGATGAAGAAACCCTGACCGCTATGATCCAGGCCGGCATGAACGTGGCCCGGCTGAACTTCTCCCACGGCACCCACGAGGAGCAGCAGGTGAAGATCGACCTCATCAAGAAGGTGCGGGACAAGCTCCGCGAGCCGATTCCCATTTTGCTGGACACCAAAGGCCCCGAATACCGCATCGGCACCTTTGAAAACCATAAAATCGAGCTGAAGGACGGCGACACCTTCACCTTCACCACGGAGAGCGTGGAGGGCACCCAGGAGCGGGTCAGCGTCTCCTACAAGGGTCTGGTGAAAGACCTGAATGTGGGCGACATCATCCTGGTCAACGACGGCCTGGTAAAGTTCCAGGTGAAGGAAAAGACCGACACCGACCTGATTTGCGACGTCGTCATCGGCGGCGTTCTCTCCGACCGGAAGAGCATGAGCTTCCCGGACAAGGTCCTCAAGCAGGTTTATCTCAGCAAGCAGGACAAGGCCGACCTGCTCTTCGGCATCCAGAACGACGTGGACTTCGTGGCCTGCTCCTTCGTCTCCTGCGCCCAGGACGTCATCGACGTGCGCAACTTCCTGGACGCCAACGGCGGCAAGGACATCCAGCTCATCGCCAAGCTGGAGAACCGAGCCGGTGTGGACAACGCCGAGGAAATTTTGGAGCACTCCGCCGGCCTGATGGTGGCCCGGGGCGATCTGGGCGTGGAGATCCCCTATGTGGAGCTGCCCGCCATCCAGAAGCGCCTCATCACCATCTGCCGTCTGAAGGGTGGCCTGGCCATCACCGCCACCGAGATGCTGGAGTCCATGATTTCCAAGCCCCGCCCCACCCGTGCGGAAATTTCCGACGTAGCCAACGCCGTCTTTGACGGCACCAGCGCCATTATGCTCTCCGGCGAGACCGCCGCGGGCCGCTACCCGGTGGAGTCCGTCACCGCTATGGCCAACATCGCTGTGGAGGCGGAGAAGAACACCCACTACGCCGAGCGGTTCAAGCGCTACACCTTCGAGCTGCAAAACCTGAACGACGCTCTGTCCCACTCCACCTGCCAGCTGGCCATCGACACCAACGCCACCTGCATCGTAGCCACCACCCGCACCGGCACCACCGGCCGGATGATCTGCCGGTTCCGCGCCCCCATGCCCATCATCGGCATGACCACCAACGAGAAGGCTTACCGCCAGCTGGCCCTGAGCTGGAATGTAAAGCCCATGATCGTGGAGGAATTCTACTCCACCGACGTGCTGTTCTATCACGCGGTCCTCATGGCCCGGGCCTCCGGCCTTGCCAAGGCGGGCGACACCATTGTCATCACCGGCGGCATGACCAACGGCAAGAGCGGCAACACCAACCTCATCAAGGTCGAGACCCTCAGCGAGGTTCCCCAGCGGCGGCTCGGCCTGATTACGGAGGCCGCACAGATGGGCCATATGGAAGAATAATTCGTTCAACAACTCCCTGAAAAGCAGCAAAAACGCGCAGGTTTCCGTTTGGATTCCTGCGCGTTTCTATTGCATCATATCATTGAGGCCCTATTCGTTCTCAGCCGAAATTCGTCGCGGTTTGCAATCAGCCCCAGCTTCACCAAACGGGCGGAGATTGCGCCCTCTGTCCGCTGAAAATAGTTTTGTATCTCCCGATTGGTGCAGCCGCGCAGAAACATGTCCCGCAGAGCGTTGTCCGCTTCCTCTGTCCACGGCTGACCGGCATTGGCGGGCAAATTCCGATTTTTCTTTTCTGGGGCATTTCGGAGGACGGTGTGCAACGCCCGCACCACATCCGGCTCGTTGCAAACATGGTCATCGGGCAGCAGTTCCCCGGTCATGGGGTCTGTGCCGTCTGCCAAAAGCTCCAGTATTTCCTTTGCGCGCTTTAGCTCCACGATGATTGCCTCCCTTACTGGCTTCTGCCATTTTAAGATATATCCTCTCGTCCCGTATCCGGGCGCGATTGGTTTCACACGCTCACAGCGAATCCCGCAGCTTCAGCTCATACCCCAGCATGGTCTGCCGCACGGGGCCGTTCCCCTCTCCCTCCAGCAGAGAGAGCATCATCCGTGCGGCCTCCCGGCCACTCTCCTCGTAAAAGTAATGGGCGGTGGTCAACGCCGGTTCCACCACCTGGCAAGGCCAGCTGTCCCCAATGCCCACCACGGAGAGGTCCTCCGGCACCCGCCGTCCCATCTGCCGGGCGGTCTGAATGGCGCCGATGGCTGCGGTGTCAGTGGCACAAATGATGGCGTCCAGCGCGGGGTCCCGCTCCAGCAGCAGCCGGGTCTGTTCGTAGCCGCTGCTGTGGCCGAAGTCCCCTTCGGCGAAGCAGATTTCATCCTCCGCAATGCCGTACTCCCGGCAGGCATCCACCAGGGCTTTCCGGCGCAGATACCCCACTGCCACGTCCCGCTGGGTGACGCCGATGTATCCAATGCGGCGGCGGCCCTTTTTCAACACCAGCTCGTCCAGCTCTCTGGCGGCCTCGTAGTCGTTGTGGTAGACGCAGGGGAACTGCCGGTGCCGCTGGCCCACCAGCACCACCGGGATACGCATATGGGACAGCATTTCCTCATGCTCCGGCGTGATGACCGTAGCCAGCAGGATGACCCCCGCCACCCGGTTGGCCCCGAAGAGGCTCAGGTACTCCAGTTCCTTTTTCTCATCGTTGTCGGTGTTTGCCAGCAGGAACATATAGTTTTCCCGGTTGAGCACATCGCTGATGCCCGCTGTCGCCTCCGCCACGGCGGTGGAGTTGATTTTGGGCACGATGACGCCGATTTGCCGGACCTTCCGGGTGCGCAGCATTTGGGCGTAGGTGTCCGGCTGGTAGCCGGTCTCGTCGATGACTGCCTTGATGCGCTCCCGTTTCTCCTGGCTCAGGCTGCCCCCGTTCAGGTAGCGGGAGACGGCGGCGTTGGACACGCCCGCCATTTTTGCAATTTCGTTGATGGTCATAACTTTTCTCCCGGCAACCCATAAATGTCAATATTAATGATTTCTTATCTTACCACAGCGGCACTGGATTTGCAAACCTCATTTTGGGCGTGGTGCTGCCCTCATTCCAGCCCGTGGGGACACTTCTTCCCCTCGTCGTCCACGGTGACGAACACCAACTCCCCGGCGCAGCACAAGGCCCCGCTGAGCAGCTCCCGCCCCTGGATGTGCAGGTGGATGCTGGTCACGCCCAGTGCCACCGATTCCACTCCCAGCTCCAGGATCTCTCCCGGCACCATGGGCCGCAGCAGGCGGATATTCTCCGCCCCGGCCATGACGATGTGGTCGGTGCGGCGGCGCAGCTGGGCGGTGGCGATGAAGGCGGCCTCCGCCATCCAATCCATGATTTGACCGGCGTAGAGGGTGTTATGGTGGTTCAAATGCTCCGGGCGGAGCTGGTGGCGTGTGATGACGTCCATGGCGGCAGCCTCCGTTTCTGTGGTGCGTCTATTGTACCGCTTTTTGCGCCCCGGCGCAACTTTTTCTGGGATGCAGCGTTATCCCCCGCAGACAAGGCCCCCGTTGACCCCAAACACCTGACCGGTAATAAATCCGGCCTCCTTCCCCGCCAGAAAACAGGCCAGGTTCGCCACATCCTCCGGCGTTCCCAGCCTCCCCAGGGGAGTGTCCTCTGCCAGGCCGTCCAGCGTCTCCTGGGAGAACTCGGCGAGCATATCTGTCTGAATCACGCCGGGGGCGATGCAGTTGGCGGTGATGTGGCTGGGGCCGATCTCCTTGGCCAGAGCTTTCGTAAAGCTGATGACCGCACCCTTGGCGGCGGAGTAAGGCACCTCGCAGGAACCGCCCACCTGCCCCCACATGGAGGACACGGTGATGATGCGTCCCGCCTGGCGGCGGATCATGTGGGGCAGCACCGCCCGAACGGGGTAAAACACCCCGTTCACGTCCACGGCGAACACCCGCGCCCAGTCCTCATCAGTGCAGTCCTGGAGCAGGCCCACCGGCAGGGCGATCCCGGCGCAGCACACCAGCGCGTCCAACTGGCCGAAAGCGTCCAGCACAGTTTCCACCATGGCGTTCACCTGTTCGGCGCTGGAAACGTCCGCCCGGACGGGGAACGCCGTCGGTTCCAGCGCTCGGCACAGGGCCTGGGCCTTCTCCTCTGAGCGGTGGTAGTGGACGGCAACCCGCCAGCCCTCCCGGGCGAAGCGGCGGGCCGTCGCCGCGCCGATGCCACGACTGGCGCCGGTAATCAAAACCGTTTTTTGCATAAATTTCCTCCCAACGGGACAGCATGGCGACAAAACGCAACATTCACAAAAGATTCATATTTTCTTTGCAAACCCTTCAAACATTCCGGAGCGGGCTGTGCTAAGATACATACAAGCAATCAATGAATCTCCCTCTTGTTGATTGTGCCTCTCTCTTTTTCATTATATTCCTTCCTTAAAAACAAGCCCTCTGCCCGGTCATACGGACGGAGGGTTTGTTTTTCGTTCGCGCTTATTTCAATTTGATTTTCACACCGGGTTTTCCCTGCTGATGGGCCTTGCGGTTGGCCTCCCGGACGCCTAACCTCTCCCCGGTTTTAGAGTCCACGACGTAGGTGTTGTCCAGTTGCCCCCGGAGGGAGGTGCGCACCGCCGCCACATATTCCTGCCGCAGGGCGGCCTGCTCCGCTTTCTCCTCCGCCGTCAGAGGTTCGACCTTGCTCTTGCGGGCCAGGGCGTTGATGCGGTCGATTTTTTCCTGTGAGATACCCATACCGTTGCTCCTCTTGCTAATGATGCTTTGATTGTAGCAGAAAACCACCCAAATGACAACCTGAAATTCATCCGTTAAAATTTCATGAAAAAAATGCCTTCCTCGTCCATGGGGACTTGTTTTCCCCCGTTTCAGCGGATATAATGCAAGTCATATAACGCATCCACCCAGGGCCTCCCGGCCCGCACTTCACAGAAAGGACTTTTCCTATGGCTGGCTCACGCCCTTCCGCCCTTGCGCGCTTTTTACTGCTGCTGTTCCGCGTGGTTTTTACGTTTTTTGCCGTCGGCACCACGGTGTTCATCTTTTCCAACTCTCTGGAAATCGGCGCAGCTTCCTCGCTCCGAAGCCAGGAGGTCACTGCCCTGCTCAACCGCTGCCTGTCCCCCATTGGGCTGTCTTTGACCGAGGCGGTGGTGCGCAAGCTGGCCCACTTCGCGGAATATGCGCTGCTGGCCTTCTGGTTCACCCTCTGCCTTCGGGTCTACACCCGGCACTACATCCGCCACATCAGCTGGCCGCTGTTTCTGGTGCTGCTGGTTGCCAACATGGATGAAACCCTGCAAACCTACGTAGCCAACCGCAACGGCTCCGTCCGGGACGTGTGGATCGACTTCGGCGGCGGCGTGACCGGCGTGCTGGTGGCGCTGGTCATTATCATGCTGCTGGGCGGTTTCTGGCGGCTGCTGGGATTCGGGCGGCACAGGGAACAATGAGCAATTAGAAATGTGCAATGTGCAATTACCCCTCCGCCGCCACATAAAGGCGTGACGAGGAATTTCCCGCAGAAAATAGGGCTGATTCAAGCCCCATTTGCAACTACAACACAAACCCACAGCCAAACAAAAGGGGCGGTATCCATTTCGGATACCGCCCAAACTTCCGTGGGAAGGAAGGGAGTTGTGTCAAGCCGAGGTTCAGGCTTTCGCCTTCGCCTGCTTGGTCAGGGTCTGAATGCCCTCAATCGCCAGGATGACGGCCAGGACCACCAGCAGACAGGCGATGATGACCTGGGCGTAGGGGCCCCAGTCAGCGCCGCCGGCGGTGATGAGACCGAACTGGGTCTTAATAGTCAGCAGCAGGCTGCAAATGGTGACGACCAGCATGAAGCCCATGGGGAACAGGAACATCTTGTTGTTCTTGCCGATGTTGCCCAGCCAGGTGGCGACGGCCAGCAGGCCCAGGCCAGCCAGCAGCTGGTTGGCAGCACCGAACAGGCCCCAAATCTTGGCGTAGCCGGTCATGCCCAGGCCGACGCCCAGCACCACGGAGATGATGGTGGCGACATAGGTGTTGGACAGGACCTTCTTGTAGCCGGTAGGCTCCTCGCCCTCATCGACCCACAGTTCCTGGAACATGAAGCGGGCCAGACGGGTGGCGGTGTCCAGAGAGGTCAGGCAGAAAGCGGAATAAGCCAGGCTCAGCAGCTTGTAGAGGATACCCTCAGCCCCAGCCAGGCCGGGGATGGTGGCGACCATCTTGGAGATACCGCCGGCGAAGATGCCGACAGCGCCCAGGCCGTCCAGGGTGCCGCCGTTGACCTTATAGGAGTAAGCGACAGCGCACAGGGTCAGGATGGCCAGCACGCACTCCAGCAGCATACCGCCGTAGGCGATGGGCTTGGCGTCGGTCTCTTTGTCCAGCTGCTTGGAAGTGGTGCCGGAGGAGACCAGGGAGTGGAAACCAGAAATGGCGCCGCAGGCCACGGTGGTGAACAGAACGGGGAACAGATAAGAACCATTCACGTTGAAGCCGCCGAACATGGGCATGGCATCCATGGAGGGGTGCGCGCCGATGACGCCCACCAGAGCCACGGCCAGCATGGCGTACAGCAGGAAAGAGGACAGGTAGTCACGGGGCTGGAGCAGGATCCACACAGGAGCCACAGAAGCGATGGCGATGTAGATGCCGATGATGATCATCCAGGTGGAGTTGGTCAGGTAGATGGGGTGGAAGTTCATGCCCACGCCCATGCAGACGCAGATGGCGAGGATGCCGACGATGGTGCAGACGCCCATGGAAGCGCCCCGGCGATAGACCAGGAAGCCGAACAGAATGGCGACCACAATGAACATCAGGGAGATCATAGCCACAGAAGCGGCGGAGGCGGAGGCGGCCTTGTCGATGAGGCCGGTGGTCTCGTCCACGGTGGCAGCGAAGGTGCCGGCCACGATGGAGGCGAAAGCGGCCACCACCAGAACCAGGGTTAGGTAAGCGAAGATCAGGAACAGGCGCTTGGCACGGCGGCCCATGGTGGTGGCGATGATCTCACCGATGGACTGGCCCTTGTGCCGCACGGAGGCGAACAGGGCGCCGAAATCATGCACACCGCCGAAGAAGATGCCGCCGATCAGCACCCAAAGGGTGACAGGCAGCCAGCCAAACGCGGCGGCGTTGATGGGGCCGGTGATGGGGCCGGCGCCAGCAATGGAGGAAAAGTGATGGCCCATCAGTACGGGGGCTTTGGCGGGGACGTAGTCTACGCCGTCTTCCATGGTGTGCGCAGGGGTCTCTTCATCGGTTTCACCAACGCCCCACTGCTTGCACAGCCAGCCGCCGTAAAAAATGTAGCCGCAGACCAAAACGGCGATGCCGATGATCAGAAGTACCAGTGAATTCATGGTTTTTCTACACTCCTTACTTTCTTTCGATAGGGAAATGGTTTGCGCCGCACCTTGGGATGCAGCACATTTTTCAAAAATTTCGCTGTGTTATGACCGGCGAAGTTGGCCGTGAAGGAATCCTTCCCCAGTTCGACCAGGGCCGTGTGAACCTCCATCCAGCCACGCAGCGAAAATTGAAAACATTTTTGGATATGGCACTTCCTGAGCGCCTTGACCGCGTCCTCGTCGGCGCTGTCGCAGAGGAACAGCGCCACGATGTTGGTACTCATGTGGCCCGGCGCGGGGTCCACCAGCGGCTCGCCCAATTCGCGGGCCTTTGCCAGACAGGACTGGTACAACTCCAGGGTCAGGTGAGGCACAGAGAACAGGTAGACATATTCGTGGCGGTCAGCCGTCCACATTGTGGCCCGCTGTGTCAACACATAGCCAGTGTCGTGCTCGTGGAACGCGGCGGTGGCCACCAGCGGGGCCTCCTTCTCGTCCACATACGCCAAGTCGTAGCAGGGACTGTACGCCCTGAGGATCAAGGACAGCGCCTTTTCCCGTGTCAGTTCCATGTTGGTTCTCCTTCGTCAAAAGTGCGGTGAAATGTCGCCTCTAAGGGCGAACACGCTTATTTTATCAGATTTATTCAAATTTTCAAGGGGGCAAACGAGGACAAATTATGGATTTTTAGACAAAAGAATATGTGAATAAACTGTAAACAATGGGCAAAAAGACGAAAAACGGAAGTTTTGCATTTTTGTTCCAATTCTGGAAAAACCAGACAGAAATAAGCTGTTGCATTTTATGCAACAGCTTGACAATTTGTCACAATACTTACAGGTTTCCCTGTCAAACCTTGATACTTTTCAATTGTATATTATTCCCATCTGAACATTTCGCAACAAACGGGAGCGTTGCAGAACAGAAAATCTGCAACGCTCCCCTCTTTGCGTGTTTTGCTGGAAAACGAATTTGGTTCCCGCTCCTGCGTGTCAGGGATCACAGACCGAGCAGGCCGTGTAACCCTGGGCAATGGCCTTAGAGCGGCTGATGGAAATTTTGCTGCTTGACAAATACCGGCAGCCATCGCGGTGGTACTTTGTCCCGGTTTCTGTGATATACACTGTGCTGGAGCTGCTGGATGAACTGGAGCTTCCCTTCACTTTCACACTCTTTTTGCTGCTCCAGGCTGAGTAATACTTGGTGCCGGAGACGGTCTTGTAGGCCCGGACCCGCACATAATAGGTCTTTCCACCGGTCAGGCTGGAAATGGTCTTGCTGACGGTAGACGCTTTGCTGACGGACGCCGTCTTATAGCTGGAGAAACTGCTGCTGGTGGAATATTGAATTTGATAGCCGCTGGCCTTGGCGTTTTTCTTCCACTTGACGGTCATCTTCTTGGCTGCGCTGCTCTTCAGGCTGGAAAGGCTGACCCCGGAAACGTAATAAGTGGTTTTTACAGAGGATGCCGCGCTCTTCGTAGAGCCATAGTAGGCGTAGACCTTGTACTGGTACTTGGCGCCGTTGGTTTTGGCCCCGGTGTCGGTGTAGCTGACAGTGCTGCCGCTGGTGATTTTCTTTACCTGCTTGTTGTTCCGATAGATGTAGTAACCGGAGGCTCCAGTGACCTTGCTCCACTTGACGGTAACACCCTTGCTGGTGTTGGTCAGGCTGGAAATGGTGGTCTTGTTTAGCTTGACGGTGATTTTCACCGTTTTACTGGCAGACTTATAATTGTCGCTGCTGGCGGCTTTGACGGTGATTTTCACCGTCCCGGGCTTTTTGCCGGTGACTTTGCCCCCGCTGGTGACAGTGGCGACAGACGTATCGGACGAGGTATAGGTAATTGTGCCGTCGCCGGTGGTGCTGGCAGTGATGGTAGTTGTTTTCCCAGCATAGATGCTGGAGGAACCGACGCTGGCGGTGACAGTCTGGCTGGCCTTGGCGATGGTGAATTCAGCGGTGGCGGCGCCGGTGTAACTGCCTATGCCGGTGACGATGACCGTGCCGGTGCCTGCATCGGTGTTGTCGCTGTAAGAGACAGTGTAATCCGTGTCCCCGGTCAGAATGTTGCCCTCCTCGTCAGTGACCGTGACGGCGGGGGTCAGTGCGGAGCCGGTATAGGTGGTGTCAGCAACGGTGACGGTATAGGTGGAGAGGTCAACCACAGAAGGGTCAACTTGCGTGTCCTCGTTCTCCTCCTCTGCGGCGGAAACCGTGACTTCCTCCTCCAGTCCTTCAGCCGCAACGGGTACGGTCTCCTCGGTTTCTCCGGCGGATTCCTCCTCCGGTTCCTCCTCAGCCTCCAGTGTCTCCCCGGCCACGACCTCGTCAACGGCGGCTTCCGTTTCCACATCCGCTGCCCACGTCGTCGCGGACAGCAGGCTCACACACATGGACAGCGCCAAAATCAGCGCAGTCAAACGGTTCCAGTTGTGTTTCATGCTTATTGCTTCCTTTCTAAAAATTTCTTATCTCAAGTGTAGTCAGAACGTCTGCAAAAGTCAACCATTTTCTCCCCTTACTCGCAAAAGGGCCGCCAGGCTTGCGCATGGCGGTTCTTTTCTGCTGTTTACTTGGAGATTTTCACGTTTTTCGTTTTGCTCCAGGCGGAGTAATACTTTGTCCCGGAGACAGTCTTATAGGCCCGCACCCGGATATAATACTTTTTCCCCTTGGTCAGGCTGGAAATGGTCTTGCTGACCGTCTTGTAGCTGGTGACTGTCACAGTCTTGTAGCTGGAAAAGCTGCTGGAGGTAGAATACTGGATCTGATAGCCGGTGGCCTTGCTGTTTTTGCCCCACTTGACCGTCATCTTTTTGGTTTTCACATTTTTCAGACTGGAGATGCACACTCCGGTCAGGCGAACAGTGGTCTTGCCGGTGTAGCTGCCCAAAGTGCTGCCGTAATAGGGGCGGACGGCGTAAACATAGGTAGTGCCGTTTTTGTTCTTGACCGCGGTATCACTATAGCTGACGGTGGAACCGCTTTTCACAGTGGCAATCTTCTTATAGCTGCCGCCGGAGGTCTTGCGGTACACATAGTAGCCGCTGGCCCCTTTGACCTTGCTCCACTTGACAGTGATGCCCTTGGAGGTGTTGGTCAGGCTGGATATCTTGCCTGCGGTCAGATATTTGATGCGCAGCCCGGTGCTGTTATAGCTGCTGGTATAGGTGCTGCCGTCCGCGCTGAGACAACGCACGGTGTATTGATAGGTGGTGCCGCTGACGGCGGTGGTGTCGGTATAGCTGGTGGAGGTGGTTACGCCGATCCGCGTCCACTTGGACTCGCCAGAGGCTTTGCGGCACACCCGGTACTGCGCCGCGCCGGTGACGGCCTTCCATGTGACCTTTACGCCGGAGGTGGTGTTAGAGACACTGGAGAGAGTCGGGGTCGCCAGGGCTTTGATGGTGAAGGTCGCGGTGGCAGAGCCGGTGTAATTTCCAGTGCCGGTAACAGTGACAGTGGCGGTGCCGACGGCAGTGTTATTGCTGTAAGAAACTGTATAATCTGTCCCCTGGGTCAAGGTGTCGCCGTCCGCGTTTTTCACGGTGACAGTGGGCTTCTGCGCCGCGCCGTTGTAGGTGCAGGTGGTCTGAGACAGCGTGACGGTGCAGTTAGAGAGGTCGGTTTCAACGATGGTAAAAGTTGTTTCGGCAGTGCCAGTGTAATCACCGGTGCCGGTAACAGTGACGGTGGCAGTGCCGACGGCGGTGTTGTTGCTGTAGGAAACTGTATAATCGGTCCCCTGGGTCAGAGTAAGGCCACCGCACAACACCGAAACCGTCGGTTTCCTGGCGGAGCCGCTATAGGTGTACTCCTCCTGAGAGAGTTCGAGCGTCACCTCCAGTTTGGAGAGGTCAAACATCCCGGCCAAGTTGACCACACAGCCCCAGCCGTAATACTTGTCCTTACCCGTGTCCCCCAGGTCGGTGACGCAACTTTGCAGGACGGTGTACAGCTCCTCCACGGTGGCGTCAGGGCAGGCAGTGATAACGTAGGTGATCGCGGCGGTCATCGCGGCTGCGGCCATAGAGGTGCCAGATTTGGAGGTAGTGCCGCCCCCTGCCAGGGCGCTGACGATCGATGTACCCGGCGCGCAGAAGTCGATTTTCTCGCCGTAATTGGAGTAGCTCTTGGCAAAGGTGCCGCTGGAATCAATGGCAGAGACGGCGATGGTCAGCTCGTTGCTGGCGGGGTAGCACACATCGGTTCTGTAGTTGCCAGCGGCGCAGCAGACGGGGATGCCCGCGTCATAGACGGTCTGGATGATGTTGTCCAGGTAGGTATAGGCGCCGGATACCCCCAGGCTCAGGTTCATCACGTCGGCCCCGTGCTCCAGGGCGTACTGCATGGCGGTCTTGACCAGCGCAAGGGTGCTGTTGCCGGTATCGTCCAAAATCCGCAAGACCATCAGTTCCACGTTGTCCGGCGTACACTCCACAATGATCCCCGCCACGTGGGTCCCGTGGCCGTAGGGGTCAGAGAGTTCGGTGGGGTCCTCATCGGCTCCCGCCAAAAAATCGTAGCTGTCCCCGGTGATGGTGCGCCCCTCAAAAAAGGCGTGGTCCGCGTCGATGCCCGAGTCGATGATGGCCACCGTCACGGTTTCGGCGTCCGCGTCCGCGTCGGCCTTCAGGGTGTCCAGCCCCATGTAAGTGGTGCCCCAAGAGTAGGCAGTAGAGGTCGTCTCATCCTCTCCGTCGGAGAGGAACAGGTCGTCCGCCGTGATGACCTGATCCACAAAGCAGTTCTCCACACCGTAACGGGCCACCAGCTGCTCATAGGCGGCCTGGGTGTCCTCCGCCGTGGCGAATTGCAGAACGTACTCATCATAGGCGCTGTATTCCAGGATCGTCTCTGCGCCATAGTCCTCGGTCAGGGTTTCCGCCGTCAGAAGGATACGGCAGGTCTGGTAGGGTGCAGTGACGGACACCGTTCCGCCGGACTGCACCTCAGTCTCATAGGCGGTGTCCGCAAAATACGCCTCCACTGCGGCGGCGGAGGAATACAGCTCGTCCTCGTCCGCTTCCGTCACGCCGTCGAACACCTGGTCGAGGTCGGCGGATTCCCCGTCCACCGTGACCCGGTTCCGGCGGGTGTCTATGACGGCCTCCTGGAAGTAGTCATCGCTCCAGTTGTCCCGAATGAGGTGGGCGATCTCCGTGGGGTCGCTGACCCGAATCCAGGTGGTCTCCGCCGCAGCCTCCGGGTCTTCCTCCGGTGCTTCTTCGGCTGCGTCAGAGGACGGCTCTGTTTCTTCCTCCGCAAACGTGTTTTCCTCCACCTCCTGGTCGGAGACGGTTTCTTCTGCGGCTGCTTCGGATTCCTCCTGGCCGGAGGCGTCCTCTTTCTCGGCAACTGGCTCAGCCTGGTCGGAAACGTCCTCCACATCGTCGGCCTCGGATTCCTCCCCGGCGGTATCTGTCGTATCGTCGGAGACAGTTTCCGCCGCAGCGGTCTGCGCTTCCTCCAGTTCCGCCGCCAGAGCGGGGGCAGGGAGACAGGTCAGCAGCAGGGCGCAAACCAGCAGCAGGGCCAACGAAGAACGGAATTTTTGGAACATATGCAATACCTCTTTTTAGTCTTGGGCAAAAAACGTTACATTTTTGATTATACACATCTGTCTCCCAAGATGCAAGGGGAAAAAAGATTTTATATCGCAATATAGGAGATTCCATCGTTGAAATTGTCTAAAAATGAAATTTTTTCGCAAAAAACAGGGTCAGGCGTCCTTTTGGGGCCTGACCCTGGCTATTCGGGAACTGTCACCAGTTTCGCTTCTGGATTTCGTCACAGACCCGCTGGCTGTTGTTTTTGTCGATATACTTGTACAGGGACTTGCGCATCTCGGCGTACTGGGGTTTGAGTTGGAAACTGCTCGCGGCGTACTCCTCCATCAGGGCGAACAACTGGTCGTTGTCCACCGCCCGGTCGCCGAACAGGTCGTGTTCCAAGTCGATGTAGGCCCCCTGGGTCTCGTTGTACTTGTCCACGTCGAACTGGTAGAAAATGACGGGCTTTGCCTGATAGAACACATCCCAGCAGACGGAGGAATAATCGGTGATGAGCAGGCTGCACTCCATCATCAGCCGATTCAGCGGCTCGGAGCCGAAGGGGATCAGCCGCACCCGGCCGGCGGAGATGGAGAAGTTGCCCAGGTACTCCCGGAACTTGGGGTGAATGTAGAAGTTCAGATACAGGTCGTACCGCGTAAGGTACTCCTCCAGCCGGGGGGAGTTGAGCAGAGCCATATAGTTCTGGTAGTAGTCGCTGGCGCGGAACACCTGGTCGCTGACCTCCTCCAGCCAGTTCCTCCAGGTGGGCATGATGAGGATGGTGCGCCGGTCCATCTGGGCAGAGCGGTCCTCCAGCACGTCCCACCGGGCCAGGCCGGTGATGATGACCTCCTGGGGCTGGTAGCCCAGCTCATTGATGATGATGTCATGCTCCATGTCGTTGGAGGTGACGAACAGGCTGACGGCGTTGGTGCCGGAGCTGAAAAACTCCACTTTTTTCAGCGCGATGACCCCGTGCTGGAGGAACACCAGCTTTTTGTTCTTCTCGATATAGGGCTGGATGATGCTCTCCTTGCACCGCCAGGCGTAGGCGTGAGCCTTGGAATCGCTGGAGACCAGCAGCCGGGCCGCCAGCAGGTAGACCATGTGCCGCAGACTCATAAACTGAATGACGTGGTCCTTGTAGGGCAGCAGATTCTCCTGATAATCAGTGGCCTTTTTGTCGATGACGAAGTAAATGCTCCGCTTGAGCTGGGCCTCCATGTTGTGTTCCATGCAGTGCTGGAAGAAGTAGAAGCCGTTGTCCTGGGCCATGCAGCAGTATTTTTCGTAGGTCAGCAGGATGCTCTTTTTCCGCAGCCGCTTGCGGAACACCAGGTAGAGCAGAAACGCGATGCGCTCTTTGAGCCGGAACCAAAAGCCGCTGTAGGGGGTGCGCTCCTGGCAGACCAGGGCAAAGCGGTTGTTCACCGTCCGATAAAGGAACAGCTGCTGCTCCTTGTTCAGCACCACGCTGTCTCCCACGAACAGCCGCCGCAGGCCGGATTCCTTCATCATATCCCCCTTTTCGCCAGAGCGGATGGAGGCCTTGACGGGGGACCAGAACTGCACGCCGTCCCGTTCAAAGACGGCACGGATGTCCCAGTAGAGGGGTGAGAAGGTCAGGCGGCGCACATCGATGTGTACCGTCATTTCGTAGTAGTCTCCCCGGTCTTTTGGCGTGGCGCAGGGGAAGAAGTAGTCCTGCCGGTCCTCCTCCAGCTTGTAGCGGTGGGTTAGCGCCACACCCACCCAGTCTCCATGGATTTTGGGGCACTGGATTTTCAAAGTCAGGCGGCCAAAGAGAAGCCGCCCCTGCTGGGCGCGGCAGGCGAAGGAGAACATATACCGCAGGTTTTTTCCGCTGACCATCAGGCACAGCCGCCCGTTGTAGTTCCGCGTCCAATGGGGGCAGCCCTCCACCGGATGACCGGCGAACAGGGTCTCCCCCACCGGGCTGCGCTCCAGGTCGGAGGCAAAGCTGAACGCCGTGGGGAAGGTGCGGGAGGTGTAAAAGGTGTGCAGTGGGTCCAGCACCGGCAGATACCAGAACCGGTCCCCCTGCCGAAGGGCCAGCGTGACCAGCCAGTTGGTGGAAAGGCAATTTTCCAGCAGGGCCGGAAGGCCGGAGAGGTCAGCGACAGCCAGCGTCCCGCCTCTCTCCGCGGGGCAGAGCGTGACCGGACACAGGCACCGCAGAGAGGATTTCGCCTTTTCCAGACACAACAGCGCCTCGTTCGCGCCAGTCAAGTCCAGACTGGGCAGCAGCAGGTTCCACCGCCAGTCCCCGCTGGGCTGAGAGAGCGCGGTGACGTAGTATTGCTCCCGCCGCAGGGGACCGGAGAGGTATTCCTCCAGAGTGGCGCAGCCGGGACGCTGAACGCCGGGGTCCTCGGCGGCGAAGTCCAGCACCAGCTTGTGGTCAGGGTCCACCGAAAGGTAACAGTTTTGAGCCTCTCCTGTGAAAAACGGGAGGGATTCCCAACGGGATTGCAGCTCCGTGGCCAACTCCGGCTCTGCCAGCCGCACCGGGCAGCGCAGCAGCAGATTCCCCTCCCGGCGGAACACACAGGTCAGCTCCACCTGGCCGGACAGCCCCGCCAGAGCGGAGAAGGGGATACGCACCTCGACGGTGTGGGTTTCGGAAAAAGTTCCCTGGGACTGGCCGGGGAAGAACAGCGTGGCAGGCCGGTCGGAATCGGTATCGTGAAAGGAAAAGCCCTCCGGCTGCTCCATGGTGTCCGGGCAGGTGACGGCCAGACGGATGGCGTCGTCCTCCCGTGTAAACGCGCTGAGACGGCAGGCCAGCTGCTGATCGTAACAGTTCTCCGTCGGACACACCGACAGGAAGAGGCTGTACTGCTTGCCCAAATAGTGGGGGAGAACGGAGTAGTCCACGCCCTGGTGGGAGAATGTCCCAGCGGTCGGCGCGTACCGCCGCCGGTCATCGCAGAAAAACGTGTCCAGCCAACGGACATAGTTCTTGTCGCCGTTCTGCCTGAGGGGGTAGAGGACCACGCCGTTTTTGGTGCGCCGCCCCAGAGAGAGGGTCCAGTCCACGTCCCCGCAGGAGGCCAGCGCGCCGCCGAATCCCTCCATGGAGACGGTAAAGCTCTCCTGCGCCGGGTCGATGGGGCAATACCAGTACCGGCTGTGGGGCCGGGAGGCGGCCACCAGCACCAGCTGGCCTTCAGGCAGCTTGCCCCGCACCTGCACGCCGAGAACCCCCGGCGTGTCCGTCCGAAAGGCGGCGGACAGGTTGTGGATGGTGGAGAGCACGGGGAGGTCGGCGGTCATGGGCTGCCAGAGCGTGGGGGAGGATGACATGGCGATGCGTCCTTTCTATCAAAGGTAATGTGATATCCCTTTTGCCTCCAACAGCTTTATTCGGAAGTGTTACCGCACACCTGTAGGGGCGGCCCGTGACCGTCCGTGTCAAGAGCGCGGTTTTCCGGGCGGCCGAGGGCTGCTCCTACACATATAAAAATGCAATCTGACAACGCAAGGGCGTGTTAAAACAGATGCAAAGGGATATCCGACAAGAGAATCATCTTTATCTGACATTTTACCAGATTTGGAGGGCCGGGAAAAGAGGTATTTCGCCCTTTTTATCATAAGAAACCCGGCTTAAATTCTCCGAATCAGCGCCCAGAGGCCCATCATGGCCTCGCTGGGGATGAATTTCGCCGCGACCCGGTGCAGAGTACAGACCACCCCCGGCGTGGACACCGGCAGGCGCAGCTTTGCGTCCCGCAGCGCCAGCCGCACCACGTTCTTCTCTTTAGAGGCCAGGGGAAAGTGTCGGATATAGGCGCTGTTCTTGGTTTTCTGAGCCGTTCCGATAAATTCCGTGTCCTTGATCCAGTAGGGGCAGACCGCTGTGACGCTGATACCCTCCCCGAACAATTCCACCCGGAGGGCGCGGCTGTACCGGTAGAGGAAGGCTTTGGAGGCGGCGTAAATGCCCAAGTAGGGGAGGGGCTGGAACCCGGCGGTGGAGCAGATTTCCAGCACCCGCGCCCCCTTTTGCATATACGGCAGCACCAGTTGGGTCATATCTACCGCCGCCCGGCAGTTCAACTCGATCATGGCGTCCGCGTCCGCCTGGGCGATGTCCTTCCACGCGCCGATTTTGCCAAAGCCAGCCGCGTTGACCAAAATCCGCACATCGGGTTTCTCTGCTTGCAGCAGCTGCTCCAGTTTTTGGAACGACTCTTTTTCCGTCAGGTCCAGGGGAACGGGGCGGATGGCGGCGGCGGACTGCCCACAAAGGCTTTTCAGCCGCTCCTCTCTCCGGGCGATGACCCAAATTTCGTCCAGGGTTTCACTCTGGTCGATTTGCCGTACAAACTCTCTGCCCAGGCCGCTGGAGGCCCCGGTCACGATTGCGATTTTCATATGGGATTGGCTCCTTCTGTGGGGTATGCGTGAAAAATTTATTCTTTTCTATTATAATACCACAGCCTGATTCCATACTCAATCTGAAATCTGTCGCCTTTGTGTCGCCGGGGAGTGCTGTCACTTCGCCGTCTTTTTTTGCATAAAATGGGGAAGAGACGCCCATCCGGGAGAACGGAGGAAACAAGATGAATGAAGCGCTGGAACGGGCCTTAGACCCGGCGCGATTTGCGCGGGTGTGGAAACGGGTGGCCCCCGCGGAGAACGCCTGCCCGGTGGAGGTCATACAGGCAAAAACACCCGTCTGCCCGGCGGGGGAACCCGCGGCGGGAGAGAATGGGGCCTACCTGCGGCGGCGAGTGGAGGAGGAGCTGCGTCGGTGGCGGAGCTGTCAGGGATTGGCCGCGTCCTACGGATACGGCTCCGCGCTGGTGCGGCTGTCTTGTCAGGCCTATCACCGGGCGAAGCGGCTGGCGGCAGCGCTCTTTCTGGCCTCCGGCGGGTGGTACTTCCCGGCGGGAAGAACGCGGCCCTGGCAGTGGAGCGACCTGCGCACCGGACTGCGGAAACTGTACCAGGCCAGTCAGCGGGCGGAGCTGGAGGACCGCCAGGCGGCAGAGACTGTGTCCGACCCCGCCCTCCGGGAGCTGCTGTTGTCGCTGGCGGAGGAGAGCCGGGAGGAACAGCGGTTGATTTTCCGGCTGCTGGAGCGGTGAAAAACAATTGTCAACCGAGTTAAATTTATGGTTGACAAATGCCCTGACGTCCTGTATGATAAGGGACGAAAAGAACGGGCGCGGCCCGGAAAAGGGAGTTACTACCATGAAACAGAAATCCACTGTCTACCAACTGACCACCTGTGCGCTGATGGCGGCGCTGATGTGCATTTTAGGCCCCATGTCCATTCCCATCGGGCCGATCCCCATCTCCTTCACCAATCTGGTCCTCTATCTGACTGTCTATCTGCTGGGAGCCAAGGGCGCCACCATCAGTTACCTGGTTTACATGCTGCTGGGCGCGGCAGGGATGCCCATCTTTTCCGGTTACACCGGGGGCCTGGCGAAGCTGGCCGGTCCCACCGGCGGCTACTTGGTGGGCTTCGTTTTCATCACCCTGATTTCCGGTATCGTGCTGGAGCGCACCAACGCGCAGCCCGTCTGGACCTTCCTGGCCATGGTGGTCAGCACCGCCATCGCTTACGCGCTGGGCACCGCCTGGTTTATGTTCCAGTCTCAGACCCCGCTGTGGTCCGCGCTGACCCTGTGCGTGTTCCCCTTCATCCCCGCGGACCTGGCCAAAATGGTCGTGGCCACCGGCCTGGGCAAGGCAGTGCGCGCCGCGCTGGAAAAGGCCCAGCTGCTGCCCCAGGCCAGCTGAGCGCGGTTTTCCTGCTGATTCCAACTTTGATTCCAACATAGCTTTCACCTCCCCCCGTAACCCGGCTGCACCTGTTGCAGTCGGGTTTTGAGGGCGTTGCAGAACGCTCCCCCCAAAAAAGCGAAGGTTAGGCACTTGAAAGAGGGGAGCCTAACCTTGCTTTTGCTTTAGAGTATTAAGTGAACAATAATAATTCCAAGCAAGGCCAATATACGACATAGGAATGAGATGGTCAACTGGCACTTGCGTTAAATTCAGAGTGGAAGAACAGGTTAAAACGCTGACAGGAGAAGCCAGCCTTTCCGGGCAGGGACATACGAGGAAGCCACAGCTGCCAGCGCGTATGGGGCTGGTTTTTCACTTTGCTTTCCGGCCATGCGCAAAAAAGAGGAGCGTTGCAGTTTTTGGTTCTGCAACGCTCCCTTTTTTGAGAAAGAGAGAAAAGAAAGAAAAGAAAGGAGAAAAAATGAAAAAGCGTTGTTGTGCGGTTTGCGTTGCCCTGTTCGCTCCCCGTGCCTATACAATAACAAAAACGGGGAGCGAATTGTTGGACAAATTGCAAAGAAAATAAGAAGAAACTTTGAATAAGCGAGCGCTGCCTTATTTTCTTTTCCCCAAGCCGAAGAACGCCGCCAGCCGGGACAGACCGATGGGCCGCTCCTCTTTGGCGCGGGCAGGGCGATAGGCTGGCTGGTAGGAGGCGGGCTTCTTCACCGGTTCCGGCTGCTCTGCGGGGGCAGATTCCGCCGGCTGAGTGGCAGCAGGTTCTTCTGCGGCAGCCTTCGGCTTCTCCGCGGCGGGCTGCGCCACCGGCTCCGCATCCACGGGAACAGGTTCCTCTACGGTGGGGTCCGGCTCCGCCGGAGCCATTACCGGCACAGCGGCGGCGTGGGGTGCGGTGGGGACCCCGCGCGGGGGCAGCACCTTCTCCGCCGCCTGGTACGCCTGGGCGAAGAAATATTCCTGGGCATTCAGCTTCTCCCCCTTGACCACAGGCCGCTGATAGGTGCCGTCGGACTGCTGAGCGCGGGCCTTGACGTTATCGTTCATCATGGTGCGGAACAGGCCCCGGATGCGCTCTTTCAGGGCGGGGTCGTAGATGGGGGCGGCCACCTCCACCCGGCGGGTGGTGTTGCGGGTCATGAAGTCCGCCGAGGAAATGTAGACCCGTCCCTCGTCTCCCTGACCGAAGAGGTAGATTCTGGCGTGCTCCAGGTAACGGCCCACGATGCTGACCACCCGGATGTTGTCGGTGTAGTGGGGGATACCGGACACCATGCAGCAGATGCCGCGAATGACCATCTCCACCTTCACCCCGGCCTGGGACGCCTCGATGAGCTTGTCGATAAGCACCTTATCGGTGAGCGAGTTGCACTTGACGCCGATATAGGCCGCCTGGCCCGCCTGGGCCTTGGCGATCTCCCCGTCGATCAGGTCGCAGAGCTTGTTTTGCAGACAGTGGGGGGCCACCATCAGGTGTTCCATGTTCTCCACCACCTGGCCCATGCACAGGCTGTTGAACACGATGGCTGCCTCCCGGCCCAGGTCCTGGTTGGCGGTCATCAGGGACAGGTCGGTGTACTGCTTGGATGTCTTTTCGTTGTAGTTGCCGGTGCCGAACTGGGTGATATAGCTGACCTGGTCGCCCTCCTTCCGGGTGATGAGGCACAGCTTGGAGTGGATTTTGATGCCGTCCAGTCCGTAGATGATGCGGCACCCGGCGTCCTCCAGCACGCGGGACCATTCGATGTTCCGCTCCTCATCGAACCTGGCCCGCAGCTCCACCAGTACGACCACTTCCTTGCCGTTTTCCGCCGCCTGACACAGGGCGTCCACCACCCGGCTGTTCCGGGCTACCCGGTAGAGGGTCATCTTGATGGAGGCTACCGCCGGGTCGTGGCAGGCTTCCAGCAGCATCCGCAGGAAGGGCTGCATACTCTCATAGGGGTAAGACAGCAGCACGTCATGCTCTTTGATCTGCTCCACCATGGGGCGGTACCGGTCCACGGCCGGGGACGGCTGGGGGGTCCGCCGGGAATAGAACAGCTCCTTTTTGTCCCGCAAGTCGTCCTGGAGCTGGAACAGGAAAGACAGGTCCAGCGGCGCGGCGGAGGGGAACGCCTGCTTCCTGGGCATATCCAGATACTTGCAGACGGTGTCGATGACCTCCTCCTCGATAAGGCCGTGGTACTCCATCTTAATGGGACACAGGCGGCGGCGGGTGCGGATCATCTTCTCCATCTTCCCGCGGTAATCCTCGTGGCGGTCGTCCATGTCGTTGATGGCGTCGTCGATGCTGATGTCCGCGCTGCGTAGGATGCGCACCAGCGCCTTGCTGACGATGCGATACCGCTCAAAGATGCGGGGGGCAAAGTGCAGGATCAGATCCTCCATCAGGATATACCGATAGCCCTCGCCGGGGATGGGCACCAGCCGCCGGAGCACTCGGTTGCTGCACGGGATGATACCCAGCCGCTCGTTGCTGTTTTTGGTCTTTAAGGAGACCACGGCATAGATATCCTTGCCGTTCAGGAAGGGGAATGGCTGCTTGGAGCCGATGATCTGGGGGGACAGCAGGGGCTGCACCTCCTCCATGAAGTAGGTCTCCAGATACCGCCGCTCTCCTTCGTTGAGCTGGGAGAAATTTAAAATCTCCGCGCCGTGGGGCCGCAGCTGCTCCATCAGCTCATTGTAAACCCAATCCTTCCGCTCCAAGTCGGTGCGCACCTTGTCCAGCACCGCGTCCAGCTGTTCCTGGGCGGTCATGCCGGTCTTGTTCTCCCGGATGTTCATGGGCAGCTGGTCATGGAGGGTGCCCACCCGCACCATGAAAAATTCGTCCAGGTTGCTCTGGAAGATGGCGGCGAAGGACAGCCGCTCGCACAGGGGGTTGTCACTCGTGGCAGCCTCCTCCAGCACCCGCTCGTTGAATTGCAGCCAGGACAGCTCCCGGTTGGCGTAGCAGGCCAGCGGGAAGCGGTCCTTGCTCCCGGCTTCGTCCTCGTCCAGCAGGACAGTCGTTGTGTTCTCTTTGTTTTCCATAATGATCCTCCCTATTGGGCTGACGTGGACCGGCAGGTCCCCATCCGCCTCCCTAAGAGCGGCCTGAGAACCCCGGCGGCCACATTATAACACCCCGTTCGGGAAAAGAAAACCGATTTTCGTCACTTTTCGGAAATTTTGCAAGCGGAATACAATTATGCAAACCGCTGATTGCAAATTGCTCAGCTCACCACATTCTGCGGCGTCCCCGCCTGGAACTGCCGCAGGTTCTCCACCACGATGTCCATCAGTCGGCGGCGGGCCTCCACCGAAGCCCAGGCGATGTGGGGAGTGATGACGCAGTTCTGCGCCGTCAGCAGGGGGTTGTCTGGCAGCATCGGCTCGTGTTCCACCACGTCCAGCCCGGCGGCGGCCACCTTGCCGCTGTTCAGCGCGTCGGCCAGGGCCTGTTCGTCCACCAGCGGCCCCCGGGCGGTGTTCAGCAGAATGACCCCATCCTTCATCTTGGCGATGTTCTCAGCGTTGACGATGTGGTGGGTGGAGGGGAACAGCGGCGCGTGGAGGGAGATCACGTCCGCCTGGGCCAGCAGGGTGTCCAGGTCTACATAGGTGGCGATAGCCTCCCCTTCTGGGCAGGGGCGGGAGCCGGTGGCCAGCACGTTCATCCCCAGGGCGCGGGCCAGACGGCCCACGGTCCGGCCAATGCTGCCGAAGCCGATGATGCCCATGGTCTTGCCCGCCAGCTCCACGATGGGCATGTCCCAGAAGCAGAAGTCCCGGCAACTGCACCAGCGGCCCTCTTTCACAGCCTGGTCGTGGTGGCCCACATGACAGGTCACCTCCATCAGCAGGGCCAGGGTCATCTGGGCTACGGCGGGAGTGCTGTAGCCGGGGACGTTGGTGACGGTGATGCCCCGCTCCTTCGCCGCCTCGACGTCGATGATATTGTACCCGGTGGCCAGCACGCCGATGTAGGTCAGGTTGGGACACTGTTCCATCACCCACCGGCCCACGGGGACCTTGTTGACGTAGACCGCCTCGGCATCGCCAATGCGCCGGGCGATTTCTTCCGGGTCGTCGGGGGTGTAGTCATGCACCGTCAGCTCGCCCAGCGCCGCCAGGCCCTCCCAGCTCAGGTCGCCGGGGTTCTCGGTGTAGCCGTCTAAAATCACGATTTTCACGTTGTTTTTCCTCCTGTTTTCTGCTTTTTCTTTCTGGGTTTTGGGAGCGAGATATTTACAGCTAGTATAGCAGCTACCCGTTTCGCCAGAGCGTTATCGTCAATATCCAAAATATAGTGGGATTTGGCCCCTGGGTAGGGCGCGTCCAACTCTGCCGCTGCCAGTTCGTCTTTCACACAGTCAAGCATCTTCACATAGACCGTGTTGTCGCAGACGGTGAACACGGGGCGGTCATTCACATAAACCATATACTCCCCGAACATCTTCCGGCAGCGCACCTGCCCCACTCCGGCGATTTGGTCACAAACGTAAAGGACATATTCTGGGGTCGTCGCCATAAATTAGTCCTTTGTCAGTGCCGGGAACCGCTTCTGAACTGCCTGCTCCAGCCGGTCCAGCGCCTGTTCCAACACCCACCGGGGACAGGCCAGATTCAGCCGCTCGAAGCCCTCTCCCTCTGGGCCGAAGAGGTACCCTTCGTCGCAGAACCACCGGGCCTCCTGCTGCATGAACTGCTCCAGTGCCTTTTTGTCCAGGCCCAGCGCCCGGCAGTCGATCCACATTAAATAGGTGCCCTCCAGCCGGAAGGGTTTCAGGCAGGGCAGCTTTTGGGCCAAAAAGTCCTCCACCATCTGGCGGTTGCCGTCCAGGTGGACCAGCAGCGCGTCCAGCCAGCCCTCGCATTTGTCATAGGCCAGCCGACAAGCCTGATACCCCAAAATGTTCAGGTGGCTGAACCCCATATCCCGTTGCAGCCGCTCCCGCACCTTTTTGTTTGGCACCAGCAGGTTAGACGCCTGCATCCCCGCCAGGTTGAAGGTCTTGCTGGGGGCGGTGCAGATGACGCAGTTGTCCAGATAGGGCTGAGGCAGGTTGCCCATAGAGGTGTGCTGGCAGCCCGGCAAAATCAGGTCGAAGTGAATTTCGTCAGAGACAATGAACACGTTCTGCTCCAGGCAGATTTGGGCGATGCGCTCCAGCTCCTCCCGGCTCCACACCCGGCCCACCGGGTTGTGAGGGCTGCACAGAATCAGCAGCTTCACCTCCGGCAGGGCGGCTTTGGCGGCGAAGTCATCGAAGTCGATTTCGTATCGGTCTCCTGTGGGGACCAGCTGGGTCTTGACCAGCTTTCGCCCGTTGTTCTCCACAGCGGAGTAGAAGGGGTAGTACACCGGCGTCATAATCAGCACGCTGTCCCCCGGCTGGGTGCAGGTGCGCACCAGCTGGTTCAGGGCGGGGACCACCCCGGCGAAGGGAACGAACCAATCCTGTTCCGGGCGGAACCCGTGGCGGCGCTCCATCCAGCGCTGGACACTGGCGAAGTAGTCCTCCGTGGGACCGGTGTAGCCCAAAATGGCATCGTTCAGGTACTCTTTCAGCCCCTCGGCGATTTGCGGCGGGTTTTTCAGCTCCATGTCCGCCACAGAGAACGGCGCGACGCCCTCCGGCTGGTCGCCCATCTCGTCCCACTTGAAGGAGCCGGTGTTTTTCCGGCTGACCAAAGTGTGGAAGTCGTATTCCTCTTTGGATTCCAGCGGGAGCCAGTCCTCGATGACGTGCCTGATTTGGCTGTCCCAGAAGTCCCACTCGTGGCCGCCGGGGGCGGTCTCAAAGGTCACTTCCACCCCCAGCTGCCGCAGGTCCTCCACGAAGGCCCGGCTGTTGGGCAGCAAACTGTCCTGCTCGCCGCAGGAGATGTAGAGGGCGGGCAGCCGCTCCCCCCGCTCAACGGCCTGTTTCGCCAGCCACAGGGGATTTTCGTCGCTTTCCATGGCCTGGTCCAGGTCGCCAAAGCAGCTCTCGGAATAGGCCCGGTCCACCATGATGCCCGGTTCATAGACCTTGCTGCGGTTGTCCTCCATCACCAGGGCAGAGGAGAACGCGGCGATGGCGGAGAAGGTCTCCCGGTACTTGAGGCCGGTGCGCAGCGCGCCGTAGCCTCCCATGGAGAGGCCGCCGATAAAGGTGTCCTCCCGCTTATGGGAGAGGGGGAACATTTGCCGGGTCTGTTCCACCAGCTCCCGGCCAAAAAAGTCCCCGTAAAAGGCGTAAGACGCCTTGTGGTCCAGGTAGAAGCCGTTCTCCCCGGCGGGCATCACCACCGCCAGGTCGTGTTCCTCAGCGTACCGCCGGATGCAGCTGTTGGTGGGCCAGCTCATGCTGTCGCCAAAGATGCCGTGGAGCAGGTAAAGGGTCTGGTAGGGCCGCCCGTGGCGGTCGGGCGCGTCGTCCCAGGCGCGCTTGTCCGTGGGGAGGATCACCGTCACCGGCACCACACGGGCCAGACTGTTGGAAAAGAAATTGGTTTGAATCAGCGCCATATTGTCCTCCTTGTCAGTTCCATTTTACGCCGTCAGTCTTGTCCTGATCGAACAGGCCGCTGCGTTCCTTCTTTTTCTTTTTTGGGGCCTGCTGTTTGGCCTTTTGCCGAGCCTGTTTGCGCTCCCGGCGGCGCTCGCCCCAGTTTTCCCAGGCTTCCGCCAGCTTTGCCCGCCAGCGGCCAAAACCGCCGCCGGTCTGTTGACCGCCGTTGTCCCCTTCGTCGGGACCGCGCCGGTTCAGCAGCCAGCCGAACCCGCCGCCGCAGACGCCGCCCAAAATGTGGCTCAGCTGGGAGATGCTGTCCTGGGCCACGACGCCGCTATAGACCTCCTGCCCCAGGTAGAGGATAACGACCAGCACCATGGTCAGGGGAATTTTCCCGTCCACCATCCGCACCATGGAGGAGAGGATGATGAGCATAAACACCACGCCGCTGGCCCCCAGCAGGGCCACGTTGGGGAAGCAGGCGATGTTCACCAAACCGGTGACGAGCGCCGTGACCGCAATCATCCCCAGCATCCGCAAGCTGCCATACTTCTCCTCGATCATCGGCCCCAGCAGCAGGAACAGCATCATGTTGCTCATGTAGTGGCTGACGCTGGCGTGGCCCAGCACGTGGCCGAACAGCCGCACATAGGTCAACGGGTCCTTGGGCGAGGAGCGGTAGACGCAGAAAAGCAGCTGGGTGCTTTTCCCCTGGGTAGCGAAGTCCAGCAGCAGCGCCGCCAGAGAGAGAAAGGTAAAGGTCAGCACCACTGGGGCGTTGTACTGGATTTTTTTCAAAAGGCTCATGGCTATTCCTCTGTTTTCGATTTTCTTCGCTTGTAGAATACCATATTTGAGCCGGTTTTACAATGGGGAGGGACCTGGTGAAAATCATCATTTGCGGTCTGCCGCATTTGTAAATTTTCTGATACGATTTCTCAAATCGCCCTATACATCTGCCCGACCTCGTGATATAATACCTCTGTTTACGACTGCAAATTTACGCTTTGGAAGGCCATCCACCATGTTTCAAATCTTTGTCTATCTCATCGCCGGATTCAGCGCGGGCGTGGTCACAGGGCTGGCCGGGCTGTCCGCCGCCGCCATCATCTCCCCGCTGCTCATCACCCTGCTGGGGTTCCCTGCATTCGAGGCCATCGGCATCTCCCTGGCCTCCGACGTGCTGGCCTCCGGCCTCAGCGCCCGTACTTACGCCAAAAACAAGCACATCGCCATTCGCAGCGGTATGTGGCTGCTGGTCCCCGCCCTGTTCCTGACGGTGCTGGGCTGCTTTGTCAGCTCCAACGTGGATAACAGCATCCTGAGCCTGGTTTCCGTGGCGTTTCCCGTCCTGCTGGGCTTCAACTTCCTCCGGGACAAAGGCGAACAGCCCATCAACAGCGGCCACTATCAGGACAACTTCACCCGGCGGGTGCTGTCCATCATCTCCGGGGCCATTGTGGGGGCCATCTGCGGCTTCTCCGGGGCCGGCGGCGGGATGATGATGCTGTTCTTGCTGACCTCCCTGCTGGGTTACGAGCTGAAAACCGCCGTGGGCACCAGCGTGTTTATTATGACCTTTCTGGCGCTGGTGGGGTCGATCTCCCACTTCGCCATGTACGGCTCCGTCCGCTGGGTCCCTCTGATTATCTGCGCCCTGTCCGCCCTGGTGGGGGCCTGGTTCGCCGCCAGGTACGCCAACCGCGCCGACAGCCGCACCCTTCACCGGGTCATCGGCGGCTGTCTGATGGTGCTTGGGGTCTTTTTGCTGGTTTTCAAGGTGATTTTGTAACGATAGCACAGAAATACTGAGCGCCCGGGCCAAGCGGTCCGGGCGCTTTCGTCTGCGCGTATCTGTAAATTACTGGTCGCCGAAGGAGATGCCCAGCATCCGGGCCTCGGTGATGATGTCGTTGTCCAGCGGCACCACCTTGAGCTTCCCCGCCACCTCGGACAGAGGAACGCTGGTGACGGTGCGGTCGCTGATGGAGACCATCTTGCCGAACTCGCCCCGGTCGATCATCAGGGCGGCATAAGTCCCCAGACGGCTGGAGAGCACCCGGTCGTAGGCGTTGGGCTGGCCGCCCCGCTGCATATGGCCGGGGACAGTGACCCGGCACTCCTGCCCGGTAGCCTCCTTGATCTGGTCGGCGATCTCATAGGAGATGGAGGGGTAGACCTTGAGCATATCGGCCACCCGGCGCTTGTACTCCTTCTTTTTCAGCTTGGCATCGTCCTTGCTCATAGCGCCCTCGGCCACGGCGATGATGGTGAAGCCCCGGCCCCGTCTGTTGCGCCGCCGGACGGCCTCGACCACATAGTTGATGTCGTAGGGGATCTCCGGGATGAGGATGATGTCCGCGCCGCCGGCGATGCCCGCGTTCAGGGTCAGCCAGCCCGCCCGGTGGCCCATAACCTCCACGATGAAGCAGCGGTTGTGGGAGGCGGCGGTGGTGTGGACGCAGTCAAAGGCGTTGGTCGCCACATCTACCGCGCTCTGGAATCCGAAGGTCATGTCGGTGCCCCACAGGTCGTTGTCGATGGTCTTGGGCAGGCCGATGACGTTCAGCCCCTCCTGGCTCAGCAGGTTGGCGGTCTTTTGGGAGCCATTGCCCCCCAGCACACACAGGCAGTCCAGCTTCATCTGACGGTAGGTGGTTTTCATGGCCTCCACCTTGTCCAGTCCGTTCTCGTCCGGCTCCCGCATCAGCTTGAAGGGCTGGCGGCTGGTGCCCAGGAAGGTGCCGCCCACCGTCAGGATGCCGGAGAAGTCCAAGGGTGTCAGCACCCGGTAATTCTGGTACATCAGGCCCTTGTAGCCATCCAGGAAGCCGATGATCTCCACCTCGTCGCCGTACATTTGATAGAGGGCTTTGGCAATGCCCCGCATGGTGGCGTTCAGGGCCTGGCAGTCCCCGCCGGAGGTCAGCATACCGATTCTTTTCATCTTAATAAAGCATCTCCTTTTGACGTTCCTTTTTGGCCCGCCGCAGGGAGGGTCATCGCACGCCTGTCTCACGGCTACCATCATAGCACAAAGATATAAAAAATACAATGTGTTTTTTGTTTGTTTTCCGAATGTCGAAGAATTTTTTGCTGGAGATTTGGAGGGATGGACAAAAAGAGCTGTCCGCCTGTGGCGTTTTTCGGCGGAATGGCATGGAATCATCCCCGATTCCGTGGTATAATGGGCGAAGCTCGTAAAAAGGAGAGAGAAAAATGAACGAGAGAACCCGTATCCTGTGCCGGACCGCTCTGCTGCTGGCCCTGGCCGTCATCAGTCAGTTTTTCAAAAACACCTCGGTGTACATCACCGGCCCCATTGTCAACTGCGTCCTGCTCATCGCGGTCCTGTCCTGCGGACTGGCCAGCGCCACCGCCCTGTCCCTCATCACCCCCATCACCTCCTGGCTCATCACCGGCAGCCCCGTTATGAGCGCCATGCCGGTAATCCCCTTCTGCATCATGGGCGGCAACTTCCTGCTGGTGCTGTGTACCTGGTTGTTTGTGCGGAAGAAGGAAACCAACGTCAACCTGATATTGGGCATGGCCGTCGGCTCCGTGGTGAAGGCCGCTTTTATGGCTGTCACCATCGTGCTGCTGGTGTTGCAGCTGCTGGGGCCTTCCTCCGGTCTGCCGGAAGCGGCGCTGACCGTCGCCAAGACCACCTTCTCCGTCACCCAGCTCATCACCTCGCTGCTGGGGTCCCTGCTGACCTTCCTGGTGTGGCAGCCGCTGAAAAATGTCCTGAAACGTCCCTAATGGCCTGATTTTCACAGAGAAAACCGCCGCAGAGTTTCCATCTGCGGCGGACTTTCTTTTATCAAAATGTAACGGTAAAATGGGGAACGCTCACTGGGCGGTGAAAATTTCCTCCCCGTCGCTGTAGTAGACCACCGTCCCCTGGCGGGTCAGGGCAATTTGGCACCCTGTCTGGCGCAGAGCGTCTACGGTGCGCAGGTCCTCCGGTCGTTCGTCGCTGCTGGTGATAACGGCATACCGGGGCGTCAGCGTGTGCAGCAGCCGGGGCAGCGTCCGCTGGTAGTGGCCGTGGTGGGGGATTTTCAGCCAGTCGCAGCGCTCCGGCTCGCCGTCCAGGTACTCGGTGATGCGGGCCTCCCGCGCATCACCGGTGAAAAGGAAGGTATTTCCGCCGTGGCGGACGTGGATGAGCAGCGAGGCGTTGTTGCGCTCGTCCTGGGCGTAGTGCTTCTTCCCAGGCGGCAGCAGGGTGTAACTGACCCCGTCCAGCTGCATTTGCTCGGCGGAGCGCACTTTGTCGGGGGAAACGCCGTGTTTTTTCAGCACCAGGCGGTGCTGCTGGCTGTCCTTGTTGTGGCTGCACAGGGGGCTTTCCAGCACCTGCTCCACGGTCAGCCGCTTGAGAATTTGATGGACGCCGCCCACGTGGTCCGCGTCGAAATGGGTCAGCAGCAGACAGTTCAGCCGCTCCACCCCCAGCTCCAGCAGCGCCTTGGCCAGCTCCTTGCCGTTTTCCCGGGAGCCGGTGTCGATGAGCACAGCGCTGTGGGGGGTGGTGATGAGAAAGGCGTCCTCCTTGCCCAAATTGAAGCAAATCAGCCGGAAGGAGCAGGCCCCGGCCTCCGGCGGGGGTGCGGGCAGGTCTATGGGCATGGCGGTTCCTCCTTTGTTTAGCATATTTTCTCAAATAAAACCCTCTCGACGATTCGGTACGAAACCGTTGCCAAAAAGACAAAGGCAACAATCCACCCCTTTCTCACCGCCGCACTTATGTCACAGCATATCCTTTGCAATAAGAGCGAGGCCGAACAAAAGATGGATGCCGAATAGCGCAATGGTCGCCCATGTTTTTTTATCCTTGTCCATTTTTATCATTTCTGAAAAGCAACCGGTGTAAACAAGGTTGAACACAATGATCCAGCAGTTTCTGAAATTTAAATCCCCTATTTTACTTCCTGTCTGATACAAGCAGGATATGTACAGAAAAGAAACCAGCGCATAGATGCCGGTCATCTTCCAGAAGGTAGTATATTGCAGCTTCTTCCGGTTGACCAGAAGGAAAACGAGCGGTGCAAAATAGGCAAACAATATGCTGACCCACACATTGCTCACGCACAGGCTCCATGCCTTCATCCAGCCGACGGCGATAGAACTTGAGCCATTAAAACCGGACAATAGGTCTGACTGATATGTCACATTTCTGCTGGACGCATATTGAATAAGGATAACGACACCATCAATGATCAGTGGCCAAATGTCTTTGAGCGCATTTACAACAAGCGCACCAAATGTTTCTACGTGATGAAAGAAATCCAGTTCTCTGATTCGTTCAGCAAGATAATAAATGCCCATGGCCGGAATAAACGCCATGGCAAAAACCGGTTTCGCAAGGCAGCTGAAGAACAAAACTACAGTTATACCAACCTGCTTTTTCAGCGTCTTCTCTCCGCAAATATACTGATAGGTCAGTAAACACACAATGATAATGAAGGGCTTCACAAATGCCTGTGTGGGGGAGACGTATCCGTTGCCAGATGAGTACCCGGGGCGAATCGAGTAGGTAAAAATCGGCTGAACGATATTTACAAGAATCGCCAGAAGCATACACAGAAACGATTCACGCTTGCCAGGTGCTTTGGTATTTTTGTAAACAATGCAGATGATGAGTTTCTCCGTCACAATCAACGTGGCAAGCTGTGCAACACCCAGGACGACTGCCCCTGCGAACTGTGTCGTAACTGAGAAAACCATGCTTATAGCAATCACAACATAGTGATACAGTGGGTAAAATATGCTTTGCTCCCCTGTTTTCATCAGTTCCGCCATTAAATTATGAAGATAGTAATCCCCACTGTCGTTAATTACGCATTGTTTATAGTAAAAAACAAACCAGAACCCCAGCCACAGCAGATAGACTGCCGGTTTTACTGCCTTATGCTGTGCAAATCGGTACAGCGGATTTTCTGTCTGTCTGGTTGGCTTAGACGCGCTGGCCTCCGGGGTTAACGTTTTAGAATCCCCCCCCGGACTGATTTCATCCGTTCAGGATGAATCTTCACTTTTTTCATGGTCATTTTTCCTTTCTTCTTATTTGATGATTTTTGCTGCGATTTACCATATTGCAAAAATGGCAATCTGCATTACGGAAAGCTCCGCCGCAGCGGACAGGCGGACAGGGAGAGCTTTTCAGCCAGGCGGCGCAGGCCGTGGTCCCGCAGGTAATCCTGCAAAATGGGCAGAGACTGGGTGGACTCCGGGCCAATGATGATTTCGGCGATCAGATCCTCCAGCGTCAGCCCCGCCCGCTGACACATCCGGTCCAGCCGCAGGGGATAATACTTCTTGATGCGGTCCGGGGAGATGTGATACCCTGGCTGGACGTTGAAATACTCCTGCTCGAAGGGGGAGACCACCAGCCGCACCTCGTTCTCGCAGGCGAAGGAGGGGTGTTTGAAGGCGGCAGAGCAGACCCACGCCGCGTGGAGCGCGTCCTGCACCTGGGGCTGGTCCCCCTCCAGAGGGGTGACTGTCCGGGCCAGCCGGTAAAAGACCTCCACCAGCGGGTGCTCCGTCATGTCGTCCTGGTAAAAGACGGTCTGGAGGGACAGCGCTCCCACCGTCAGCCGCTGGAGCTTGTCGCCGTAAAAGGCGATGCAGACCCCCTTGCCCCGGTTGCCGTAGCGCTCCCACTGGGCGGCGTCGTCCCGGTAGCGGGAAAAACAGGCGGCGTAGGCGGAGTAAGCGAACTCCTTTTTCAGTTCCTGTTCAAAGAGCTGCCGGGTGGCCTGAGCCAGGTCGCCGCTCCCCTCCCCATCCAGCCGGGCGCAGACCGCTTTGGCCAGTCCCCGCATGAACAGCCGCATTTCCGAGGCATCGTTCATGTTCAGGATGTTGTTCACCCGCAGCTCCGCGTTGCGGAGGATGCCGTCTAGGGCCTGAAAATCAGTGTAGTGGTAGAGGACAACGCTGTTTTTCGCCTGCGGCATGGTCAGTCCTCCTGAGAGCCGACGGTGTCGGCGGAGGCGTTGGACTGGAGCAGCATCGTGAGCAGGCGGCTCATCTCCTGGGGCGAAAGGGGATTTTCTGCATGAATCCAGGTGTTGAGCAGCGCCATCATGCCGTAGGTGACGTAATCCAGCACGTAGGGGAGGCTGGCCGCCCGCTGAGGGGTGGTGGCCCGCTGTTCCAGATAGGGCGTGGTCAGCTCCTTGAGCCGTTCAATCAGGTAGAGGTGCTCCCCCGACTCAAACAGCAGCCTGGTCCGGGTGGGATTCTCCGTTAGACCGTTGACCAGTGACTCGATCATCACGTCCGGGGCGGGCGACTGCTCCATTTCGTGGGCGGTTTTCAAGAGAGAAAAAATCCGATCGATATACTCCTGGTCCAGCTCGTCCCGGACCTCCTGGATGTTAGAGTAGTGGTTATAGAAGGTCTTGCGGTTGACATCCGCGGTGGCGGCCAGCTCGCTGACCGTGATCTTGTCCATCGATTTTTCCCGCATCAGGGTCAGCAGAGCGTTCTGGATGGCCTGACGGGTCTTTCTCTGGCGCCGGTCCAGAGGCTTTTGGGGTCGTGCGTCGTTCATGTTTGCTGTACACCTCTGTAAATAGTCATCAACTGTATCATAAGCGCCACTTGTCTCTGAAAGGTGAATAATTTGTTAATTTTCGCAGCGGCCCGCCGTGGGCAAAAGAAAAAACAGAAGAAGTCCCTTCTGTTACCCAGTTACAAATTAGATAGAATTATTATAGGAAAAAGGATTGACATTTTCGCCGGAACATGGTACGATGAAGTGCTTTACAAGTTGAACGCGGCACCTTTCCTTTTACCTTACAAAGAAAGGATACCACGTTTCGGGAAAAAGAGCAAGAGGGCAAGCAATATCTTTTTCAACGTTGCCGGGCGTGTCAAACAGGCGCGCAAGCCGGTGTTTTGTGGAGTTTGACCAATTTCACCCGCCGTCCCGCCTGGGGAGCGGACGGTAAAGGAAGCTCTGAGCAAATGACCCTGGATGGCTGGGCGAGCAGATTTTGCGCAAATCGAGGCGTAAAATCGCAGGAATACTTTGTGTATTTCAAGATTTTACAACGAAGAGTTGCACGAAATGTGCCGTCCAGACGCCGGGAGTTATTTCATCAGAGATTCCTAATCTACGGAAATCGGAGTGTGATTCATCTATGATCAAAGAAGTCTACTTCGGCAACACCCTGAGAAGGAGCTTCGAACGGAAACGGACCATCATCGACATGCCCAGCCTGCTGGACATCCAGAAGAAAAGCTACAAATGGTTCCTGGAAACCGGTCTGCGGGAGGTTTTTAAGGACGTTGGCGCCATCACCGACTACCAGGGCAATCTGGAGCTGACCTTCGTGGACTACACCATGAACGAACCGCCCAAGTACAACGTGGAGGAGTGCAAGGCCCGGGACGCCACCTATGCCGCCCCCATCAAGGTCCATGTCCGTCTGCGCAACCGAGAGACCGACGAGATCAAAGAGCAGGAAATTTTTATGGGCGACTTCCCGCTGATGACCGAGGGCGCCACCTTCGTCATCAACGGCGCGGAGCGCGTCATCGTCTCCCAGATCACCCGTTCCCCCGGCATGTACTATGGCCGGGACATGGACAAGGCGGGCAACGTCATCTATTCCACCACCGTCATCCCCTACCGGGGCGCATGGCTGGAGTATGAGACCGACGTGAACGACACCTTTTACGTCCGCATCGACAAAAACCGCAAGATCCCCGTCACCTGCCTGCTGCGGGCCATCGGCCTGAAAACCGACGCCGAAATTCTGGAGGTCTTTGGCGAGGACGAGCGCATCGTCTCCACTCTGGAGAAGGACACCTGCAAGACCTACGAGGACGCCATGCTGGAGATCTACCGCAAGCTCCGCCCCGGCGAGCCTCCCACGGTGGACTCCTGCGAGAGCCTCATTCAGTCCATGTTCTTCGACTCCCGGCGCTACGACCTGTCCGACGTGGGCCGCTATAAGTTCAACAAGAAGATGGACATCGCCCGCCGCATCGCTGACCGGGAGATCGCCCAGCCGGTGGTGGACCCCTGGACCGGCGAGATCATCGCCATGCCCGGCGAGGTGCTGACCCGGGAGCGCGCCCGCGAGATGGCCAACCGGGGCGTCAACGAGGTCGTAATCATGGTGGGCGACAGGGCGGAGGACCGCAAGGCGGTCAAGGTCTTTGCCAACTCCATGATCGACATCAGCGGCTATGTGGACTTCGACCCGGAGGAAATCGGCATCAGCGTCCCCGTCCGGTTCAGCGTCTTTAAAGAGCTGTACGAGACCTACTCTGGCGACGAGCTGAAAAAGCAGCTCAAGGACCACATCGAGGAACTGATTCCCAAGCACATCATCGTGGACGATATGCTGGCCTCCGTCAACTACCTGAACTGCCTGGCCCACGGCGTCGGCACCAAGGACGACATCGACCACCTGGGCAACCGCCGCCTGCGCTGCGTGGGTGAGCTGCTCCAGAACCAGTTCCGCATCGGCTTCAGCCGCATGGAGCGGGTCATCCGGGAACGTATGACCATCCAGGACCTGGACATCGTCACTCCCCAGTCCCTCATCAACATTCGTCCCGTCACTGCCGCCATCAAGGAGTTCTTCGGTTCCTCCCCTCTGAGCCAGTTCATGGACCAGACCAACCCTCTGGCCGAGCTGACCCACAAGCGCCGTATCTCCGCCCTTGGCCCCGGCGGTCTGTCCCGTGAGCGGGCCGGATTCGACGTGCGTGACGTTCACTACAGCCATTACGGTCGTCTGTGCCCCATCGAGACCCCCGAAGGTCCCAACATCGGCCTGATCTCCTACCTGGCCTCCTACGCCCGGGTGAACAAATACGGCTTCATCGAGGCCCCCTATCGCCGCATCGACAAAGAGACCGGCTTCATCACCGACGAAGTCACCTATATGACCGCCGACATCGAGGACGAGTTCATCGTCTGCCCCGCCACCGAGCCGGTGGACGAGAACGGCTGTCTGGCCAACAAGCGTATCACCTGCCGCCACCAGAACGAGATCGTCGATGTGGATCGGGAGCGGGTGGACTATATGGACGTGTCTCCCCAGATGATGGTCTCCGTGGCCACTGCCATGATCCCCTTCCTGGAGAACGACGACGCCAACCGCGCCCTGATGGGCGCCAACATGCAGCGGCAGGCTGTGCCGCTGCTGGTCACCGAGGCCCCCATCGTGGCCACCGGTCAGGAGTACAAAAACTGCCAGGACGCGGAGGTCTGCGTGCTGGCCGAGGACGACGGCGTCATCGAGCGGGTGGACGCCACCGCCATCACCGTCCGGTATGACCGGGGCGACGTGAAAACCTACAAGCTGACCAAGTTCCTCCGCTCCAACCACACCACCTGCATCAACCAGCGCCCCATCGTGGACGTGGGCCAGCGGGTGAAAAAGCGCGAGACTCTGGCCGACGGCCCCTCCACCTGCAACGGTGAGATCGCCCTGGGCCGGAATATCCTCATGGGCTTCATGACCTGGGAGGGCTACAACTACGAGGACGCCGTCCTGCTCAGCGAGCGGATGGTGAAGGAGGACGTGTTCACCTCCATCCACATCGAGGAACACGACCTGGAGGCCCGGGACACCAAGCTCGGCCCCGAAGAGATCACCCGCGATATCCCCAACGTGGGCGAGGACGCCTTGAAAGACCTGGACGAGCGGGGCATCATCCGCGTGGGCGCGGAGGTCCGTGCCGGCGACATCCTGGTGGGCAAGGTCACTCCCAAGGGCGAGACCGACCTGACCGCCGAGGAGCGGCTGCTGCGGGCCATCTTCGGTGAGAAGGCCCGTGAGGTCCGGGACATCTCCCTGAAAGTCCCCCACGGCGAGTACGGCACCGTCATCGACGTGAAGGTGTTCACCCGCGAGAACGGCGACGAGCTTGGCCCCGGCGTCAACGAGTGCGTCCGGGTCTACATCGCCCAGAAGCGGAAGATCTCCGTGGGCGACAAAATGGCCGGTCGTCACGGCAACAAGGGCGTGGTCTCCCGCATCATGCCTGTGGAGGATATGCCCTTCCTGCCCGATGGCACCCCCCTGGACATCGTGCTGAACCCCCTGGGCGTGCCCTCCCGTATGAACATCGGTCAGGTGCTGGAGGTCCATCTGGGCTACGCCGCCAAAGCCCTGGGCTGGAAGGTGGCCACCCCCATCTTCAACGGCGCCACCGAGAAAGACATTCAGGACCTGCTGAAACAGGCCGGTCTGAACGAAAACGGCAAGAGCTGGCTGTACGACGGGCGCACCGGCCAGCGGTTCGACAACCCCGTCACCGTGGGCTATGTGTACTTCCTCAAACTCCACCACCTGGTAGACGACAAGATCCACGCCCGTTCCACCGGGCCTTACGGCATGGTCACCCAGCAGCCTCTGGGCGGCAAGGCCCAATTCGGCGGCCAGCGCTTCGGCGAGATGGAGGTTTGGGCGCTGGAAGCCTACGGCGCAGCCTACTGCCTCCAGGAGATGCTGACCGTCAAGTCCGACGACGTGACCGGCCGTGTCCGCACCTACGAGGCCATCGTCAAGGGCCACAACGTACCCAAGCCCGGTGTGCCGGAGTCCTTCAAGGTGCTGATGAAAGAGTTGCAGGCCCTGTGTCTGGACGTTCGCGTGCTGGACAAGGACGGCAACGAAGTGGAACTGAAAGACGATGACGATGATGATGTCATCCAGCCTGGCCGCCGCTTTGACGACGACGACTTCGCACCTTATCCCAACTCCAACGCTGGCGGCGGCGACAGCGAGTACGCCAGCCACGGCTTCACCACTGGCAAGATGGAGACCGACGGCAGCGTGACCTCCGACGTGGAGTTTGAAGAGGGCGATTTTATCACCGACGACGCTGACGGCCTCAGCGATGGCATGGATGACGATGAAGAATAAAGGCGAGGAGGTAAATTGAGATATGAGTTGTCCTGATTTTGACGCCGTAAAAATTTCTATTGCCTCTCCGGAGCAGATCCGGGCATGGTCCTATGGCGAGGTGAAAAAGCCGGAGACCATCAACTACCGCACCCTCAAGCCAGAACGGGACGGCCTGTTCTGCGAACGCATCTTTGGCCCCACCAAGGACTGGGAGTGCCACTGCGGAAAGTATAAGAAAATTCGCTACAAGGGCAAGATCTGCGACCGCTGCGGCGTGGAGGTCACCCGCTCCAAGGTGCGCCGGGAGCGCATGGGCCACATCGAGCTGGCCGCCCCCGTCTCCCACATCTGGTACTTCAAGGGCATCCCCTCCCGGATGGGCCTGATCCTGGACATTTCTCCCCGAATTTTGGAGAAAGTGCTGTACTTCGTGGCCTATATCGTCACCGACCCCGGCAACACCCCTTTGGTCAAGAACCAGATCCTCACCGAGAAGGAATACCGGGACATGCGGGAGAAGTACGAGGACGATTTCGACGCCGGAATGGGCGCCGAGGCCGTCAAGAAGCTGCTGGAAGACATCGACCTGCAAGAGCTGTACGACAGCCTGATGGCCGACCTGAAAAACGCCTCCGGCCAGAAGAAGGCCCGTATCGTCAAGCGGCTGGAGGTCGTGGGCGCGTTCCTGCACTCTGGCAACCGGCCTGAGTGGATGATCATCGAGGCGCTGCCCGTTATCCCCCCGGATATCCGTCCCATGATCCAGCTGGACGGTGGCCGCTTCGCTACCTCCGACCTGAACGACCTGTACCGCCGGGTCATCAACCGCAACAACCGCCTGAAGCGCCTCCAGGAGCTGCGCGCCCCGGAGATCATCGTCCGCAACGAGAAGCGGATGCTCCAGGAGGCCGTGGACGCCCTCATCGACAACGGACGCCGGGGCCGGGCCGTCACCGGCGCCAACAACCGGGCGCTGAAATCCCTGTCCGACTTCCTCAAGGGCAAGCAGGGCCGTTTCCGCCAGAATCTGCTGGGCAAGCGCGTGGACTACTCCGGTCGTAGCGTTATCGTGGTCGGCCCTGAGCTGAAAATCTACCAGATGGGCCTGCCTAAGGAGATGGCCGTGGAGCTGTTCCGCCCCTTCATCATGAAGAAGCTGGTGCAGGACGGCGTGGCCAACAACATCAAGTCCGCCAAGAAGATGGTGGACAAGGGCCGTCCTGAGGTGTGGGACGCTCTGGAGTACGTCATCAAGGACCACCCCGTTATGATGAACCGCGCTCCTACCCTGCACCGCCTGTCCATCCAGGCGTTCGAGCCGGTACTGGTGGAAGGCCGCGCCATGAAGCTGCACCCCCTGGTCTGCACCCCCTTCAACGCCGACTTCGACGGCGACCAGATGGCCGTCCACGTCCCCCTGTCCGCCGAGGCCCAGGCCGAGGCCCGTATCCTGATGCTGTCGGCCAACAACCTGCTCCGGCCCCAGGACGGCGGCCCCGTCACCACCCCCTCCCAGGATATGGTGCTGGGTTCCTACTACCTGACCTATGAGAAAGACCCCCTGGTGCAGGAGGATAAGTGCTTCGAGACCTGCGCCGACGCCGTGGCCGCCATGAACGCGGGCACCATCGCCGGGGATGAGAAGATTTGGGTCCGGGACACCGACGAAAAACGGTATCAGCCCTGGATCGCCACCAATGCTTTCCTGTGCCAGGATGCCCTGAACGAAGGCAAGGCCCTGCCCCGTGAGATTTACAAGTGCTTCGCCTCCGACACCGAGGCTCGCCTTGCCTATGAGGAGGGGCTGCTCCGCCGCCCCAAGATGCTCCACACCACCATCGACCAGACCAACCCCATCAACTGGGACGACCTGGACATCCACGAACCCATCCTGGTCCGCCGCACCGGGGAGCTGAACGGCGAACCCGTCACCCGGATGGTGCGCACCACCGTAGGCCGCCTGATCTTCAACGACCAAATCCCCCAGGACCTGGGCTTTGTGGACCGCACCGACCCGGAGCACTGCCTGGACCCCGAAATCAACAGCATCTGCGGCAAGAAGCTGCTGAGCAAAATCATCTCCGCCTGCATCAAGCAGCACGGCTTCGCCGATTCCGCCGTCATGCTGGACGGCATCAAGGCCCAGGGCTACCACTACTCCACCATCGGCTCCCTGACCGTTTCCATCTACGATATGACCATCCCTCAGGCCAAATACGCTCTGGTCGCCGCTTCCGAGAAGCAGGTGGTCAAGATCGAGCGGCAGTTCCGTCGCGGCCTGCTGACCGACGACGAGCGTTACCGTCTGGTGGTTCGGGAGTGGGAAAAGACCACCAAGGACGTTTCCGACGCTCTGACCGAGGCCATGGACCAGTACAACCCCATTTTCATGATGGCGGACTCCGGCGCCCGTGGTTCCCAGGCCCAGATCCGTCAGCTGGCCGGTATGCGCGGCCTGCTGGCCAACACCGCCGGTAAGACCATTGAGATCCCCGTCAAGGCCAACTATCGTGAGGGCCTCTCCGTTCTGGAATACTTCACCTCCAGCCGAGGCGCACGAAAGGGCATGTCCGACACCGCTCTGCGTACCGCCGACTCCGGTTATCTGACCCGCCGCCTGGTGGATGTCTCCCAGGAGGTCATCGTCCGGGAAGAGGACTGCGGCACCGATGACGGCATCATGGTCTACGAGATCGCCGAAAACGGCCAGGTCATCGAGACCTTCGCCGAGCGCATCAATGGCCGTTTCCTCTGCGAGCCGCTGTGCGACCCGGAGACCGGCGAGGTGCTGCACAACCCCAAGACCGGCCGCACCTTCGACACCGAGACCATCATCTTTGCCGAGGACGCCGAGTTCCTGGAGGCCCACGGCATCAAGCAGGCCAAGGTCCGCTCCGTGCTGACCTGCCACGCCCGCCGGGGCGTCTGCTCCAAGTGCTACGGCCTGAACCTGGCCCTTCAGGAGCGGGTGGGCATCGGCGAGGCCGTCGGCATCATCGCCGCCCAGTCCATCGGTGAGCCGGGCACCCAGCTGACCATGCGTACCTTCCACACCGGCGGCGTCGCCGGCGGCGACATCACCCAGGGTCTTCCCCGTGTTGAGGAGCTGTTCGAGGCCCGCCGTCCCAAGAAGATGGCGCAGCTGGCGGAGATCTCCGGCAAATGCACCATCGGCGAGCAGCACAAGGGCACCCTCGTCAGCGTGACCCTCACCGCCGACGACGGCGACACCCGCACCTATATGCTGCCCCAGGCCCAGCTGCTGGTCAAGAACGGTGACTTTGTGGAAAAGGGCACCCAGCTCGTCCCCGGCGCTCTCTATCCCCAGGACGTTCTGCGCATTCAGGGCATCCACGCCCTCCACGAGTACCTGGTCAAGGAAGTTTTGAAGCCTTACCGCAGCCATGGCGTGGACATCAACGACAAGCACATCGAGGTCATCTGCCGCCAGATGATGCGCCGTGTCCAGGTGGACGACGCAGGCGACTCCGACCTGCTCTCCGGCTCCAACATCAGCCTGGCCAACTTCGAGGACGCCAGAGACGCGGTCCAGGCCCGCATCGACGCGGGCGAGGTCCACGAGGACGGCACCCCGCTGGTGCTGCCCACCTGCACCCGCCTGCTGCTGGGTATCACCAAAGCGGCTCTGGCCACGGACTCCTTCCTGTCCGCCGCCTCCTTCCAGGAGACCACCAAGGTGCTCACCGAGGCTGCCATCTGCGGCAAGGTGGACCCTCTGACCGGCTTGAAGGAAAACGTCATCATCGGCAAGCTCATCCCCGCCGGCACCGGCATGGATCAGTTCCGCTGCGACGACCAAATCTCCGACGATGGCAACGTCATCTCCCAGGAGGAACCCGCCCCTGCCGACGAGGACCTCTTTGTGGAGGAGGATGCCGCCCCGGTGGAGGCTGTCCCCGTGGGCAGCGACGCGACGGTGTAAGTCTCAGTCAAGCGCAATAACTGCAATAACGGCCCCGTCCGCTTCGGCGGACGGGGTTTTTGCTACAAAATGCTTCAAAAAAGCGCCCGCAGGAAACCTGCGAGCGCTTTATCATGGGTTTATAACGTAAATTGATGATTCTTTTCCTTTGCTCCGCGAGCATCTTATGAGGCAGCAGCCTTACCGTTTGCAGCACTTGGCTAATAGCCAACAGCTCATTCACCGTCTCCGCCGCCGACTGCCCCGGTAGCCGCCGCCGCTGCGCCGTCCGCCGGAGTAACTGCCATAGCGGTTGCGCCGGACCTTGCGGAACAGGGTCAGCCGCAAAATCAGCGCCAGGATCGCCACCGCCACAAGGACCAGCAGCGCCTTGATATACCAGCGGGAGAGCAGGTCCAACACCATAGCCCTGCGCTTGAGGAACACGGAGGCTTCCACGTCGTTGACGGCAATCAGGTTCACCGCCGCGTACTCCTCGCCGTCCAGGTACAGCACCAGGGTCCCCAGCACGTCGCCCGCCTCCACGGGGGCCTCTACCGAGCTGCGCAGGGTGGGGACGACGGTGAAGCTGTCAGCGGTGATGTCGTTGGGCAGCTCTGCCTCGATGCTCTCCTCCGGGGCCACGCTGACCGAGTCCGCGTCGGTGGACAGGGTGACGGGGACCGAGCCGTAGGTGTCCTTCTTGTCCACGATGGTGATGGTGGAGAAGTTGTCAAAACCCCACTGGAGCAGCCGGGAGCTTTCAGAGAAGTGGGTGTAGTTGACCGTGCCGTCCGACGCGGTGGTGGGCTCGCAGCCGATGACTACAGAAATCAGCGTCTTGTCGCTCTGCTCCGCCGCAGCCAGCAGGTTGTAGCCCCCCTCGTCGGTGGTGCCGGTCTTGATGCCGATGCAGGAGCTGTACACGTAACCGCTGTAACGCAGGTTGGAGAGCAGACCGTTGGTGTTGAAAAAGTGCCGCTTCTCCGAGAGGTTAGTGGCATCCACGTAATACTCCGTGGTGGAGACGATCTCCCGGAACGTGCTGTAGCCCATGGCGGCCTTGGCAATCAGGTAGAGGTCGCTGCAAGAGCTGTAGTGGTCGTCGTCGGGCATCCCGTGGGTGTTGACAAAGTTGGTGTTGGTGCAGCCCAGCGCTTTGGCGCGGGTGTTCATCTCCTCCACAAAGCTGTCGGTGGAGCCGCTGACCGTCTCGGCCAGGATATTGGCCGCCTCGTTCGCGGAGGCCACCAGCATACAGTAGAGCAGGTCCTCCACCGTCATGACCTCGCCGGGCTGGATGTTCTGGTTGCTGGAGGTGGAGTCCAGGTCAAACCAGCAGTCGTCGTAGGCGGTGATTTTGTCGTCCAGGGACAGATCCCCCGCCTCGATGTGTTCAAAGACCAGCAGGGCGGTCATCACCTTGGTCAGGCTGGCGGGGCAGATGGCCTCGTCCGCATTGTTGGAGTAGAGCACCACGTCGGTGTCCATGTCCACCAGCAGGGCGGCCTGGGCATCGATCTCCATATCGTCCAGTATCGCAGAGGAAGAGGCGGCTGCGGTGGGGGTCAGCATGGAGACCACCAGGGCCAACATCAGAAACAGGGAAAAAAAGGAACGTTTTTTCATTGGAAAAATCCTCTCACGGAGCAATGGATTTCATTTGTTATTCGGGGAGCGCCGCCGCTTCTGTCGGCGGTGATACCGTCGCCGGAGGGCCTGCACCAGGAAGAACAGCAGCACCAGCCCCACAAGGCTCCCCGCGACCACGGCGGCTGTGGGGAACGGCTCGGCGGTCTCGCTGAGGGACCGGAGGTGGGTCAAAATGGGGGGCAGCCGCTCCACCTCCTCGGCAGCCAGCAGCTCCACTGTGCCGTAGGTGACGCCGTCCAGCGAGATGGTCAGCGTCCCCACCGTCTCCCCGGCGGTGACGGGGGCCTGGATGGAGTCGGGCAGCTCGGTCTCATAGGTCAGGTCGGCAGCGTCCACGTCGTTGGGCAGGTAGGTGGTCAGGCTGCCGGAGGCCAGCAGCTCCACGGAGTCCGCGTCCTTGCCGTCCTCTACCTGGACCGTGGCCTGGGCGGAGCCTTCCTCCACCAGCGTCACAGGGCTGAAATTCTCAAACCCCCACTCGTAGAGCCGGACGCTCTCGGAGAATTGCAGCCGGTCCCGGCTGCCGTCCAGGTTGATGAGCCAGTTGCAGCCCATCATCACGCAGCACAGGGTCTCGCCGTCCTTCTCCGCGAAGGAAAGCAGACAGTACCCCGCCAGATAGGTGGAGCCGGTCTTGCCGCCCACGCAGTAGTCATAGAGGTAGTTGGAATAGGAGTGGTCGCTGATCAGTGCGTTGGTGTTGTACAGCTTCCGCGCAGCGGAGACGTTGGTTGCGGGGACGGTGTAGGACGTGGTGCCGATGATCTTTCGGAAGGTTTTGAACTGGTAGGCGGCCTTGGCGATGCGGTACAGGTCGTCGCAGGTGGTGTAGTGGTTTTTGTTGTGCAGGCCGCTGGGGTTGACGAAGTTGGAACCAGTGCAGCCCAAGTCGGCGGCGGTCTCGTTCATCTCCTCCGCGAAGTCCTCAATGGACCCGCTGACCGCCTCGGCCAGCACGTTGGCTGCGTCGCAGTGGGATGACAGCAGGAGCATATACAGTAGGCTCCGCACCGTCAGCTGCTCCCCGGTGGCGATGTTGCCCAGCGCCGCCTGAGAGGTCAGCCCCTGTTTGAAGGTGTCGCTGGCGGTGACAACGGTGTCCATTTCCAGGTCCCCCGCCTTGACGTGCTGGAGCACCACCAGCGCGGTGAGGATCTTGGTGACGCTGGCCGGGTAGATCTGTTCGCTGTTGTCCTGGCCGTAGAGGACGGCGTCGGTGTTCATCTCCACCAGCAGGCAGGAGCCGCAGTTGACCTCCATATCACTGACCAGCTCAGATGAGGTGACGGGGGTATATTCCGCTGCCTGGGCGGGAACCGCCAGCAGACCGCAGCAGAAAAGAGTCAGGACAAACAGAACGCTAAAACGTATTTTTCTCATAAACTCACGTCAAACTGTGTTGACTGTGCAGCAAGAAGGCCGCCGCTTCTTTGCGGTAAGCTGGTGATCCGCCGCGTTTTTCGGTGAAAACGTTGCGAACCCAAAGCATCTCCTGCACAGGGGAAGATTTGTGTGTATACTACTTTTCAAGGGACAACCAAAAAACATTATAACAGGTGAAACGGCAGACTGCAATGGGAAAGTAGGAGAAAATTTGTGAAAAATCAGAAATAAGCAGAAATAAATGGGGAAGGCCCCGGAGAAGCTGTCTTTTCCTTCCGGCGCTGGCTCTGTTGTATCACTTTATACGCTCTTGGGGGTAAAAATAGGGGTCATGTGCTTTTGCCGTTCCACCGCCTCGCACGGTTTTGCAGAAAAACCGGCAGGAAACGCGAAAAAGGACTGAAACCTGTTACAGTTTCAGTCCTTTTCTTGGCGCAGAAGAAGGGATTTGAACCCTTGAGACGCTATCAACGCCTACACGATTTCCAATCGTGCGCCTTCGACCACTCAGCCACTTCTGCACCTGGCGATTGCTCGATTGCCGCTTTCCCAACGGCAAGAATTATTATACCAGCCAAGCGGAAAAAGTCAAGCACTTTTTTTCGCCCGTCGCAAAGTTTTTTTAGCAGTCGCCAGAAAAAACCAATGATTTACACCCGTGGTTTCAGCTCAAAGGCGAAGATGCGGGCCATCACGGGAGCGGGGAAGTCCACCGTCAGCGTCCCCACTACCTCGTCCCACCGGAAGGCACAGGCCCCGGTAGGATAGGCGCAGGAGACCTGCGCGCCTCTCCCCGCCCAGCGTGGGAGGGGAACGGTCAGGCTGCTCTCATCTCCGCCCCGCCGCCAGAGGGCGAGATAGCCCACAGTTTCATCCTCCAGGGCCAAGGCGGACCAAACGTCCCGGTAGTCGGACAGGCCCAGGGGCCAGAAGGGAACGGCGTTTTTCAAATGGGCGCGGATGGACTTGTACCAGGTGATACCCTGGTGGACGTAAGCCAGCCGCTCCGGGGACAGCTCCGCCAGGTGGCCGCTCTGGTGGACCCGCAGCAGCAGGGCGTTCACCATATTGAAAACGGTCTCCTCCACGTCCCCGTCCCGCATGGGGTAGGACCACACCGCCGCCTGTTCCGGCGTGACGGCGGCAGGGGCGTTGGCGGCGATGGTGGCGTACATCCGGTAGTCCTCGGTGTCGCTGGTGGACTGGATGGAGTACCGGGAGAGCATGGCGTAGTCCATGCGCAAACCACCGGAGCTGCAATTCTCAATGACCAGGCCGGGGTAACGGTCGAACACTCCTTCCAGCCAACGGAGGTACGCCCGCTCGTGCTGCAACAGGCCATCCCCTACGCTGTCGGCGTGGGCCTCGGTGCCAATGCCCGGCTCGATGTTATAGTCCATTTTGATGTAGCCCACGCCGTAGTCCTCCACCACCCGGCGCACCACCTCGTTGACGTGGTCGATGACCTGGGGATTGCGGAAATCCAGCTGATAGCGGCTGCGGTCATAGACCTTTTTGCCGTGGCGCAGGAAAAACCAGTCGTCCGGCGCCTGGGCTGCCAGTGGACAGTGGATGCCCATGCTCTCCAACTCCAGCCACACGCCGGGGACCATCCCCTTGCTGCGGATGTAATCGGTCAGCGCGCGCAGTCCGCCGGGCAGGGAGGGGCGTAGCCCCGGAAGTGCCGCTTGACGGCGAAAGCGCTCCCGGCTCTCCTTCCACTCCCCTACGCTGTCCCACCAGAAGCCGGGGGAGTACCATCCCGCGTCAATGACGTAGTATTCGCACCCGGCCTCCGCCGCCGCGTCGATGAGGGGCAGCTCCTTTTCGGTGGTGGGGTCCCCAAAGAGGCAGTTCATGTAGTCGTTGAAGATGACGGGCAGGTTCTCGTCGTCGGCGTTGGGGCGGCGAATCAGCCGCCGGTAGCGGGTCAATGCGGCCATCGCCGTGTCGAAGGAGTTCTCGGTGGTCCCCACCGCCACGGGGACGGTGGTGAAGCTCTCCCCCGGCTGCAAATCTTTGCTCCAGTGGGATTGCAGCTCCGTGGGGCCGCTTAGTCCCAGGCAAAAGTGACCGTTGTAGTCGCTCAGCTCCGCCAACCAGGAACCGTTGTGCTCAATCTGCCAGAACAGGGCGGAATTGGCCCCGCTGTTGGCCAGATAACCCATGGGCAGAAACTCCTTGGTGGACCAGTGGCCGGTGTTCTGGACGCAGAAGGACTTGGAGGTGCGGGGGGTGGGCATGGTGGGCTGACTGCATTGCAGTCCCAGGTCGGGGAAGGTGTACCGTTTCCAGTTCATCTCCTTCATCCAGCTGTTGTGGGGAATCAGGAGGGACATCTTCTCATCGGTTGAAATGTCGGATTCCTTCTCCACTCCCTGATAGAAAAAGGAGGAAACATATTCCAGCGTCTGCACCTCCTCTCCCCTGTTCTCCACCCGGCTGGCACAGCGCACCACCGGCAGGTCGCCGTAAAACTGCATCCAGGAAGTCACCCGCAGCCCGGTCTCGTCGTCCTCCTGCACGAAGGTCAGCAAGCGGCCCCGCTCGTTTTCCTCGTCCCTGTGGGAGACGTATCGCAGGGCGTAGCCGGGGGCGGTGACAAGGTGCTTGTTGCCCTGCCGCTCATAGGGCCGGTTGTAGCCGGAGACCTGCACCTGCACCAGTGGCCAACCCTGGGTCAGGTAGTCCGGCCCCCAGGGGTCCGGCTTCTTTTGGGTGATGAGGTTGGATTCCTCCAGCGGGTTAGGGGAAAAGTGGAGAAATTTCAACTGCCCCGCCTGGGTGACGCAAAATTCCAAGTGGATGCCGTTGTGGAAGATGGAAATTCGGTTCATAAAGCGCCTCCGCCATGTCAGGATTGGTTGTGTTCTTCAATTCTCCGCCGCAGGTCGGCCTCCGCCTGCCGCACCTCCTCCCGGAACATCCGGGCGGAGACCCGCGTGGCCCCGTGGCCCAAAATGATGACCTGCTCCAGCGCGTCGGAGGTGGCTACCCGGACCCGATACCGCCGGCCAATTTCATACGTCACCTTTTCGATGTACATGTCGGCGGTCTCAGCGTGTTTTGTGTAGACCACATAAATATTATCCAGCTTCTCCACTGAGCCGGGGTTGTGGGGCACCCGGTAGGCGTCGAATACCAGAATCAGGCCGCAGCCCCGGCAGCCCTGATAGTTGCGGAGCGTCTCGATGAGGGACTGCCGGGCGGCGGACAGGTCCTCCTTCGCCAGCACTTTCAGCTCGTCCCAGGCGAAGATGATATTGTAGCCGTCCACCAGCAGAAATTCTTTCACAGGTTCCCCATCCCATTGGGGAGCGCGTTTTTTCTCTCCGCCGCCTGTGGGCGCGTTGACCTCTTTCTGCGGACGGAAGTCCCGCCGCTTCACCGGGCCGTAGGTCCTCTCAAAAATGGCCTGTAATTCCTTGTCCCCCGCAGTGATGCCGCCGCTCTGCCGGGGCGCGGACGGGGTCGGTTCCGGTTCTCCGTCCGCTTCGGTTTCAAAGGAAACGCCGCTGTCCAGGTGCAGGTGGTCCTTCACCTGGTCCCATTTGACGATGGTTCCCACCCCGTGGGAGCAGAATACCGAGTCGGGGGTGTTCTCCACGTCCGCCTCTGGGTCGTAGCCGATTTGGGCCACCACCTCGTCCTGGTTGTGGCAGGGGCGGTAGCCCTGGAGGGCACAGGAGAGCCGACCCCGGCCTCTGGTGTATGCGGCCACCTGGGTCTGGTAGTCCCCCATGGTCGCCACCGGCACGCTGCCGGTCAAAATGGCCCGGTCGCCCTCCAGCTCCGGCGGGTCGAAGCTGCCTGCCATCAGTTGGATGTCCGCCATGGCCCGGCCCAGATTCTCCTGGGGCAGCTCCAGCCGGAAGGCGTACCAGGGTTCCAGCAGCACCGACTGGGCCTGCATCAGCCCCTGCCGCACCGCCCGGTAGGTAGCCTGACGGAAGTCGCCGCCCTCGGTGTGCTTCTCGTGGGCCCTGCCGGTGAGCAGGGTGATTTTCATGTCGGTGATGGGGGAGCCAGTCAGCACCCCCAGGTGGGTTTTCTCCTCCAAATGGGTCAAAATCAGCCGCTGCCAGTTCCGGTCCAGCACGTCCTCGCTGCAAAGGCTGTCGAACACCAGCCCGGACCCCGGCTCCCCCGGCTCCAGCAGCAGGTGAACCTCCGCATAGTGGCGCAGCGGCTCGAAGTGGCCCGCCCCTACCACCGGGGCCTGAATGGTCTCCTTGTAGACGATGGCGCCGGGGCCGAAGCGCACCCCCAGCCCAAAGCGGCTGGCCACCATGCTTTTCAGCACCTCCAGCTGCACCTGTCCCATCAGCTGAATGTGGAGGCTCCGCTGCCGGGCGTCCCAGAGAATGTGCAGCTGGGGGTCCTCCTCCTCCAGCTCTTTCAGTTTCAAATAGGCGACGTTGGGGTCGCAGTCCGGGGGCAGAAGGATTTGATACGTCAGCACCGGCTCCAGCAGGGGCAGGGCGGCGTCCTCTTCCCCGCCCAGGCCCTGTCCGGGGCGGGTATGGGTCAGGCCGGTGACGGCGCAGACCGTCCCCGCCTGGGCCAGCGGGGTGGTGGTGTATTTGGCCCCGGAATAAATGCGGATCTGGTCCACCTTCTCCGTCCACTGGTTTTCCTCCGTCCCACCGGAGAGGGCAGTTTTCACCGGCAGACTGCCGCCGGTGACTTTCAGGTAGGTCAGCCGGTTCCCCTGACTGTCTCTGGCGATTTTATAGACCTGCGCACCAAATTCTGCCGGATACGTGGGAGAGACAGTGTACCGCTCCAACCCGTCCAGCAGGGCCTCCACCCCCTCCAGCTTCAGCGCCGCGCCAAAGTAGCAGGGGTACACCTGCCGGCGGGCGATGGCTCCCGCTATCGCTTCGTCCTCCATCGCGCCGGTGTCCAGATACTGCTCCATCAGCGCCTCGTCGCAGAGGGCCAGCTCCTCCCAAAGGGCTTCGCTCTCCCCGCCGCCGAAGGGGACGCAATTCTCATCCAGGCGGCGTTTCAGGTCGGCGGTCAGCGCCTTCCGATCAGTCCCCGCCAGGTCCATTTTGTTGACGAACAGGAAGGTGGGGACCTCGTACCGTTGCAGCAGCCGCCACAACGTCTCCGTGTGGCTCTGTACCCCGTCGGTGCCGCTGATGACCAACACGGCGTAGTCCAGCACCTGGAGGGTGCGCTCCATCTCGGCGGAAAAGTCCACATGCCCCGGCGTGTCCAGCAGCGTCACCTCCGCCTTCTCCAACGGGAGCATGGCCTGCTTGGAGAAGATGGTGATGCCCCGCTCCCGCTCCAGGGCAAAAGTGTCCAAAAAGGCGTCTCCGTGGTCCACCCGGCCCAGCTTTTTGATGCTGCCGCTCAGGTAGAGCATGGCCTCGGAGAGGGTGGTTTTGCCTGAGTCCACGTGGGCCAGGATGCCAATTGTCAGTTTTTTCATGGTGGTTCGCTCCCGTTCGCGTCTGCTGTATGTTCAGCATGACACACCCCAGCCGCTTTGTCAACCATCAAAATGGGCACAAACCCCCTGATGCAGGTATTCTCCTACATCAGGGGGTGTTGCTAAAAACAAACAAAGTTACGCCTATGCGCAGGAATTACCGCTGGGAACAAAGGTGACGTTGAAATCTGGAAGCGGGCGGCGTGGGGGCGTGGGACACTTTTCCCATGCGGTTAGTGGTCAGAAAGCGATATCCAGCTCGGCGGCCAAACCGTTCTCCGCAGTCACCTTCACATGGACGTTCCCGGTTTCGGCGGTCTTGCGCAAAATCAGGGCAGTCTGCCCGTTCCAAGTGTCGGCCACGCCGTCGATGTAGTTGTAATCCGGTTTGGGGTTGCCGCTGCCGAATCCCGCCAGCGCAGCGTCTCCTGACACCTCGGCGGTCAGCTTCACGTCCGCGCCGGTGACAACGGTTCCCTCGCTGTCCACCAGGCTGCCCTGGAGGAACAGCAGCTCGCCTTCCGGCTGCTTCTCCTGTACGAGGGCCAGCTTCGCCGGTTCCCCGGCGGTGGTCAGTTCGGTCCGGGCGACCTCCTGCCCGTTCTCGTAGAGGACGGCGGTGACGGTCCCGGCCTCGTAGACCGTCTCAAACAGGGTGCGATATCCCGCCGCAGCTCCGCTGGGCTGCTTGCCCACGGATTTGCCGTTCACCAGCAGCTCCACCTCGTCGCCGGGGGCGTAGACCTCCACGACCACAGGTTTGCCCTCGCAGCCCTTCCACGTCCAGGAGGAGAGGGTGTCGCTGATGACCCAGGAAGTCTTGATGACATCCTCCCCGTAGTGGTTGGGGTCCTGCACAGCGATGTACGGCTCTTTCCGCAGGCCGAACACGCACTCCCGGTAATACGAGGCCGGGCGGCGGAAGCCGGTGATGTCCAGGTCGCCACAATAGGACAGCTGGCAGGGGAACTGCGCGCCGAAGCCGCCCTCTCCCCAGTTGTAAGCGGGGATACCGATGCCAACCTCACCGATGTAGTCCCACCCCGTCCAGGTGAAGTCGCCGATGACGTGGGGACACTTTTTGATGACCTCCCAGTTCCGGGCAATTTCCGGCGGGTAGGTCTCGCTGCCCACGATGACCCGGTCCGGGTAGGTGACGCCGTCCGACTCGTACCGGGCGGTCATGTAGTTGTAGCCAATGACGTCCAGCGCCGCGTCCGCCATCGCCAGCCGCTCCGAAATGGTCTTGTGGCAAACGATGTCGTCCATGTGGCTGTCCATCACGGTCATGAACTCGTTGACGTTGCCGCCTGCGTCGCTCCCCTGGCTTTCACCAGAACCCCGCAGCACGTCCGCCATGATCTCGTCCATCCGGTCCCCGGCGGCGAACACGCCGTTGATGCCCGCCGTGGTGTAACGGGTGGGGTCCAGCTCCTTCACCTTCTGGCACAGCTGGGCGCAGACCTGCGCCCCGTGGACGGTGCCGATTTCGGGAATTTCGTTGCCCACGGAGTACAAAACGACGCAGGGATGGATGCGGGCGGTGCGGACCATCGCGGTCAGGTCCTGCTCCCACTGCTCCCGGAAGTTGAGGGCGTAGTCCAGGTCGGACTTGGCCCGGTCCCACATATCCACGAACTCGTCCATGACGTACAGGCCCACCTGGTCGCAGGCCCGGAGCATGGCCGGGGCCATGGACTGATGGGAGGAGCGGATGGCGTTGAAGCCCGCCTCCTTCAGCAGCTTGGCCTGGCGGAGGTGGAACTCGTCATAGGTGGCGGCGCCCAGCAGACCGGAGTCGTGGTGGACGCAGGCCCCCCGCAGCTTCACGGTCTTGCCGTTGACCCGGAGGCCCCGCTTGGCGTCCAGCGCCAGAGTGCGGATGCCGAAAGCGCCGGTCTCGGCGTCCAGCACGGTGTCTCCGTCCCGGAGGGTGATTTCATAGGTATACAGCGCCGGGGTCTCGTCCGACCAGAGCTGAGGCTGCGCCACGGCGACGCGCTGGGAGACGGTGCGCTCCTCCCCGCCCAGCAGGGTCAGCACGGACTGACATTTGGAAATTTCTTCACCGGAGGGGTCCCGCAACACGGTTTCCATTGTCAGAGGCTGGGGCGCGTGCAGGCGGCTGCACAGTTCGGCGGAAACGCAAAGCGTTGCATATTCCTCGTCCGCAGTCTCGGTGACCACCTGCACCCCATCGGGGACCAGATAGACCAGCTCGGATTCCAGCAGGTACACGTCACGGTATATGCCGCTGCCGGAGTACCAGCGGCTGTTGGTCATGTTGCAGTTGCGCACCTGGACGCGGATCTCGTTCTCCGCGCCGTAGGTGACCAAGTCGTTCAGCGGCACATAAAAGGTAGAGTATCCGAAGTTGTTCTTCCCTGCCAGCTGTCCGTTGACGTAGACCATGGCATTGCTGTAGACGCCCTCGAATTTCAGCATCAGCAGCTTGCCCTTCTGCGCCTCAGAGACGGTCAGGGTTTTGACATAGGTGTACACGCCGCCGTCCCGGAAGCCGGTGTTGCCACCGTTGGGGCTTTCCGCGTAGGCCCGCTGCTCCAGCATGGCGTCGTGGGGCAGGGTGATGTTCCGCGCGTTTTCAGACACCCCCCACACCAGGGCGAAGGAGTTTCTGTCCTCCCAAAACAGCCAGTCGTTGTTCCATTTTTGCGCTTTCATAAGGGGATTCCTCCTGTTGTTTCTTTTCGTTTGAGCCGTTTTCCACAGGGCAGAATTGCCCCATCGCATTTCAAAACGCCTACATAAAGTTTAGCAAAACATTTTGTTGTAAGCAACAGCATTTTTTCTGGAATATCCGACTTAATTTTATGTCAGCTTGCCAACTCGTTTTGAACTGCGCATTTCGTTCTAAAGTATTTTCCATTTCTTCCTTGGCTGCGGCAGCAAATACCTTTACACAAAGGCAGAAAAAGCAGAGGGCTGGTTCGATGCCAACCCCCTGCTTTTCAATTTTTTATACTTTCCACAGGCTGTGAAGATTGCAGCAGACGCAGTCCGCCCGCCTTAAATCGCCATTCGCCGTTCGCTTTTGGCCGACAGAGCCTTGCGAACACAAAGCGCTGCGCAAAATCAATAGTTTTCCGCCCGGACCTCGAAGAAGGACTGGGGGTGCTTGCACACCGGGCACACCTCGGGCGCCTGGACCGCCAGCACCATATGGCCGCAGTTGCGGCACTCCCACAGGGTCACGCCGCTCTTCTCGAACACTTCCTTGGCCTCCACGTTGTGGAGCAGCTTGCGGTAACGCTCCTCATGGGACTTCTCGATGGCGGCCACGCCCCGGAACTGCTCGGCCAGGTCGTGGAACCCTTCCGCCTCCGCGTCCTTGGCCATCCGGTCGTACATGTCCGTCCACTCGTAGTTTTCGCCTTCGGCGGCGTGGAGCAGGTTCTCAGCGGTGTCGCCCACCTCGCCCAGCGCCTTGAACCACAGCTCGGCGTGCTCCTTCTCGTTGGCGGCGGTTTTCAGGAAGATGTCCGCGATCTGTTCAAACCCGGCTTTCTTGGCGACGCTGGCGAAGAAGGTGTACTTGTTGCGGGCCTGAGATTCCCCGGCGAACGCCTCCCACAGGTTCTTTTCGGTCTTGGTCCCGGCATAGGGGTTCTTGGCGGGCGCGGCGGGGGCGGCCTCCTGGATCTTCTCGAACTTGCTGGCGGGTGCTTTGCACAGCGGGCAACGGTAGTCCGCGGGCAGCTCCCCTTCGTAGATGTAGCCGCAAATGGTGCACTTCCACTTTTCCACCTGGACCTCGGCGGCGGGAGCAGGCGCAGGAGCGGCCTCCTCCTCAATTTTCACAAACTTGCTGGCAGGCACCTTGCACAGGGGGCAGCGGAAGCTCTCCGGCAGGGGGCCTTCGTGGATGTAACCACAGACGGTGCATTTCCATTTCTCCATAGTTGATTCCTCCGTTTTTTAGATTTGGTTGTATGTGTTGGTTCGTCGTTCAATTCAATCAGTCGTTGCAGTGAGCGTGGCGGCACTCGTGGCCTTCCCCGTGGTGATGTCCGCCGCAGCCCCCCTGGTGGTGATGTCCCTCGTGGTGGCTGCACTGGACGTTGGGATTATAGGCCAGGTCCCCCGCCAACAGCGCCTCCACCGCCGCGTCCGCGTCCCCGGTGACGCCGCCGTACAGTTGGACGCCCACAGAGGCGAGGGCAACTTGCGCGCCGCCGCCAATACCGCCGCAAATCAGGACGTCCGTCTGCAATGCGTTCAGGACCTCCGCCAGCGCGCCGTGGCCCTGGCCGTTGGTGCTGACCACTTCGGAGGAGACGACTTTGCCGTCCTCTACGTCGTAGACTTTAAACTGCTCGGTGTGGCCAAAGTGCTGGAACACCTGGCCGTTTTCATAGGTGACTGCGATTCGCATGGTGTTGTCTCCCTTCGGCTTTTGAAAGGTCTGATGAATTTGCCGCTTAAAGCAACCCGGGCCGCAGAACTGGCTCCCGCCGGGGCAGAGCCGGTATTCCCCGCCTTCGATCTTCAGAGGACGCCCTTCCACCAGCACGTCCGCCAGCTTCTTCCGGGCGGAGTCGTAAATTTTCTGGGCGGTGGTCCGGGCCACCTGCATCCGCTGGCTGCACTGCTCCTGAGACAGCCCCTCCCGGTCGATCAGGCGGAGCGCCTCGTATTCGTCCAGGGTCAGGATCACCGGCCCATTCCCCTCTTCCCCTGCCGCCGGAGCAAACTCCAGCGCCGGTGGGAAGCGACAAATCGTTCTGCATTTGGTGGGCCTGGACATCTCATCACCTCTCGTCTTTCTCTGTCTCTATCATACACAGATTTGTGGCATATGTCAAGAACTATTTTTAGCATATGCCAAAAAACTTTGCGGGTATCCCTTTGTATCAGTCCTCTGAATGTTGTAGCTCTTAGCGTTGTGGTCCCTAGCATTACGCGCTACGCCTACCATTTGGATTTCTTTATAAACGGCTGGTTTCGCTCTCAGTATCCTTTTGAAGCTGTTCACTTTAGTTTGGTAGTAGCTGACTAATAGCTAATGGCTAATAGCGAACAGCTTTTTTTCATCCCAAACGCGAAAAAAGAGGCTTGACAGCGGCGGAAAAGTATAGTATAGTAATTGAGCGTTGTAAAGCGCAGCTGCTTTACAAATGTGGAGGAGGCGCGACGGTGGCAGACATGAACGACAAAAATTCCGCGTTCCGCATGACCATGCTCTACGACTTCTACGGCGAGCTGCTCACCGAGCGGCAGCGGGAGTTTTACGACCTCTACCACAACGAGGACTTCTCTCTGGCCGAGATCGCAGAGAACGCCGGCATCACCCGCCAGGGCGTCCGGGACGTCATCGTCCGGGCTGAGGCCATCCTCAACGAAATGGAAGAAAAAACCGGCATCGTGGCCCGCTTCCTGGAGGTGCGGGAGGGGCTGAACGATATCCGCCGCAGCGCGGAGCAAATTTCCGCCCTGAACCGCACCCGGTTCCACAGTCCCGAGCTGGAGCAGCTGGCACGGGACATCCAGGACAGGGCCGCAGAGTTGCAGAAATAGAGAATTAGGGAATAAAGGAGTAATCCTATGGCGTTTGAAGGCTTGACAGAACGCCTGACATCGGTATTCAATAAGCTCCGCAGCAAAGGCCGTCTGACCGAGGCCGATGTGAAGGAGGCCATGCGGGAAATTCGCCTGGCCCTGCTGGAGGCCGATGTCAGCTATAAAGTGGTCAAAGACTTCGTCAACAAGGTGACGGAGCGGGCCATCGGCCAGGACGTGATGGAATCGTTGACGCCGGGCCAGATGGTGGTCAAAATCGTCAACGAGGAGCTGACCGCCCTGATGGGCGGCGAGGCCGCCACCATCACCCTGAACCCCAAACCGCCCACGGTCATCATGATGGTGGGCCTCCAGGGTGCAGGCAAAACCACCAACGCCGCGAAGCTGGCGGCTTACCTGCGCAGCAAGACGGGCCGCCGTCCCCTGCTGGTGGCCTGCGACGTGTACCGTCCCGCCGCTATCAAGCAGCTGGAAGTGGTGGGCGAGCAGGTCAACGTCCCCGTGTTCCAGATGGGCCAGGGCGACCCGGTGGAGATCGCCAAAGCCTCCATCGACCACGCCCGGCAGCACGGCAACGACATCGTCCTGCTGGACACCGCTGGACGGCTCCACGTGGACAATGTCCTGATGGACGAGCTGAAAAACATCAAGGCCGCCGTCAACCCGGATGAGGTTTTGCTGGTGGTGGATGCCATGATCGGCCAGGACGCGGTGAACGCGGCTGTGGCCTTCGACGAGGCGCTGGACATCACCGGCGTCATGCTCACCAAGCTGGACGGCGACGCCCGAGGCGGCGCAGCCCTCTCCATCCGGGCCACCACCGGCAAGCCCATCAAGTTCTGCGGCGTGGGCGAAAAGCTGGATGCCATCGAGGTGTTCCACCCGGACCGCATGGCCAGCCGTATTTTGGGCATGGGCGATGTGCTGACCCTCATCGAGAACGCTCAGGAGCGTCTGGACGAGCAGAAGGCCGAGCAGATGTCCCAGAAGATCCGTTCTAACCGGTTCACCTTGCAGGACTACTACGACCAGCTCAAGGAGACCCGGAAGATGGGTTCTGTCGCGGACATCCTCCAGAAAATGCCTGGTATGGCGGGCAAGGTGGACGAGTCCCAAATCGACGAGAAGGTTTTGGACCGCACTGAGGCCATGATCCTCTCCATGACCAAAGCCGAGCGGGAGAACCCCTCTATCCTGAACGCCAGCCGCAAGCGGCGCATTGCCGCCGGTTCCGGCACCACCGTCCAAGACATCAACAAGCTCATCAAACAGTATGAGATGATGCAGTCCCTGACCAAGCAGATGACTCGCGGCAGGGTTCCCCGGGCGCTGCGGGGCATTATGGGCGGCGACGACCCCTCCTCTATGCCCGACATGAGCAGTTTCCTCAATGGCGGGCGGGGTCCCGGCATGGGCGCCCACAGCGGCGGCCGTCAGCGCAAGAATATGAAGCGCAAAAAGAAAAAACGCTGATTCGCGGAGCATTTTCCGCTTATCATAGATAATTATGAAGAATCTTTGGAGGTGAATGATAAATGGTTAAAATCAGACTGCGCCGCATGGGTGCAAAGAAGGCCCCTTTCTATCGCATCGTGGTGGCCGACTCCCGGTATCCCCGTGACGGTCGTTTCATCGAGCAGCTGGGCACCTATAACCCCCTGACCGAGCCGGCAGAGGTCAAGGTGGACGCCGAGCGCACCCTGGCCTGGATCAAGACCGGCGCACAGCCCACCGATACCGTCAAGCGTCTGCTCAAGCAGGCCAACGTCCTGTAATCGCAGGAGGAATACTGCATGAAAGAGCTCTTGACTTATATCGCACAGAATCTCGTGTCGCAGCCCGACCAGGTCAGCGTCAAGGAGATCGACTGCGATGGTGAGACCGTTCTGGAACTGCGCGTGGCCCCGGAGGACATGGGGAAAGTGATTGGACGGCAGGGTCGAATTGCAAAGGAAATTCGCACCGTTGTCCGCTCCCTGGCGCAGCGGAACAACACACGGGTCACAGTGGACATTGTGGACTGAGAGAAGCAAAGACAGGGCTGCGGAAGCAGCTCTGTCTTTTTTGAGCCTGTCTTCGACAGTCTCTCGACCAAAATCACGGATTTTGGTCGAAAATGCGGCCCCTGCATCGCACTCGCTGCGCTCGCACGTTTGGGGCCTCCCTGTGTGCTTTTGCCGGTACACGCCCGGCTAAAAGCACGGATTTCATTTTATTTTGCCGCAAGCGGCAAAACTCTTGCGGAGGGCTTTTGTAAGCGACCACCCCCTTGCCTCCGCCGTCAAGCGGCACTTCCGCTTCGCTCCCTGCCCTGAAAGGGGAGGAGGGCCACCGCCTTTTAGGCGGTGGCGGAGGGGTTTCCAGCACAAGGCTGATAATGATAGGAGGCTTTTATGAAAAATCCCATGTTAGAGGCGGGAAAAATCGTCAACACCCACGGCGTCCGGGGAGAGGTCAAGGTGGAATCCTGGCTGGACGACCCCGCCCTGTTCGGCTGCCTGACCGCCCTGACGGTGAACGGCAAGGTCTACCCTATCCGCTCCGCCCGGGTGCAGGGCCGGTTCGCCCTGGTGACACTGGAGGGCGTGACCTCCATCGACGACGCGCTGCCCCTAAAGGGCAAGACCGCTCTAGCCCGCCGGGAGGAGATCCCCCTTGAGGAAGGGGCGCATTTTGTGGCCGATTTGATTGGCCTGGACGCGGTGGACGCGGACAGCGGCAAGGTGTTTGGCCAGGTGGTGGATGTCCACGAGTACCCCGCCCAGGACGTGTATGAGGTCCGGGGAGAGCGGCTGTACTTCATCCCCGACGTGCCAGATTTCGTGGAGGACATCGACGAGGCGGCGGGCTGCATCCGCTTCCGCCGGGCGGAGGAACTGGCCCAATGAGCGAGGAAATCACCTACCGCTACCGGGTGGATATCATCACCCTGTTCCCGGAGACCACCGGAGACGTGCTCAGCGAGTCTATTTTGGGCCGGGCACAGGAGCGGGACTACCTGAAAATCGAGTGTCACCAGCTCCGGGACTACACCACCAACAAGCAGAACCAGGTGGACGACTACCCCTACGGCGGCGGCCATGGGGCCATTTTGCAGGCCGACCCCCTGTACCGTTGCTGGAAACACATCTGCGATAGCACCGGGGAGCGGGCGCACACCATTTTTATGTCCCCCTGCGGCGTCACCTTCACCCAGGCGGAAGCCAAGCGGCTGGTGCGGGATTACAACCACCTGATCCTGGTCTGCGGCCACTACGAGGGCATCGACCAGCGGTTCATCGACGAGTGCGTGGACGAGGAGCTGAGCCTGGGCGATTTCGTCCTCACCGGCGGCGAAATCGCGGCCATGGCGGTGACAGACGCGGTGTGCCGGATGGTGCCGGGGGTGCTGTCCGACCCTGAGTGCTACGAAAACGAGAGCCACTGGGACAACCTGCTGGAGTACCCGCAATATTCCCGGCCAGAGGTGTGGCATGACCGGGCGGTGCCGAAGATTTTGCTTTCCGGCCACCACGCCAACATCGCCAAATGGCGGCGGAAGATGTCCCTTGTGCGGACGAAGGAGCGCCGCCCCGACCTGTACGAGCGGCTGGACCTGTCCTCCAAGGCCGACCAGAAGCTGCTGAAGGAAATTGACGAGGACAAGTGGGAGTGACCCCGCCCCTTCGACAAAATCGTGGGCTTTTTGCCCAAGGTTACGGTTGACTTACCGCCCCTTTCTGTGCTAAACTGCAAAGCAATTCAAGTCAGGCGCACGCCGGGCAACATTCGTTGCAGCAGAAGATAGACAAACATACATCTGCGGGACAGAACCCATTCTCTGCCCGCGGATGTATTTTATTTTCCGCGGCAAATGCACAGGGAGGCAATTATGGAACTTGACCCCAAAACCAAAGCAAAAATCGCCTACCGGGTGTCCTGGACCAGCGTCTGGGGAAACATCCTGCTGGCCGCCTTCAAGCTGGCGGCGGGCCTGCTGGCCCACTCCAGCGCCATGGTCTCCGACGCCGTCCACTCCGCCAGCGATGTGTTCTCCACCTTCACGGTGATGATCGGTGTACGCTTGTCCTCCCGGCAGGCGGACGCCGACCACGAGTACGGACACGAGCGGCTGGAGTGCATCGCGTCCCTGCTGCTGGCGGCGCTGCTGGCCGTCACCGGTCTGGGCATCGGCTACAGCGGCATCCAGAAGATCGCTCAAGCCAGCTACGGCCAACTGGAGGCCCCGGGGCGGCTGGCGCTGGTGGCTGCGGTGGTGTCCATCGTCTGCAAGGAGGCCATGTACTGGTACACCCGCCGGGCCGCCAAACAGACCGGTTCCTCTGCGCTGATGGCCGATGCCTGGCACCACCGCTCCGACGCGCTGTCGTCCATTGGCTCCCTCATCGGCATTTGGGGGGCGCGGATGGGCTGGCCGGTGCTGGACCCGGCGGTGTCGCTGGTCATCTGCCTGTTCATCCTCAAGGTCAGCTACGATGTGTTCCGCCAGGCGGTAAACGAACTGACCGACCGCTCCTGCCCCGCCTACATCGAGGAGGAAATGCGGCTCTCCATTCTCCGGCAGACGGGGGTGGAGCGGCTGGACCTGCTGCGCACCCGGCAATTCGGAACGCGGGTCTACGTGGACGTGGAGATCGCCGCCGACGGAACTCTCTCTCTGACCCAGGCCCACGGCATCGCCCAGCGGGTCCACGACACCATTGAGCGGGAGTTCCCCAGCGTCAAACACTGTATGGTGCATGTGAACCCCACATGAGAAAACATGAGACAACGGCATGACACCTTCGAAATGTCATGCCGTTGCCTTTTTGGTATCGTTTGATGTTGTAGAAACGGCGGTGTCGTTTCTTTGTGTGGCAGCGCCGCAGCGCTTTGCTTGCGGCGCTGCCTTATGTTTCAAGTGCGTTCAAACAGCCGCCCTTTGGAGGGGTGATGAGTAAGCAACGAATCGGGAAAAAGGAGAAAACGGGAAAGGGGCAGCCGTTCCGACACACAGGAAAACCGGTCTCAGCCCTCTATCGCCACAAGGTCAGAAAAGCGATTCAACGGCCACATCACCTGGGGATGGGTTGCGGCCTCGCCCAGCCCTGCGCCGTCAAAGCCGCCGGCCACCGCCGCGTCGATGCCCGCCAGGGCGTCCTCCACCACCAGGCAGTCCTGGGGCGACAGTCCGAGGAACTCTGCCGCCTTGAGGAACACCTCCGGGTCGGGCTTGGAGTGGGTGATGTTGGTGCCGTCGCTGATGGCGTCGAAGTAATCGCCCAGCCCGATGCGGCTGAGGATGAGCTTGGTGTTCTTGCTGGAGGAGCCAATGGCCAGCTTTGCGCCTGCTTTCCGCAGAGCGTCCAGCGTCTCTTTCACTTCGCTGCTCAGGTCGGCTGGGGTCATTTTTTCCAGCAGCTTGCGATAGATGCCGTTCTTTTTCTCTGCCATCTGTTCCTTTTCCGCCGGAGTGTAGGTGTTTTCACTGCGCTCCAGAATGATCTCCAGGCTGGCCATGCGGCTCACGCCCTGGAGACGGTTGTTGATGGTCTCATCAAAATACACGCCAATCTCATCGGCCAGTGCTTTCCATGCCAGATGCGGTAGACCTGCTCTGGCCATTCCAGATTCTGATAGGCGAACAGCATCAGCACGTCAGGCTGCTTGATGACCTGGCTCTTGTTGTAAAGCCCCGCCTGCTTCATCTGGGTATAGCCGCTTTTGCTGCCCCCCTGCACCTCCAACTCCCGGGAGAGGTCAAAGTACCCGTCGGACTGAGGGATCATGCCGCCGCGACCCATGGGGAGATAGAGCTTGTCTGCCACTTGGCGAATTTCCGCCTCGTCCTCGGCGGTGAAGCCGATTTTGGCCCTGACCCCGTCCAGCCCTCCGCCGTACTGTGCCAGCAGGCGCAGGGTGTCCGTCAGGACGTGGTGGACGCTGTAGTTGGTGTAGGCGTTGTTGTCCACATAGGGGTGATGCTCGTCGGTGCCCGTCACCTGCAAAATTTCATAGCGGTTCTTCTCCCCGTTCCAGACGGCGCGGGACACCCAGTACCGGCACACGTCCATCAGCAGCTCCATGCCGTAGTCCTGCATCAGCTGGTCGTCGCCGGTGCAGGTGTAGTAGTTCAGCACCGAGAGGGCGATGTCAGAGACACAGTGGATCTGCATGAAGGGGTGCCGCACGTCGATCCAGACGGTTTCCTCGCCAGTGACGCCGGTGGTGAAGGGGAACCGCGCTCCCCGGCAGCCCTCTTTTGCCGCCAGCTCCCTGGCCTCTTTCAGGTGGGAATAGCGGAACAAGATGTTGTTTTTGCTGTACTCCGGCAGGGTTTGCTGGAACACCGGGGCCTGGAAAATTTCCGCGTCCCACCAGACGAAGTTGTTGTAGGTCTCGCCGGTCAGCCCCTTGGCGGAGAAGCTGTGGACGTAGTCGTTGCGCTCCAGCGAGATGAGGGTGTGGTAGTTGCTGAACCGGATGGCCCGGTCCGCAGTGTCGTCCTCCTGAATGGAGATTTCCAGGTTTGCAAACAGCGTGCGGTAGACGGCGGCGTGCCGCTTGTACTCCTGGTCGTAACTGCTGGCTTTCAGCACGGCCAGATATTTCTGACGGCAGTCCTGGAGGGACGCGCTCTGTTTGAGCAGCTCGCCGCCGGAGAGGGTCTTGCCCGCCTCGAAGTCCCGGCTGGTGACGGTGGAAATCAGCTTTTCCAGGGTGTAGGTCTGGCCCTGCTGGGCCTCAAAGGTGATGCCCTGCATGACAAGGCCGTCCTCATGGATGTTTTCCCAAGCGGCAGAGCCGAGGCTGAACTCGTGGGCCACGGCGGTGACGGCGTGGAAGCCGTACTTCGGCCCCACGATTTCCTCCTGCCACAGGGTTTGTCCCTCAAAGCCCACGTCCACCGTCTGCTGGGGCATCTGCCCGTTGGATTTGGTGCGGATATCCAGGCCGCTCAAAATGCGCACGCTGCCGGTGTAATTCAGCGGCGTGATGGTCGCTTTCATGCAGTACAGGTGGTCGTCTGCGAAGCTGGCGAAGCGCTGGAAGGTCAGACGGCTCTTTTGGCCCTGGCTGTTGGCCCAGACCACCTCCCGGTGAAGGGTCTCGTCCGACAGGTCCAGCCACCGCTTCCAGGAGAGGACCTTGCCCTCCCAGGGGTAAAAGGCCTCGCCGTTGATTTCAAAGCGAATGAGCAGAAAGTCCAGCAGATTGATGGCCCGCTCCTGTTTCTCGAACTTTTTGAGCCGTTCTTCCTCCACATAGTACTTTTTCATGTACATGTTGTCGCACATGGTCAGGCGGACTTCCACCACCTCGTCCATGACGCCCCGCACCAGCAGGCTCTGAATGCCAAGGCTGGAAAACTCCTCCAGACTGCCCCGGACACCCATGTAGCCGTTGCCGGTGGTGAGCAAGGTGGCCACGTTTGCCTCGTTGAGCAGGCTGTACTCCTGCTCCATGAGGACGTGGTCGTTGATGAAATTCATTCCCGCGTAACTCATTGGGGTACCTCTTACTGCGCCAGGGCGCAGGTCAGCTTGCCCGTCAGGGTGACTTCCTGCCCAGCCACTTCCAGCGTGATGGGAGCGCTGCCGGTCAGGTTCTCCACAGTGACGGTGTTCTTGGTGACTTCGACCGCCAGCTTCTGGCCCTTCCAGAGGAGGGTGTAACCCAGCTTGTCCCACGCCTCGGGGAGCAGCGGGTCAATGCGCAGCTTGCCGTCCAGCATACGGACGCCGCCGAAGCCATAGACCACGCACTGCCAGGTGCCGCCGAAGGAGGCGGCGTGGATGCCCGCGTTGGAGGAGCCCATAAACGGCCCCAGGTCGATCATGGATGCCTTCTGGAACAGCTCATAGGCCATGCCGGGCTGCTTCATGTCGCAGGCCAGCACCGCGTGGGTGGACAGGGACAGAGAGGAGTCGTGGATGGTGCGTTGCTCGTAATACTTCCAGGTGGCGGCCTTGACCTCCGGGGAGAACTCGTCCTCCAGCAGGAAGAACAGCACCAGCACGTCGGCCTGCTTGGAGACCTGGATCTGGTTGATCTGCTCCATGTTGTAGTCGCGGGTGATGCCGCCCACGTGCTCCTGCTGCTTGTACTTGGTCAGGTCGATGTCCCGGCAGCTGAGATAGCGGTCGTCCTGGGGCAGCACGTTCTCCGCCGTGGGCTGGGGCAGGAAGATGTGGGCGCAGCCGTCCTCCCACTTGGGATACGCCTCGTCCAGGTGCAGTTTTTCGTTCAAAGCGGCGAAAATCGCCGGTTTTTCCGCTTTCAGCAGGTGGTAATACTCCATGGCCTTCGCCATGTTCCAACGGGCCATGTAGTTGGTAAAGGCGTTGTCGTTGACGTGCTCCCGGAACTCGTCGGGGCCGACGACATCGTTGATGTGGTACGCGCTGTCCTCGCTGCCGTCAAGCGGCACTTCTGCCCTCAAGGGGCACTTCCGAAGCTGCGCTTCTCCCTGCGCTGCGCTCCCTGCGCTGCGCTCCCTGCCGGCTCCAGCCGGGAGGCCCAGAAGATGGCGGTGTCCATCATCAGCTCGTAGCCGTACTTCTCCATGAAGTCCTCGTCCCCGGCGATGGTGGCGTACTGCCACGCGCCGAAGGCCACGTCGGAGGTGATGTGCTGCTCGATGAAGCCCGACCACACCTTCACCGGCAGGCCGGTGAGGATGTCCACGTCGCAGTATTCCGGGGTCACTTCGCCGTCGTCCAGCCAGGCGGACTCCCAGGGGAACATGGCCCCCTGATAGCCGTTGTGGGCGGCCTTGGCGTGCGCGCCGGGCAGAGAGAGATAGCGGTACTCTTCCAGCCTCCGGGCGGTTTCCGGGGCGGTGAAGCAGTAGTAGGGCAGCAGGAAAATCTCGGTATCCCAGAAGCAATGGCCCTTGTAGCCCTCGCCGGAAAGCCCCTTGGCGCCGATGTTCATGCGGCTGTCGTGGGCGGGGACCATAATGCGCATATGGTACTGGGCGAAGTGGATAGCGAACTCGTCCAGCGCGGCCTGTTCGCCGCCCTGGATGGTGATGGGGGCGCTGTTCCAGACCTCTTTTTCCCACTGGGCGGCGGATTCCGCCCAAATCTTCACGTAACCGGCGGCCTCCATCTCCTTGCAGGCGGCAAGACCCTCTTTTTGCAGGTCCTCGGTGGATTTTCCCTGGCTGTCGAAGTCCCGCGTGGTGGCCAGATTGGAATATTTCTCAATTTCCAGCAGTTCGCCCTTCTGCACGTTTACCTCGTACCCGGCGAAAATCTCCCGCCGCTCGATGTAGACCTGGGCGTCCTCGGTCTGCACCTGTCCGGCCACGGTCAGCTTGTGGACGGTGGTGTTCACGAAGCTGATGCCCGACTGAGTGGTTTTCTGCACAAACTGGATGAACTGCTTGTCATAGAACCGCTTGTCGCCCTCGGAGAAATGCTGGCTGCCGGTGTTGGTCATGGTGCCGTTGATGCCGGAGCGAATTTTCACCGTCACATCGCCGCTCAGAGGGGTCACTTCGATGCGCTGGGCCATCTGGTGGAGGTTTTTCAGGGAGACCACCCGGTAGGAGGTGTAAGAGATCTTCTTCCCGGCGGGAGAGGTCCAAACCACGCTGCGTTTCAGCTCGCCGGTGCGGATGTTCAGCTCCTTGCAGTAGTTCTCGACCTGTCCGGCGGTCAGGTCGAAAGGCTCCCTGTCGATGGTCAGCTCGATGGCGGTCATGTCCGCCGCGTTGGGCAGCTCGGTCACTTCGTTCTCGTCAAATTTGTTAAAGGTCCCGGCCACAAAAGCGCCACGGGTCTCCCGGAGGTAGCGCTCCTCGGTGGCGCTGCGGACGCCCATATAACCGTTGCCCAGGCTCATAATGGCCTCGGTTTTCCCCAGCTTCTGGGGGCAAAGGTATCCTCCTGGAGGACCCAGTCAGAGACCTTGCTGTAGTTGATGCCCATACTTATTCACCCTTTCCGTATACTTTCATCACTTCGTCCTTGCGGATGAAGATGCTGCAATGTCCATACCGCACCCGGCACAGGAAGGGGGCCTTGGGGTCCATCTCCACAAAGCGGTGGTTGAGCTTGTCCTCCACCGTCGCTGTCCCCGCAAAGATGGCGTTCACCAGACCCACGTAGTCCTCCAGGTAGCTCTTGGCGATGGGGAATCCGTTGTGGTTGGGCAGTATCCAGTTCAGCCCCTCCAGGGCCAGCAGCCGCTGGGCGTTGGCGCGAAGGCTCTCCAGCCGCTCCCGCACCACATAGGGGGCGTCAGGGTTGTAGGAGTTGTCGTAGAGCATGGTCTGTGCCGCCTCGAACTCGTCCCCGGCGAACACCATGCCAGCCGCCCGGTCCAGGAAGAACAGGCTGCTGTTGCAGTGGGCGGGCTTGGCCTCCAGTACCTCGATGGTCCTGCCGCCCAGGTCGATGACGTCGCCCTCCCGCAGGAGGATCTTTTTGTAGTCGGGATGAGGCAGCGCTTCGATGGGGAAGGGGCCAGCGCCAGGGTAGGTGACGGCAGGCTCGTCCACTTTGTAATTCCAGTGAACCATGACCTCTTCAAACTCTCCGTTGCCCCCGGAGTGGTCGGGGTGGAAGTGGGTGTTGGCCACCACAATGGGCTTGTCGGTCAGATTCTCCACAAAGGCCCGCAGGTTGCCCACGGCGTAGCCGGTGTCGATGAGCAGGGCCTTTTCCTCGCCCTCCAGCAGATGCAGGTTCTGGGAGCCGTTCATAAAGTTGATGAACCAGGTGCCTTCTATGGCTTGCCAGGCCACATAGCTGCCAAAAATTTCTTCTAATGTGGGTTCCATTGTTGTTCCTCCTCAGAATACAGTCGGTTGAATACAGCCAGTTAAATACAGCCAGTTAAATACAACTGGTGATGTGGTTGGCGCATGGCGGAGGAACTGCCTTCCGCCATGCGCTGTGAAAATTTAACCTTGCGACGATTCCTTTCGCTGTTCACTCTTACCGCTCAGCAGCACTTTCTGTAGCTTTTAGGTCAGTGATTTTTCGCTATTTGCGCTTCCCTTTTGGCTGGCAGTACCTGGCTAACGGCTAATAGCTAACAGCTAATGGCTTATGATTAGAACTTCGCGCCCCAGACGCCACAGAAGGGGTCAACCGGGTTCACGCCCTTAAACGCGGAGCGGCCCATGAGCTTGTCCACCACTGCGTCCACCACTTCCTCGGTAGGGGTGTAGGCGTTGATGAAAGTCTTGATCATCGGCGCGTCCACCAGATGGTAGGGGTTGGCCAGGGAGACGAACAGGGCAGGGACATCGTTGACGAACCAGGGGGCGTCGGCGGCCATCAGATGGACCCAGTCGATGCGGCGGACGGACTGATTGCTGGCGGTGTCGATGCAGGCCACGTAGACGGCCAGGTCGAACTTGCTCTTGATGTCGGCCACGCCGCCCTCGAACATCTCGTAGAAGTCGGGCTTGCTGTAGTCGAACAGCGTGACCTCAAAGCCCTCGTCCTCCAGCTTTTGCTTGATTTTGCCGGTTGCGCCCTCGCCGTCCTTGAAGCCGCCGCCGACCCGGTCCTCCAGCAGATAGAGGCGGATCTTCTTGTACTTTTCCGGGGAAATGGGCAGCAGAGACTGGGTGTCCTTCACCAGAGTGACGGCCTTGTCCGCGCACTCTTTGGCCTGGGCCAGATGCTCCGCGCAGCCCACCACGGACAGGGCCTCGGGGCCGGGGACCAGCGTACCGGCGGCTTTCCTCTCGGGGAGGCCCATAGCGGCCTTCATCGCCAGCGTCCGGGTGACAGCCTCGTCTACCCGCTCCCAGGTCAGCCGCCCGTCGGCCAGGGCGTCCCGGATGAACTGATAGTCCTCCCGGATGTCTTTGTTGAACAGAATCATGTCGCACCCGGCGGCAATGGCGGCCTTGATATGGGCTTCCAGTTCGGCATAGTGGGCGACGTCCTCCGTCTTGCCCAGCACCTGGGCCATCTCTTTCACCATCTGGGTAGAGCGGTAGTAGTAGAGAGTGGAGACATAGGTGTCGTCGGTGCTGCCCTTGAAGCTGCTGGGGGTGGGACCGTCCAGGGCCAGCCAGTCCCCGAAGGTGTCCAGGAAGTCGAAGAGGTAGGTGCGGCCCCGCTGGGCGTCCTGCCAGTCGATGTAGTCCACCCAAGCTTTCATCATGGGATAGCTGTAAGCCAGCTCGTTTTGTCGCCATAGTAGGTGTAGAGGGTGTAGGGCAGGAAGGTGGCGATGTCGCCCCAGACACTGCCCGCACTCTCCTGGTGGCCGATGTTGGGAGTGAAGTTGGGCATCCCGCCATTCAGGTACTTCTGCTCGTCCTTCAAATCCTTGATGTACTTGTGGAAGAAGGCGCGGGTGTCCATGTGGTAGCTGGCGGTGGGCGCGAACACCTGGGCGTCGCCGGTCCAGCCCAGCCGCTCGCTGCGCTGGGGGCAGTCGGTGGGGATGTCGATGAAGTTGGATTTCAGGCCCCAGACGGTGTTTTCATACAGCCGATTGATCTTCGGGTTGCTGGTGGTGATGTAACCGGTGCGCCGGATGTCGGAGTAGAGCACCCGCCCGGTGAAGTCCGCACCGTTCAGTTCCCCCACCCAGCCGGTGACCCGGATGTACCGGAAGCCGAAGAAGGTGAAGTGGGGGCGCACCGTCTCCGCTCTGCCGTCGGAGACGTAGATGAACTGGGACTGAGCGTCCCGGTAGTTGCCGTTGTAGAAGTTGCCCTTTTGCAGGATTTCGCCGCAGTCCAGCACGACCTTTGTCCCTGCGGGGAGGCTGGCCTGGAACTCCACGAACCCGGCGAAGTTCTGGCCGAAGTCCAGCACCGTCTCTCCCGCCGGGGTATGAATGACCTCCTGCACGGGAATACTCTCCATCGCCAGCACCGGCAGGCTGATGCGGTCCATCAGGTGGGAGAGATTCAGATTTTTGGTGCCGGGGTCGGCGGCGGGGTCGCTCAGCACCTCCACGGGCCTTTGGGGGTTCTCCTTCCCCGCCCAGAGCTGCCGGTTCAGGGTCTCGCCCAGATAAATGCCGGAGTCCTCCACGTCGGAGCCGTAGTATTCCCAGCTGCCGTCGGTGGCAAGCACTTCCTCGCTGCCGTCGGCGTAGTCAATGTGCAGTTCAGCAATGGCGGCCATCCGGTCACCGAAGTTGTTGGCCTGGAGCGCCAGCCTGAACACGGACATGTACCAGCCCTTGCCCAGCATCAGCTCCAGATGGTTCTGCTCTTGCAGGCAGTCCTCTACCGGGAAGGTGATGACCTGGAGACTGCTGTCGTAGTCGCTGACGTAGGGGGTCAGGTATTCCTCCCCCAGCTTTTTCCCGTTCAGGTACGCCTCAAACAGGCCCACGCCGGAGACGTAGAGCCGGGCCTTCGCCACCGGCTTTTCCACGGAAAACGCCTTTGTCATCACGGGATGGAAGGTGTCCTCTTTTGACGCGGCGATCCACTGTGCGGTCCACGGCTCGTCCATCTTGCCGGTCTCCAGCGTCTGGATGTCGCTAACAGCGCTGTTCCCGGCGTCCCCGGTGACGCGGACCCGGTAATAATAGGTGGTGCGGGGCCGCAGGGGGAATTCCAGCGGCTCGCCGCTCTGGTTCAGCGCGCCCTCCTTCTGATAGAGCAGGTCGGTGAAGTCGCGGCTCTCGCTGACCTCGATGGCGGCGCTGGTCTGCCGGGTGCTGGCCGTGTCGCACACGTTCCAGGAGCAAACCACGCCGTCCAGCGTGTATCCCAGGGGATTTTCGATGCCGTTGATTCTGACATTTGTAATTTTCATGGAGGTCCTACCTTTCATTTTTTCTGCTGTGCGTACTATTAATTGTAGTCTATTTTATTTCGACCTCTTACGAGGTTTTTTCTCCAAAATACGGCTTTTTTTACGAATTTCTATCTTTTTTGCCCCGACTTGCGGGGAAACAGGCGATGTGCGGCCATGAATTATTACATTACTTACGGTGAACTGCAAAAGCATCTGACGGACTACTACCAACAAACTGGCAGCAAAATGCAGTTCATGGAGATGATCCGCTGGCTGTTCCAGGAGGGGTTGCTTTCCGATACCCCTCCAGAGCCTCCCATCACCGCCCGGAAGGTCCTCACCGACATGAGTGACGAGGAAGTCAACCAGTTCATCGTCGCCATCCCCATCACCGTCCAGGCGACGCAGCGGAGCAGTGAGCGGGTGTCCGAAGCCGACATCATCCCCGGTTTCAGGGACATCTTCATCATCCGACATCCCCGGCACACCCGCGCTCTGCTCCACGTCCACAATTACTTTGAGATCAACTATGTGGCGGAGGGAGAGTGCGTCTTTCAATTTGAAGGGGCTCCCGCACCCTGAGAGAGGGGGAGTTCTGCATGATCGCTCCCGGTTCCAGCCACGATCTGGTCATCGACAGCGAGGCCACGGTGTTTTGCATCATGCTGCGCAAAAGCACCCTCAGCAAGACCTTTGCGCCGCTGCTCTCCAACAAGAACCTGCTGTCGCAGTTTTTCCACGCCTTTTTGTCCGGGAGCAACAAGACCAATTTCCTGTTATTTTTCTGCGAGCGGGGAAAGTGGATCCGGCAAATCATCTTCAACGCCATGATGGAGTGTTACAAGGCCGATGATTTCAGCAACATCTGCTGTATCAGCTGGCTCAACCAGATGTTCGTCTATCTGCTGCGCAACTACAGCGAGACGCTGCGGTTTTATGACTACCAGTTTGGGTCCGAATTCCTCCTAATTTTGCAGTACATTCAGCTCCTTGTACTTGACGAGGCGCTTCAGGTCAGCGCCCACGGAGCGCTTCTCCACAGGCATCAGATACCGCTCGGTGCTGGTCTTGAACAGCATCCAGTACATGATGCAGGTAAACACGCCGTAGATGAACATCAGGGGGACGTAGCTGCCGCCAAAGAGGGCGATGAAGTTGGTGGTGAAACTGGAGGCGATGGTAAAGGCGATGGCCATGCAGGTGCCGCCGGCCTGGATCAGACTGTTACGGGTGTTGTCGTCCTTGACATGGGCGGGGAGGACGGACTGCCAGGGCATGGTCAGGATGGTGTAGAGCATACCCCACATGATGTAGAAAACTTCGGTGTAGACGATCTTCCCCATCATGGGCAGGTCGGGGTTGGCAAAGACCAACATGGCTGTGGCGGTGAACAGCGGCGGGAAGAACAGAAAGTAGGGACGGTATCTGCCCCAGCGGGATTTGGTGCGGTCGGCGATGGTACCCATAATGGGGTCGTTGATGGCGTCCCACAGGGTAGCGATGAACAGCATAATGCTGGCCGCGCCTGCAGGGATTCCCACTGTGTCCGTCAGAAAGACGGAGAAGTAGGAGGAGAAGGTAGCCGAATCAGCATAGCGCCGCCCTGATAGGACAGCGCCCAGCTGACGGAAAATGCCAGACTCGGCTTTTCGGTCTTTTCGACGGTGTTTGTGTCGTTCATTTTCGAGAACTCCTTTCTCAACCCAGGTTTCTTTGTCGGCAGTTCAACTTTTGCCGTTACAAATATGCTACCAGCAACGCCAACATTTCACAATGTAGTTTTTTAATTGAAAGGCGATGTTTTTTACGATGTTCATACATGTCCTAAAAAATCCCTTTTCTCTCCATTGTGAGCGCGCTTCTGGAGTTGACTCTCCGGGGAGGAACAGGCGCGGCAACTTCATCGGTTTGTATTTGCGCCACAAAAGAAAAAACGCCCGAACAGGGGCAGGTGAAATGCCCCCTGTCAAGTAGACAGAGAAAAAACGAAAGAGGATTTGCTTGAGATGGTCTTTGCCGCATGGCAGAGGCCAT
>JAJBVG010000097.1 GCA_020859945.1 Clostridiales bacterium | reverse complement strand
TCGCCGCAGCCCAGCAGCTCCACCAGCTCGCAGGCCCGCTGCACGGCGGGCAGGGTGTTCATGGGGTCCAGGCCCTTTTCGTACCGTCCAGAGGCTTCGGTGCGCATCCCCAGGGCCAAAGCGGTTTTGCGGACGGAGACGCCGTTGAAGTTGGCGGACTCAAAGAACACGTCGGTGGTGCCGTCGGTGATCTCGGAGTTCTCGCCGCCCATGACGCCCGCCACGCAGATGGGCTTTTTCTCGTCGGCGATGACCAGCATGGACTCGCTCAGCTGATGGGGCTTGCCGTCCAGAGTGGTCATCTCCTCGCCGGGATAGGCCCGGCGGATGTTGATGTGGTGGCCCTCCACGCAGGCGAAGTCAAAGGAGTGCATAGGCTGGCCGTACTCCAGCATGACATAGTTGGTGATGTCCACGATGTTGTTGATGGGGCGCACACCGGAGGCCCGCAGCCGCTCCCGCATCCACTTGGGGGAGGGACCCACCTTCACGTTGCGCACCAGCCGCCCACAGTACCGGGGGCAGAGGTCGCCGTCCAGGATGTCCACGTCGGCGTAGTCCAGGATGGAGTCGCCGCAGCCCTTGACCTCCGGCTCGTGGAGCTTCAGCTCCTTGCCGAAGGTGACGGCGGCCTCCCGCGCCAGGCCGATGACGCCCAGGCAGTCCGGGCGGTTGGGGGTGATTTCGTACTCCACCACATGGTCGTCCAACCCCAGCACGGTGGGGATGTCGTCGCCGGGTTTGCAGTCCTCGTCCAGAATGAAGATGCCGTCCTCAATGCAGTTGGGGAACTCCTTCTGCTGGGCGTGGAGGCCCGCCAGGGTCAGCACCTGGAGGGCCTTGGTGTCCACACAAATCATGTCGCCGGTGTGGATGTTGGCGCAGTTGGTGGTGACTTCCTTCTCGCCCTTGCCCCAGTCCACGGTGAGCTTGTAGGTGGAATAGGCCACGGTTTCGCAGGAGAGGACCTTCGCGGTGTACACCTTGCCGTAGATGCGCAGGCCGGGCTGCACGTCCTTGGGGATGGAAGGCTTTTCGCCGGGGAGGACGTGGTAATCCCCCAAAATCGCCGCCGCCTGAATGGTGGCATAGGGGAAGTCACGGGTGTCTACCCCCAGCTCGCTCAGGGAGCAGAGCATACCGCAGGAGAGCACACCGCGGAGCTTGCCCTTGGTGATCTTGTGGCCGCCGGGGAGCAGGGAGTTGTGCTTTGCCACCGGCACCAGGTCGCCCACGTGGATGTTCCACGCGCCGGTGCAGATTTGGACCGGCTCCGCCTCGCCCACGTCGATTTGCGTGACCCACATGTGGTCGGAGTTGGGGTGCTTCTCCATGGTGAGGATTTTGCCCACCACGATGTTCTTGAACTGGGCGCTCTGGTCCTCGATGGTCTCTACCTTGGAGCCGGAGAGGGTCATGGCCTCGGAAAATTCTTTGTCGCTGATGTCGCTGACGGAGACGCCGTCCACGAACTCGTTCAGCCATTTACGGGATAAAATCATAATACGTTACCTCTCTTTCCCTCAGAACTGCTCCAGGAAGCGGACATCGTTCTCAAAGCACAGCTTCAGGTTGTTGATGCCGAAGCGCATCATGGCCAGGCGCTCCACGCCCATGCCGAAGGCCCAGCCGGAGTACACGTCGGTGTCGATGCCGCAGCCCTCCAGCACCTCGGGGTGGATCATGCCGGCGCCCAGCACCTCGATCCAGCCCTCGCCCTTGCAGACGGGGCAGCCCTTGCCCTTGCAGGCAAAGCACTGCACGTCCACCTCGCAGGACGGCTCGGTGAAGGGGAAGTGGTGGGGGCGGAACCGGGTCTTGGCTTCCTCCCCGTAGAGGCTCTTGACCACCTCGTTGAGGGTGCCTTTCAGGTCGGCCATGGTGACGCCCTTGTCCACCACCATGCCCTCGATTTGATGGAACATGGGGGAGTGGGTAGCGTCGGCCTCGTCCTTGCGGTAGACGCGGCCCGGAGCGATGATGCGGATGGGGGGCTTCTGGGCCTCCATCACGCGAATCTGCATGGGAGAGGTCTGAGAGCGCAGCAGGACGGCGTCGTTTTTGGGGTCGTCCTTGCCCGCGGTGATATAAAAGGTGTCGGTCCACTCCCGTCCGGGGTGGCCTTCCTCGGTGTTCAGCTTGGTGAAGTTATAGGCAGCCAGCTCGATCTCCGGCCCCTCGGCCACCTGGAAGCCCATGCCGGTGAAGATGTCCTCCATCTGGTCGATGACCAGGGTGATGGGGTGCTTGTGGCCCAGGTCGGTCTTTTTGCCGGGGATGGTCACGTCCACCGTCTCGGCGGCCAGCTTCGCGTTCAGGGCGGCATCGGCCAGCACCTTGTTCTGGGCGGTGATGGCGTCGGTCAGGGTGGCGCGGACCTCATTGGCGATTTGCCCGATGGCGGGGCGCTCCTCGGCGGGCAGTTTGCCCATCTGCTTGAGGACGGCGGTCAGTTCGCCCTTTTTGCCCAGGTACTTGACCCGGACCGCGTCCAGATTTCCGGCGGCGCTGGTCTCCTGGATGGCGGCGAGGGCCTCCTCCTTGATCTTCGCCAGTTGCTCTTTCATTGCCATATTGCATCTGCTCCTTCTCTATGGTTGGCGTTTTTTGGCGTTTTTCAAATTGAAATGAAACTGTGTTCCTTTTGCATCGGCCGCGTTGGGTTTTCGTGCGGGAAAACCCCTCCACCATGCTTCGCATGGTCCCCCTCCCCTTTCAGGGGCGGCGAGGGGGGATAGTGCTTGACGAATGGCCCGCAAATTTGCTCAGTATAGCATAAGTTTTGAGACGAAGAACTATCGTTCTGTAACTGACCACACCTCTTGCCTCCCCTGTGAAGCGCTGGCCGAATGGCCAATTCCCCTTTAGCGCAAATGCAGGGAGCTATGGCCTTTAGGCCATGCGAGTCGCAAAGGGGAGGTGGCACGGCGTAAGCCGTGACGGAGGGGTTTCTCATACCCAAGCGCAAAAAAAGAACCCTTCCCCCTGTCTGCAACAGGACGAAAGGCTCACCCTTCCGCGGTACCACCCGCTTTTGCGGCATTTGCCGCACACTTGAGACCCGATAACGGGGGCCAGCCGTCCATGTCTCCATGGCTGCTCCCAGGCGAACGGAGCGGCGCTTTTCCGTCTCTGCTTACAGCCGGTGACAGAGGCTCTCTGGCGAAAAGGGGGATGCCGCTCATCTTCCCATTCTCAGCTTGTACCCAATACTTATAACACATCTCAAAAAAACTTGCAAGGGGAAATTGCAATTTTCCCCGTAAGCTGATAAAGTAGAGGGAGCAACAAACGGAGGCGGTTTTTTATGATAAGCGTTATCATTACGATTTTGGCCTTTTGGTATTGGCCGTCCAGAGACCTGCGGAAGGTGCGGGCCGTCAAGGGCATCGGATTCAGCGAGGATGCCAAGCTGGACGAGGCCACGGTGGAGGGCTGGAAGGCCGGGCGCATCCGGGCCAAAAAGCTGTGGGCGGGCTTCGGCACCCTGATCATCACCGGGGCCATGCTCAACTGGGTGGTGGACACCTTCTGGGTGGAGGACGGCATGACCCCCGACGCGACCCTGGCGACGGTGTTCACCTACATCGAGCTGGCGCTCATCGGCATTGGGCTGCTGGGCTGGTTGGGCAGCCTCATCTACAGTGGCCGCAACAACAAAAAGTATCTGGGCCAACTGCGGGTGACGATGTGAACGCACCGGTCTATCTGAACCAGGCGCTGGTGAAGGGCTGGCTCCCCGCCCGCCCGGAGGAAGGGCATAAAGGCACCTTCGGCAAGGTGGACATCGTGGCGGGCTGCGAGGGTTACACCGGCGCGCCGGCGCTGGCGGCAAGGGCCGCCGTCCGGGGCGGCACAGGACTGGTCTTTTTGCAGGTGCCCCGCTGCGTCTACCCCATCATTGCCGTCAAGTGTGACGAGGCCATGCCCTCCCCCCTGCCCGACCAGGGAGGCAAGCTGGGCGCGGAGGCTCTGCCGCTGATTTTGGAGCGGGCCAGGGGCTGCGACGCCATCCTGCTTGGCCCCGGCCTGGGCCGCAGCGGGGAATCGGACCAGGTGGCGCGGGAAGTGGCAAACGCCCTCGAAAAGCCCCTTGTGCTGGACGCGGATGGTCTAAACGCCATGGACGGGCATATATCTATTTTGCGGGGGCGGAAAGGCCCCACCGTGCTGACCCCCCACGATGGGGAGTCCGCCCGGCTCACCGGCCACTGGCCGGGGGAGGACCGTCAGGTCGAAGCGCTGGCTCTGGCGGAGCAGACCGGGGCCGTGGTGGTGCTCAAGGGCCACCGCACCGTCATTGCAGAGCCGGGCGGTTCGCTCTGCGTCAACACCACCGGCAACGCGGGCATGGCCAAGGGCGGCAGCGGCGACGTGCTGGCGGGGCTGACTGTCTCCCTGCTGGCCCAGGGGATGAGCGCTTTCCACGCGGCGGCGGCGGCGGTCTGGGTCCACGGCAGAGCCGGGGATCTGTGCCGGGACGAACTGGGAGAGCGGGCCATGACCCCCAGCGACCTGATCTCCCATTTGGGGGCAGTTTTAAAACCGCTGGAAGAATAGGAGAAACGCAAATGCACCTGAAACAGGGTGTACAAAGGATATGTTTTGTGGTACTATTGCTGTTCGGCCTGTCGCTGAGCGGCTGCGGAGACGCAGCCAAGCCGGAGGACGCGGTGCGGGAGATGCGCACCCTCTACCGGTCGGCGGAGAGCGTCTCCGGCGTGGCGGACATCACCGCCGACTACGGCCAGCGGATCTACACCTACACCGCCGCGGTGGAGGGGAACGTCTCCGCCGGGACGCTGACCGTCCAGGCCCCGGAGAACATCGCCGGGACGGTACTCCAGTGGGCGGAGGATGCCACCTCCCTTTCCTATGAGGAAACCACGCTGGAGACCGGCGCGCTCAGCGACAGCGGCCTCTCCCCTGCCGACGCCATCCCCGCTGTGCTGGCCTCCTGCCGGGCCGGGGCGCTGGTGGAGTGCGCCTGGGAGGAGGACGGCGGGGTCCTCTATGCCGAACTGGAGAACCCGGAGGATGAGAGCGTTGCCGTCTCCTGTTGGTTCGACGCGGAAAATTACGTCCTCCAGCGTGCGGAGCTGGCGGAGGACGGGACCACTGTGCTGACGCTGGTGTTCTCCGACTTCGGCATTACGCTGGCGGCACAGGAGTGAGGACCAGTGAGCAACGCCCCTACAATAGGGCCAGGCCAGAGCAAAGGGACAACAACGTGTTACAACGAAAGAAGCGAGACGATACTATGAAAAACTACTTCGGCGGCGAGACGGAACGGAGCTGGGCGGAGGTCCACCTGGACCGGCTGGCCTGGAACTATCACCGCCTGCGGGAGGTCGCTCCCCACAGCAAGTTTATGGGACTGGTGAAGGCCGATGCTTACGGCCATGGAGCCGTCCGGGTGGCCCAAAAGCTGGAGGAGCTGGGCGCGGACTACCTGGCGGTGGCTTACCTGGCGGAGGCCCTGGAGCTGCGGGAGGCTGGTGTCACGCTGCCCATCCTCATCCTGGGCTATACCCCGGTGGGAGACACCCCGGCCCTGCTGAAATACCACATCACCCAGACCATCTACGACCCGGAGCTGGCGAAGGCGTTCTCTCAGGCGGCGCTGGCGGCGGGCGGGCGGCTGCGCTGCCACCTGAAGGCCGACACCGGCATGAGCCGTCTCGGTATCCTGTGCCGGGAGGAGGACATGGACCAGGCGGCGGACACCCTAGCGGAGATGTACAGCCTGCCGGGGCTGGAGGTGGAGGGCATTTATCAGCACTTCGCCGACGCGGACACCAGCCCGGAATACTCCGAGATGCAGATCCGGCGGTACAATGCCCTGCTCCGGGCGCTGGAAGAACGGGGCTGCACCTTCGCCCTGCGGCACTGCTGCGCTGGAGCCGCCACCTTAAATTATCCACAGGCCCACTACGACATGGTGCGCCCCGGTATTTTGCTCTACGGCTACTCCCCCGACCACGCCTGCGACGGCATGATCGACGTGAAGCCGGTGATGGAGGTCAAAAGTCGGGTGGCCTCGGTGAAGCGGCTACCCAAGGGGACCTGCGTCAGCTATGGGCGGACTTATACCTTGGAACGGGACAGCGTGGTGGCGGCAGTGGCCATGGGCTACGCCGACGGCCTGCCCCGGCTGCTCTCCAACCGGCAAAACTTCCTCATCCGGGGACAGCTGGTCCCCCAAATTGGCCGGGTGTGCATGGACATGTGCATGGTGGACGTGACCGACCTGCCCGGTGTGGCGGTGGGGGACCAAGTGACCATCTTTGGGGACGGCTGTTCCCTCCAGGACAAGGCCGATGAGATGGGGACCATCACCTATGAGCTGCTGTGCCGCATCGCGCCCCGGGTGCCGCGGGTGTACGTGGAATAATGAGCCATTAGCAATGTGCAATGGCTGGGGTCAGGAAAAGGCACAGGAATATTCTGCCTGAAGGTTTTTCCAACCATTGCAAGTGAAACAACAACCAAATGACAAGCATTATCCCCCCTTGCCTCCCCTGAA
>JAJBVG010000032.1 GCA_020859945.1 Clostridiales bacterium | reverse complement strand
AGCAGCAGCTTTTCCAGTTCCGGTGAATCAATTTGTAACATGAGAATCCCTCCTTACGCCCCACGGACGGCTCGTTTTAGCTGCTCCATCGCCTGCTCCAGCGTGGCCCGGGGACAGGCCACGTTGATGCGCTGGAACCCTTCTCCCGCCGGGCCAAAAATGGCACCGCTGTCCAGCCAGAGCTTTGCCTTGTGAACGATCAGCCGCTCCAGTTCCGGGCCGCTCAATCCCAGCCCACGGAAATCCAGCCACACCAGATAGGTGCCCTCCGGCTCTATCATACGTATCTCCGGCAGCTCCTGGCTCAGATACGCCTTTAACCATGCGATGTTTTGTTCCAGATAGGACATGACCCCGTTGTACCAGGGCTCTCCATACCGATAGGCCGCTTCTCCGGCAGTCAGGCCCATGACGTTGAGCTGGCTATAACCGGCGGCGGCAATTTGTCTGCGGAACGTCCGCCGCAGATCGGGGTCAGGAATAAACAGATTGGACACCTGCAACCCAGCCAGGTTGAAGGTTTTGGCCGGGGAGGTACAGGTGATGGAAATCTCCTCAAACTCCGGTTTCAGGCTGGCGAACACCAGATGCCGATTCTCCCCAAAGACGAAATCCTGATGGATTTCATCGCTGACCACCAGCACCCCATACTTCCGGCACAGTTCCCCCATATGCAGCAGTTCTTCCCGCCGCCAGACCCGCCCCACCGGGTTATGGGGACTGCACAGGAGAAACAGCTTCACCTGACTTTCCACAATTTTTCGCTCAAAATCGGCAAAGTCGATGTGATAGCGGCCATCTGAACCCAGCGCAAGGTCGCTGCTGACTACCCGCCGGTCATTGTCCACAATGACCTCCGTGAAGGGATAGTACACCGGCTGTTGGATGAGGACGCTGTCCCCCTTCTCCGAGAACGCCTTCACCGCCATAGCCAGGCCAAAGACCACCCCCGGCGTTTTCACCAGCCAGCTTTGCTTTACCTGCCAGCCGTGTTTGCGCTCCATCCACCCGGCTACCGCCTCAAAGTAACGGTCGCCGGTCTCCGTATAGCCGAAAATGCCGTGGGCCACCCGCTCCCGAAGGGCGTCCAGCACATAACTGGAGGTGGGGAAGTCCATATCCGCCACCCACAGGGGCAGCACATCCTCCGGCTTGCCCCGGCGTACCGCGAAGTCGTATTTCAGACAATCCGTGCTGCGCCGGTCAATGACCCGGTCAAAGTCCAAATTCCGTTCTCCCATGACGTTGCTCCTCCTGTCAGGGCGATGCCTCAAAGGAATCCATCGCCTGCTTCAAATCCTGAATCAAGTCCTCTTTTGTCTCAATGCCCACCGACAGGCGCAGCACCCGGTCTGTGATACCGTTTTTACGCTGGATGTCCACTGGCACGTCGGCGTGGGTCTGGGTGGTGGGATAGGTCAGCAGCGTCTCCACGCCGCCCAAACTCTCCGCGAAGGGAATCAGCTTCGTATTCTTTAGAAGGTGCTGGGCCAGTTCCCGGCTTTCCACCTCGAATGTGATCATGCTACCGAAGCCGCTGGCCTGCCGCCGACAAATCTCATAGGCTCGTGTGCCGGGGATGCCGGGGTAATAGACCTTCCGCACCCGGCGCTCTCCCAATAAAAATTGGACAATGGCCTGGGCGTTTTCCTGCGCCCGCTCCATGCGGATGGGAAGGGTCTTAAGGCCCCGGAGAATCAGCCAACTGTCAAAGGGGGCCAACCCGGAACCGACGGTTTTGCTGATAAAACGGAGCTGTTCGGACAATTCCGGCGAATCTGTCACCAGAAAGCCCGCCAGCGTATCGTTGTGTCCGCCCAGGAATTTTGTCCCGCTGTGAAGTACAAGGTCGGCCCCCAGGGTCAGCGGCTTCTGGAAATAGGGGGACAGGAAGGTGTTGTCCACGATGAGCAGCAAACCGTGGCGTTTTGCTGTCTCTGCCATCCTGCGGATGTCTATTACATTCATCATGGGATTGGTGGGCGTTTCAATCAAAATGGCCCTGGTGTTTTCCTGAATGTAGGATTTGACATCCTCTTTGGTACAGTCGATGTGGCTGAACGAAATGCCGTTCTTTTGGCTGATGGAGCGGAACAGGCGGATACTCCCGCCGTACAGGTCGGCGTCGGTGATGATATGGTCACCCGGACGGAACAACTCCATCAGCGTGGTCATAGCTGCCATGCCGCTGGAGAAGGCCAGGGCGTCCACACCGTCCTCCAGAGAGGCGACCACCTGCTCCAGCTGCTGCCGGGTGGGGTTTTGCAGGCGGCTGTAATCATAGCCAGTGCTTTGCCCCACCGCAGGATGGGCGAAGGTGGCGGTCTGGTAAATGGGGAAGCTGATGGAGCCGGTTTGTTCCCCCTCAATTTTCGCGCCGTCCCCGTAAATACATTTTGTCTCAATGCCCCGTTTCATCTGTGACGCTCCTTCCTTTTTCCTGACACAGTGAATTGTTTGGTGAATAAAATGGTAACACCAGCCGCCGAACCCGTCCAATACCGAAAGAAAATACTCGGATATAGCCTGACGCTATAACCGGGCAGGGATGCTTTGCAGTTTATGTGGCGGCAAGGTAGCGCTTCATCGCTTCAATGTATTTTTCACCCATTTCGCTCAAAACAAGGTTTTTTCGGTTGATATAGCCGATTTCCATGACGCTTTCCGAATCCGTCCCCTCGTCCTGAAAGGGCACCGCCACATAATCTGAACCGTTCAGTTCCTCACAGATGATGCCGGAACAGAGCGTGTACCCGTTCAGGCCCACCATCAGATTCAGCATGGTGGCCCGGTCATTCGCCTTGATGACCTGGGCGTATTCCCTGGTGGAGAGGATTTCCTCCGCGTCGTAGAAGGAACTGTTGTCCCCCTGGTCAAAGGCCAGGCAGGGGTAGTGCGCCAGCTGCTCGAAGCGAATAGCCGTTTCCCCTGCCAGCGGGTGGCCCCGCCACAGGTATACGTAGGCCCGGCAATCCACCAGAGGATGAAATTCCAAATGAGCGTTATGGAGCAGCTTCTCCATCGCCTTGCGGTTAAAGTCGCTCAGGTACAGCACACCAATCTCGCTTTTCAGGGTGCTGACATCGCCGATTACCTCCCGCGTTTTGGTCTCCTTGATGGCGAACTCGTATTTGGACATATCGTATTCCTGGGCCATGTCCACGAATGCCTTCACCGCAAAGGAATAGTGCTGGGTGGAGACGCCGAATTTTTTCTTATAGGAGCCGCCCTTTCCGTACTTCTTCATCAGGTTTTCGTACTGGCGATAAATCTCTTTGGCATATTGCAGAAATTCCACGCCGTCATTGGTCTGCGTCACGCCTTTTCCGCTGCGATAGAGCAGCGTGACCCCAAGCTCCTTTTCCAGTTCCTTGACCGCATTGGTCAGGGAGGGCTGAGACACATAAAGCTGCTCCGCCGCTTTGCTCAGCGAACCGGTTTCCGCAATCGTGATGAGATACGACAGTTGAATCAGCGTCATACTGGCTTCATCTCCTTGATAATTACCCAGTATCATAATATGTTAATAGGAATTATAGCGCTTAATGTCCGCCGTGTCAACCGCCAACGCATGGTGTTTCCCGATAGAGAGGGCGTACGCGATGAAATAACCGGTCCACAAAAAGGCGTATTGGTCTGATTGGCCCGATAATTGGTTGTTCTGCATAAAATGGTGCTTATTATACGGCTGTCTTTTGCTCTATCTTACAAATCTAACTCATAAACCTATTATTCCTATTGACTTAGTTGGTAATTGGTGATATAGTGCAGCCATCGACGGCGAAAGGCCCGCAAAAAAGGAGGCAGCGTCCATGACCGGTACAAAGTGTTTCATGATGTGTTGTTGTTGGATCATTTCCTCCCGGGCAGGCTCTACAGGCAGAGCGCAGACATAAGCTGTTATGCGCCCCTGCGCGGCGTTTCGCCGCGCCGTCCAGTTTTGTTCGGGAGCACAGAAGGTTGCTCCTGTTTTTTTGCGCTCAAATCTGAACTATAGAATGGAAGCAGTGAAGTGAGCTGGGAATTTATTGCGGCCTGCTTTCCGATGTACCAGGAGAGAAACAATACAGAGAGAAGGAACGCCGATCCATGATTGAAGTCAAAGACCTGTCGAAAAACTTTGCCGTCAAAGACGGAAATTTTACCGCCATCCACAACATCGACCTGACCATTCAGGATGGGGACGTGTTTGGCATTATTGGTATGAGCGGAGCGGGGAAGTCCACTCTGATTCGATGTCTGAATCTGTTGGAACGTCCATCCTCCGGTTCCATCTGCGTAGACGGAAAAGACATCACCCACTATCAGGGGCGGCAACTGCTCCAGCTGCGGCGCAGCATGGGAATGATTTTCCAGAAATTCAACCTGCTGATGCAGCGCACCAATCTGGAAAATGTGGCCCTGCCAATGGAGATCTGTGGGGTCCCCAAGGATAAGCGGCTTGTCAGGGCGCAGGAGCTGCTGGAGCTGGTGGGGCTGGGCGATCAGGGGGAAAAATACCCCATTCAGCTCTCCGGCGGCCAACAGCAGCGGGTATCTATCGCCCGTGCCCTGGCCAACGACCCAAAGGTGCTTTTGTGCGATGAGCCAACTTCGGCGCTGGACTCTCTGACCACCAATTCGATTCTGAAACTGCTGCGGGACATCAATCGTCAGTTGGGTGTGACGATCGTCATCATCACCCATGAGATCGGCGTAGTGGAGAAAATCTGCAACCGAGTGGCGGTGATGGACGCATCGGTAATCGTAGAGCAGGGGACCGTAGCAGAGGTTATGGCACACCCCACTCAGGAGATCACCAAAAAGCTGTTAGGGAGGGTACGCTGGGATGCTTGAACTGATCGCTGCGTTTGTGGAACGCTACTATATGCTGTTATTAGAGGGGATTCGGGACACGCTCATCATGACAGTGGTATCCTTCCTGTTTGCCTATGTGCTGGGGCTGCCTCTCGGGGTGCTGCTGGTGATTTCCAAGCCTCATGGAATCCGCCCCAATCGGGTGTGTAGCACCGTTGTGGGCTGGATCGTCAATATTGGACGGGCAATTCCCTTCATCATTTTGATGATTTCCATTATGCCGCTGACCAAGGCCATTATGGGAACCAAATTGGGTGTCCGGGGAGCTGTATTTCCACTGATCGTCTCCGCTGCGCCCTTTGTCGCCCGAATGGTGGAAACCTCTCTCTCAGAAATTGACGGCGGCGTCATCGAGGCGGCGCAGGCGATGGGCGCAACCACCTGGCAAATCATCCGCAAAGTTTATTTGCCGGAAGCATTCCCCTCTCTGGTACTGGGCAGCTCTGTCAGCTTTGTAACCATCTTTGCCTACACCACGATGGCCGGCGCAGTGGGTGCAGGTGGATTGGGCGACATCGCCATCCGCTATGGCTACAATCGCTATGAGGCAGATGTGCTGTGGGTCACGGTGGTGCTGTTGATCCTGCTGGTTGAGGCCGCGCAGACCATCTTCAATTATTTGTCCCGCCGAATGGATAAGCGTATCCGAAAATAATTGAGAATCTTCCCTCAGGTATCATCAGGCCGATTTTTCGCCTGATTACAATACAAATAACTGAAAAAGGAGCAATCAAAATGAAAAAGCTACTTACTTTGACACTGTCGCTGATTCTGGCGCTCTCTTTGACCGCCTGCGGCAGTTCTTCCTCTTCTACCGAGGAAAACACCGGCAGCGCCGGTGAAATCGCAGATGTTTCCACAGCGGCTGATACTGAGGAGGATGTGTCTGGCACGGACGAAGAAGCATCCACCGAAACCGTTGTTTTGAAGGTTGCCGCTTCCCCCACGCCTCATGCAGAGATCCTGACCTCTGATTTGGTCACGGAACTGCTGGCAGAACAAGGAATCGTTTTGGAAGTCACCGAGTATTCTGATTATGTGGTCCCCAACACCTCTGTGGACGAGGGGGAGAATGACTGCAACTACTTCCAGCACACTCCCTATCTGGAAACTTTCAATGAGGAAAACGGCACCAATCTGGTGTCTGTTGGCAGTATCCATTATGAGCCGTTTGGGATGTATTCCGAGACACTGACCTCTGTGGATGACATTGCGGAGGGTGCAACCATCGCTATCCCCAACGACGGTTCCAATGAGGCCCGTGCGCTGTATCTGCTTCAGGATCTCGGACTGATTACCCTGTCTGGGGACGCCTTCAATTCTAACGCTACTGTTCTGGATATTGAGGACAACCCCCTGAACCTGCAATTCGAGGAGTTGGAAGCCGCTATGGTGGCCCGTGCCCTGGATGATGTGGACGCCGCTATCGTCAACGGCAACTATGCGCTGGAAGCTGATTTGGATATCAGTACCGCCATCGCCACTGAATCTGCCGATTCCGAAGCTGCTCAGACGTATGCAAACATCATTGCCACCACCGAGGATAACGCCGACAACGAAGCGATCCTGACCCTGGTAGAGGTGCTTAAAAGCGAAGAAGTGCAACAGTGGATCGAGGAGACGTTTGGCGGAGCTGTGCTGCCTGTTGACTGAAATACCCGGTTCCCGTTTCCAGCCAGGATTCGTTATTTGAAGAGCAAATCACAACATTTTCCCGAAGATGGCCTTTGTCGTATGACGGAGGCCATCTTTTTGCAGCTGTTGCATGACACTCGGAAAATGCTGGTTGTTTCTCACTCATTTTGGGCGCACCTTTGATCGAACCGCTTAGGGCGTATCTGAAAAATCAATGACGTTCGTCATCTTAACAAAATAGCAATCG
>JAJBVG010000018.1 GCA_020859945.1 Clostridiales bacterium | reverse complement strand
TGTTCAGCAGGACGGAGTCGATCCACTCATAGTAGTCGGCCTCGGCCCAGACGTTGGTCATGATCTCGGTCATGTCCTCATAGAACGCTTCGTCGCAGCCGGTGTGGACGGCCAGGGTGCCGCCGGCGGGCAGGATGGAGCTGGAGAAGTCGATGCTGGCGTCCAGCGCTTCGGCCTTGGTGTCGCCAGCCACGGTGGGAACGGTGATGGCGTCGCCGTTTTCGTCCACGAAGCCAGTGAACTCGGTGTCAGAGAAGGCCAAGATGGGGATCAGAGTACCGGCCTCGACCTCGTCCTGCGCGGCCTGGGTGGTGCCGACGAACACGTCAACTTCGCCGTCAGTCAGGCCCTTCTTCTGCTCAGCGCCGCCGTCATAACCGGAGACGACAGTGACCTTGCCGCCCATCTGGGCCAGCAGGGAACCGAGGCACAGGTGGCAGTCGGACAGGGGGTTGCCGCCGGACATCTTGATACCCTCGGTCTGGGCTTTCTCCAGGATGCTCTCCAGGGTCTGGTCGGGCGTGGTGTAGAGGATCCAGGTACGGTCATCAATGGTGCCAACGGGAGTGAAGCTGGCGCGGTCGAAGTCCACTTCCTCGGTGCCATAGGTGGTGCCCAGGTCAGCGCGGTAAATCAGGCCATAGCCGTAGACCAGCAGGTCCATGGTGTCGGCGTCCTCATCGGCAAACTGAGTCGCAGCGGCAAAGCCGTCGCCGCCGGTGACGTTGGAGACGATGAAGTTGTAATCAGACTGGATGGTGTTGGCCACCTGCGCGTATTTACGGGCAACCAAATCGGCAGTGCCGCCGGTGCCGTAACCGCAGATGATGGTGACGGTGGTGCCGCCGTTGGAGACGGTTTCTTCCTCTTCGTCTGCGGCAGCGGTGGATGTGTCGGTGGTGGTGTCGCTGGAGCTGGAGCTGGAAGAGCCGCAGGCCGCCAGAGACAGGACCATAGCCAGGGCCATGATCAGGGCGAGTAGTTTCTTCATTTTTTTACCTCCATAAATAAAATGAATTGTGGGTGACAACACCTCGCCTTTCGGCGGCGGCAGCCCACACGAAGCGTTCCGGCGGCGCGGGACGAAAAGTCTGAAGCAGGGAGCATATCCCCGTGAGGGATTTCAGGCACTTGCGTCCAGCGGCTGACAAAATCTCCGGTGAAACGACGCTGCGTTCCTTGCGCGGTGTTGTCTGGCGTATTTCTCCGGCGGGAAGGGAGCTCCCCGCCATAAAGAACAGGGTCAGAGGGTTTTCAGAGGTATGGGGGGTATTTTCCGTACTTTTCCCGAATTCCGTCCAGCAGGGCGGCCCAGGGGGAGTTTTTCTTGTAGAATACGGGGGTATCGCCCAGCGGCGCGGCAACGGTATGGGTCCCCTTGCCGTAGGCTTCGCCGCTCCACAGGTGGAGCCACTCTCCTTCCGGCAGGTAGACCTCCCACTCCGTCACATTGGACTGCCACACTGGGGCCACCAGGATGTCCGGCCCCAACAGGTACTCGAACTGGTTGCTGTAGCACGCCTCGTCGTCCTCGTTGTGGAGGAACAGCGGCCGCTGAACGGGAAGGCCCTTCTGGGCGTTTTCCGCCACCAGCGCCTTGAGGCAGGGGGCCAAGGCAGTGTAGATGTTCACCAGCCGGGCCAGCTGCGCCATGCAGTCCTCGTCGTCGTAATATTGGAAGTTCTGCTCCGGGCGGTTGCACTCGTGGGTGCGCATGACTGCGGTGAACGCCGCCATCTCCGCCCAGCGGAGGAACAGCTCTTTGGTGCGGACGTTTTCGTACATGGAGGTGTATCCGCCGATGTCGCTGTGGGTCAGGCCGCAGCCGCTCATGCCTGCGCTGAGGGCGGCGCTGATGACGGTGCAAAGCCCGTCGTGCCGGGTGAAGTCCACTGACTGGTCCCCCGCCCACAGCAAGGGGCAATACTTCTGGCTGCCGGTGCCACCAGCCCGCATGAAGTAGACCACCTGGCCCCACTTGCCGGTCTCCACCAGGGCGTCATGGTTGCACTTGGCCCACAGCACCGGCCAGCGGTTGTGCTCCAGCATGGGGGAGTTGCCGCTGGCAAGGCAGATGTCGTCTGTGGGGAGGTACTCCCCGAAGTCGCACATATAGCCGTCCATGCCAATGTCCAGCATGTTCTTCTTGATGACGTTGTCTTTATACCAAGCGTAAGCCTTGGGGTCGGTCAAATCGATGACGCCGCAGTCGAACTCGCCGAAGTCCACCAGATAGGTGCTGCCGTCGGCGCGCCTGGCGAAAACCCCCGCCTTCTCCGCCTCCGGGAACAGGTCACCGTCGGTGCAGAGATAGGGGCTGATGTAACCCAGAAAGCGGATGCCCCGCTTGTGCAGCGCGGCGATTTGCCCCGGCAAATTGGGATACAGCGCCATATTGGAATGCCAATCCCAGCGGAGCCGCTTGCCGAAGGAGGTGTAACGCACCCCCGCCCAGTCCTGGCACCACACGCCGGAGACGGGGATGCCCGCCGCCAGACTCCGGTCCACGATGCCGAAGGAACGCACGCTGCCTCCCTGTACGCCCACGATGAGGCCGTTGTAGATCCAGTCGGGCAGCTCCGGCTGACGGCCCAGGAAAGCGGTCAGCTTCTCCAGCAGCGCCGGGAAGGTCTCTGCCGCCTCGAGGCGGATACTGGCCGGGACCTGCCAGAATTGCAGCTCGTGGAAGGTCTCGTTGCGGAAGTCGAAGTCCGCGTAAGAGGAGGCGTCTGCGTGGAGGTAGTAGTGCCGGGAGGACACAAAGGTGGGCTGGGGATAATTGGTGTTGTAGTAGTCGCCGCCGCCCTTGCAGTCCTGGTCGTACCGCCAGGTCAGGTAGGTGGATTTGTCCCGCCCCACCCCCGGCTCGGAGGTCCACAGGGGAAAGTGACGGCCCCGCAGGTCGAAATAGGACATCTGCTCGCCGCAGCCGTAGCAGTGCTCGCCCTTCTCCGCCGGAACGCGGAACCAAAAGCGGTTGATGGCGGGGTTTTTCTGTTCAAAAATTAAGGTAACACAGTCCCCGTCCTGCCGGACGAGGGCGGTCAATTCGTTTTCAAAGTTCAGCAGCAGACCGTCTTTGGTATCCTCTGCATCGGATATCATCAGGGGGCGGCGCTCGGTGACATAGTCCTCGATGGTGAAGTTGCCCCGGTACATCTCGACGGATTCGCTGCCCTGGCCCACATAAATCATGGGGCAGGCTTTTGTGGCGGTTAAAAGGGTATTTTTGCCGTGTTGCAGGGTAAGATCCAGGCCATTGCGAATGAGTTTCATAAGTAAGACCTCTCTTTTCTCTGGGCACGGGTGTGCCTCATTAAGTATTAATAATAAAGCGCTTTGTTCTCTCCCAACAGACCGGGGAAGGCTCCCTGGCGGATGAGCGGCTCCCGCTCCGGGTGGGCGATGACCCACTTGTTGGTCTGGAGGAGCAGACGGCTCTCCGGGTCAGCGGTGACGGTTTTCTCCGCCAGCGGCGTGTTGGTTCCCCGGGGCAGGATAACGATGGCTTTGAAGCCCTCGTCCGTCACCCGGCAGGGGGACAGATGCAGCGTGGTTTGGAACAGCTCGATAGCGGTCCCCTTCTCCACGAAGAATACCTCGGCGTCCTCCACCCGATAGGTGTTGTCCCGGATCAGCCAGGTGTGGCCCAGCACCAGCATCAGGTCGGTGATGGCCACGTTAATCTCGCTGCCCTTGTGGTACTCGAAGCCGTTATAGGTGGTGTTGCGCCCGTTGCAGTAGCCCACCTCAATGGGCATCCCGCCGTAAAACACCGCTTGCAGCTGGCTCACCACAGCGTCCTGCTCCATCTCCGGCACCGAGGCCAGGTAAATGTTCTCGTTCTCCGGGATGGGGGTCTGCTGCTCCATATACGCAGTCAGGCCGGAAAAATCATAGCCGTCGATCACGCGCCCATAGGTGGCAAAGGCGCTTTCCCGGACAGAGCGCACCGGGACGTCGTTGACCTGGTTCAGCCGTTCGAGGGTCATATCTGTTCCTCTCCTTCTCTCCCGCTTCACATAGCGCAAAGAGCAATATCTCTGCGAAAATAACGCGATTGGTCAAAAACAGGACATAGCGTGGGTCTGCGGGCAGAAAATATGGTTATTTCATTAAATTAATCAACTGTCCTACAAAAAAACGCGAAGAGCTTTCCATTTCTGGTGGCAATATGACCAATCTCCCTCGGTTTCTATCCCTTAATATATAGTTATTTTGCACCATTGTCAAGAGTGAATTTGGTTTGAATTGCGTTTCGGACTTTTCACTAAATTCTTTCTATCATTTTTGTGCAAAAGTCCCATAGTGACCGGACCACTTTCCGCCAAAAAATGACAGCGCCGTACAGTTGGCTCCCGCTGAACGGTACGGCGCTGCCGCTGGTCTGCTTACAGCCCCATGGCGTCGGACAGGTTGTCCATCACGTCCGTGACCGCTTTGATGGCACGGGCTGCGGAGGACCGCTTGAGGCCGCGTTTCCGGTGGGTCGGCACCATGGCCCCCATGACCGCGCCTGCGGCGATCCCCATTCCCACGCCCCGCAGGAAGTTGGAATATTTCATTGCTGCACTCACCTCACTTGCTAAGGAATCCGGCGCAAAACTGCGCAGAGCTAGTATGCGCGGCTTCGCGTGGTTTTTGCCCTGCGGGAGCGTGGTTTTTTCTGACAAAGAAATCGCGGGCGGTTTTTGACCAAAACGGATTGCAAAGAGGCCCTTCTTCATGTATAATTGAGGGTAGGAAAGTGATAAAGCGCGCCGCACAATGGGGTGCGGCGTAACTATGACAAAGGAGTGAAACCATGAAGCTGCTGATCAAACAGGGCAAAATCGTCGATCCGGTCAGCGGAATTGGCGGGAAAATGGACATCCTCATCGAGGACGGGCGCATTTCCTGCATTGGGAGCCAGCTGGAGGACCGTTACGCCCAGGTGGTGGACGCCAGAGGCTTCGCCGTCTGCGCCGGTCTGGTGGACATGCACGTCCACCTGCGGGACCCTGGCCTGACCTATAAAGAGGACATCATCACCGGGACGGCCGCCGCCGCTCACGGGGGCTTTACCTCCATCGCTTGCATGGCCAACACCAAGCCTGTGGCCGATAACCCGGAAACCATCCGCTACATCCGCGAGAAGGCTCAGCTGGAGGGCAGCGGCGTTCAGGTGCTGCCGGTGGGCGCCGTCACTGTAGGTCTGCAAGGGGAAGAGCGCACCGACTTCAAGGCACTGAAAGCCGCAGGAGCCGTGGCCCTCTCCGATGATGGCGTGCCGCTGATGGACGCCAACCTGATGCGGGACGCGCTGATCGTGGCGGGTCGCCAGAAGCTGCCCATCCTCTGTCACGAGGAGGACAGCACCCTGGCCGCCAACTACGCCGTCAACGAGGGCCGGGTCTCCCGGCAACTGGGCATCCATGGCCGCCCCGCCATTGCGGAGGAGATCATGATCATGCGGGACGCGATGCTGGCCGAGGAGACGGGGCAGCCCGTCCACATCTGCCACATCTCCACCGCCAAGAGCGTGGACATCGTCCGGCGCTACAAGCGCAGAGGGGTGCAGATCACCTGCGAGACCTGCCCCCAATACTTCACCCTGACCCACGAGCAGGTGCTGCTCCAGGGGTCCATGGCCCGGGTGAACCCGCCCCTGCGTCCCACCAAGGACGTGGAGGCCATTGTGGAGGGCCTGCGGGACGGCACCATTGACTGCATCGTTACCGACCACGCCCCCCACTCCGCCGAGGAGAAGGCCAGGCCCCTGACCGAAGCCCCCAGCGGCATGGTGGGACTGGAGACCTCTTTGGCCATTACGCTGACCCAGCTCTACCACACCGGCAGAATGACCCTGGTGGATGTGATCCGCAAAATGACCACCAACCCCGCCCGTATCCTGCGGCTGCACAAGGGCGGCCTGAGCATGGGGGCCGACGCTGACCTGACCATCTTCGACCCCAACGAGGCGTGGACCATCGACCCAGGCGACTTCCGCTCCAAGGGCCGCAACACCCCCTTCGCCGGGATGCAGGTGAAGGGCAAGGTGAAATACACCATCGTGGGCGGCAAGATCATTTACCGCTACGACGATTAACGCATGTCCAAAACTGAACAGGGAGAGATAACAATATGTCTTTTGACCGTTTGCAGCAAGCCATTATCCGCACCAAAAACCCCACCGTGGCCGGGCTGGACGCCCGGCTGGAGTACGTTCCCCAGCCTATGATCGACCGGGCCATCGCCCAGTACGGCGAGACCCGGAAGGCCGCGGCGGAGGCCATTTTCGCCTTCAACTGCGGTCTCATCGACGCGCTGTGCGACATCGTCCCCGCCGTGAAGCCCCAGTCCGCTTATTATGAGCTGCTGGGCTGGGAGGGCATGGAGATGCTGGAACGCACCATCCGCTATGCCAGAGAAAAGGGGATGTACGTCATCGCCGACGTGAAGCGGGGCGACATCGGGGCCACCGCCTCCGCCTACGCTGAGGGCTGGCTGGGCAAGACCGTGGTGGGAGGCGCGCAGCTGCCCTGCTTTGACGCGGACTGTGTCACCGTCAACGGCTACATGGGCGCGGATGCGGTGAACCCCTTCCTGAAAATCGCCAACCAGGAGGACAAGGCCCTCTTTGTGCTGGTGCGGACCTCCAACCCCTCCGCCGTGGATTTGCAGGACCTGACCATTGGTGAGCAGAAAATCTACGATGTGATGGGCAGTCTCGCCGCCAAGTGGGGCGAGGGCTATCTGGACTGCTACGGCTACAACCGGGTGGGCGCAGTAGTGGGGGCCACCTGGCCGGAGCAGCTGGCCCAGCTGCGCCAGGCACTGCCCCACACCTTCCTGCTGGTTCCCGGCTACGGCGCCCAGGGCGGCACCGCCGAGGACGTGCGCTTCGCTTTTGACGAAAAGGGCCACGGCGCCATCGTCAACTCCTCCCGCGGCATTATGTGCGCATGGAAAAAGACCGGCAACGCCGGTGCGGACTACCAGGAGGCGGCCCGCGCCGCAGCCCTGGAGATGCGGGACGCTATCACCGCTATCACCCCGATTTTGGACTAATTTAGACGAAAAGGAGCCGTATTTATGCCTGTACAAGCTCTTTGTCGAATCATCCGGGCGGACCGGCTGAACCCGGACACCCTCTCCTTCCTGCTGGACGCGGGAGAGATGGCCCAGTCTGCCCAGCCCGGACAGTTCGTCAACATCGCCTGCGGCGAGGGCCACCTGCTCCGCCGCCCCATCTCTATCTGCGACGCGGAGGGCGATACCCTCCGGGTGGTGTTCCAGGTCCGGGGAGAAGGCACCGCCTGGCTTGCCAAACAGTCGGAAGGGTCCACGCTGGACGTGCTGGGGCCCTTGGGCCACGGTTTTGTCTACCCCGAAACCGGAAAGGTGCTGGTGGTGGGCGGCGGCATTGGCGTACCCCCCATGCTCTATGCGGCAAAGGCCGCGCCCGGCGGCGCGGCGGCGGCGCTGGGGTTCCGCAATCAGCAGGCCGTCATTCTGCTGGAGGACTTCCAACCGGCCGGTTGCCCGGTTAAGGTGGCCAGCGACGACGGCTCTGTGGGCTACCATGGGTTTGTGGACGCGCTGGTGCGGCAATATCTGGAGGAAGATAAAACCATCAGCGCGGTTTTCGCCTGCGGTCCCAAGCCCATGCTGAAAAACGTTTACAAGGCGGCGAAAGACTTCGGCGTACCCTGTCAGGTCTCCATGGAGGAGCGGATGGGCTGCGGCGTGGGGGCCTGCCTGGTGTGCGCCTGCTCGGTGGGCGGCAGCTATAAGCACGTCTGCAAGGACGGGCCGGTATTTCCCGCAGAGGAGGTGGACTGGGCATGAGCGTCATCAACGGCGTAGAGATGGGTGTCACCCTGGCGGGGATGTCCATGAAGAACCCTATCGTGGTGGCCTCCGGCACCTTCGGCTTTGGCCGGGAGTACGGCCAGTTTTACGACATCAGCGAGTTGGGCGGCATCTGCTGCAAGGGCCTGACCCTCTACCCCAGGGAGGGCAATCCCCCGCCCCGCATTGCCGAGACCCCCATGGGGATTCTGAACTCCGTTGGGCTGCAAAACCCCGGCGTGGACCGCTTTATCGCGGAGGAACTGCCCTATTTGCGGCAGCACGACTTGAAAATCATCGCCAACATCTCCGGCAACACGCCGGATGAGTATGGCATCATGTGCGAAAAGCTCTCTGACGCGGGCGTGGACATGATCGAGGTCAACGTCTCCTGCCCCAACGTGAAGTGCGGCGGTTTGCAGTACGGCACCGTCCCGGAGATGACCGCTGAGGTGACTGAGTGCGCCAAAAAACACGCTGGGAGTGTGCCGGTGATGGTCAAGCTCTCCCCCAACGTCACCGACATCACCGTCATCGCCAAAGCGGTGGAGAACGCGGGGGCGGACGCCGTCTCCCTCATCAATACCATCCGGGGGATGCGCATTGACGTAAAGACCCGCCGCCCGGTGTTGCACATGAACACCGGCGGACTGTCCGGCCCGGCGGTGCTGCCGGTGGCGGTGCGGATGGTTTGGGAAGTCGCCAACGCGGTAAACATCCCCGTGCTGGGCATGGGCGGCGTGACCAAGGGCGACGACGCGGCCCAGATGCTGCTGGCGGGCGCTACCGCCGTGGCGGTGGGAACGACCTGCTTTGCCGACCCCTACGCCCCCCTGAAGGTGCGGGACGGCCTGGCGGCGCTGGCTGCGGAGCAGGGTCTGAAATCCGTCAGCGAACTGACCGGCGGCGTAAAGCCCTGGTAAATCATTCTTTTGCCTGTAGGGGCGGCCCGTGGCCGCTTAAAAAAGCAAGCTATTTTTCCTGTTAAATGCTAATTCCGTGTCTCTCGCGGATACCATAGAGAAAGCGAGCGAACGCTGCAATGACGCGACTGTATTTGATTCGCCACGCCCAGGCGGAGGGCAACCTGTACCGCCGGATGCACGGCTGGTACGATTCCCTCATCACCGACACCGGCTACCGGCAGATCGCGGCCCTGACGGGCCGCTTTGACGGGGTGCCTATCGACGCGGTGTATTCCAGCCCCCTGACCCGGTGCAAAACCACCGCAAGGGCCATTTATGTGCCGCACCATCTGCCGCTGCAAATCGAGCCGGGGCTGATTGAAATTGGCGTCGGCGTGTGGGAGGATGTGCCCTTTGGGGACGTGCAGGTACACGACCCGGAGCGGATGCGGCTCTTTGGGGAGGTCTCCCCCGCCTACTCCGTGGAGGGCGGCGAGACCTACCAGCAGGTGCAGGAGCGGATGGTGGAGGCGATTTTCAAAATCGCCGACGCCAACCCCGGCAAAACCGTGGCCTGCTTCTCTCACGGCATGGTGATTCGGACGGCGCTGTCCTGGTTCCGGGGCTACGGTCTGGAGGGAATTGAAAAAGTCCCCCACAGCGACAACACCGGCGTGGCCTGCATTGAGGTGGAGGGCCGCGACGTGCGGGTGCTGTTCGAGGCGGACAACTCCCACCTGCCTCTGGAAATCTCCACCATGATAAAGCAGCGCGGCCCCGGCGAGGAGCGCACCGTCTTTGCCATGGGTAACGCCAACCTGTGGTTCCGCCCCTGGCGGCCCTACGAGGAAAAGGAGCTGTACTTCCGCTACCGCCATGAGGCGTGGGTGGACATCCACGGGCGGGAGGCGTTCTTCGACGGGGAAGCGTTCTATCAGGCGGCCCTCCGCGCCAGCCTGAACGAACCCAAGTCGGTGATGGTGGCCTGTCTGGGGGAGGAGATCGTGGGCATGATCCAGATGAACCTGGAGCGGGACGCGGAAAGCGGCGTCTGCTTCGTCCCCTTCGTCTACATGAACCCCGCCTATCGCCACAAGGGGCTGGGCGTCCAGCTCATCGGACAGGCGGTCTCCACCGCCCGGCCTCTCGGCCGGGACAAGCTGCGGCTCCGCTGCGCTCCCACCAACCAGATCGCCAAGCGGTTTTACACCCGCAACGGTTTTCGGAAAATCGGCATGGCTCAGGACAGCCAAGTGCCCCTGGAGCTGCTGGAAAAGGACATCGGCTATCCCAAAGAGGATTAATGTTACATCAGGCGCTCGCGTTCGGGCCGAAAAGCGCGGATTCGAGCGCCGCTTTTTTGTCCCTTTGCTTGCCTCTCCCCTGTTTAATGGATTATCTCTTTGCATCACCTATAACGCTTTTGTTCGGAACTGTTACCGCGCGCTCTGTAGGGGCGGCCCCTGGCCGCCCTGTGCAAGAAGATGGTTCTCCGGGCGGCCAAGGGCCGCCCCTACACATACAGTGTCAAATGAATGATTCTCAATCCGCGCAACAGGCCAAAGAGATAATCAGATTCTATTCCTGTAAGAAAAAGGTGATTCCCAAGATGGATCTCTGTGATTTGCGCGAAATCAAACCCCTGCTGACCCGGTACGGCTTCCACTTCTCCAAGTCCATGGGGCAGAACTTCCTCATCGACGGCAGCGTTCCCCAGGCCATTGCCGAAGCGTCAGGTGCGGACGAGACCACCGCCGTGCTGGAAATCGGGCCGGGCATCGGCCCGCTGACCGTCCAACTGGCCCAACGTGCGGGCAAAGTTGCGGCGGTGGAGCTGGACACCGCGCTGCTGCCGGTGCTGGCGGAGACGCTGGCTGACTGTCCCAACGTGACGGTCATTCCCGGCAACATTATGAAGCTGGACCTGGACGCTCTGCTGGAGGAGCATTGCGGCGGGCTGACCCCTATCGTCTGCGCCAACCTGCCCTATAACATCACCACACCGGTGCTGACCCGGCTGCTGGAGAGCCGCCGCTTCGCCTCCGTCACGGTGATGATCCAGCGGGAGGTGGCAAAGCGCATTTGCGCCCGGCCCAACACCAGCGACTACGGCGCGTTTACGCTGCTGTGCCAATACTACGCGGACTGTGAGCTGCTGTTCGAGGTGCCGCCTCACTGCTTCTACCCCGCGCCCAAGGTCACGTCAGCGGTGGTGCGGATGACCATGCGCTCCGCGCCCCCTGCGGCAGTGGACAGCGAAATGCAGTTCTTTCACGTGGTGCGGGCGGCCTTCCTCCAGCGGCGAAAAAAGCTGCTGAACGGCCTCTCCTCCGCGTTTTCCACGCAGTTGACCAAGGAGCAGCTGCGGGAGGCCCTGACCGCCTGCGGTCTGGGGGAGAACACCCGCGGGGAACAGCTGAGTTTGGAACAGTTCGCCGCTCTGTCCAACGTCATCGGGGAGATGCTGGGTTAAAAGAACGCCTTTTTTATCCATATGCCTGTAGGGGCGGCCCGTGGCCGCCCGGGAACAGAACACGAAACCCACGGGCGGCCGAGGGCCGCCCCTACAGAAGCGTAATTTTCCCTAGGAGCTTTTCAAAATTGATTTCCCTGGGTCCCCCCTCTCCCCCATCGGCATAGACTGGGACATCTTTCTGTTTGGGAGGCCCTGTCTATGCCTTTTGTCTATCTGTCCCCCTCCTCCCAGGAGTTCAACCCCTACGTGGGCGGCGGGAACGAAGAACTGTACATGAACCTGATTGCCGACCAGCTGGAGCGGTGGTTTCGGGCCTGCGGCATCTCCTTTGTGCGAAATACCACGGATATGACCGCCGCCCAGTCCATCGAAGCGTCTAACGCCGGGCAATTTTCTCTGCACCTGGCCCTGCACAGCAACGCCGCGCCGGAGGCCCTTTCCGGCGTTCTCCAGGGGACCGATGTGTACTATTCCCCCAACTCCGTCCACAGCCGCCGGGCCGCTGAGCTGATTGTCAACCATCTTCGCACCATCTACCCCCAGCCGGAGAAGGTGCGCGCCCTGCCCACCACTACCATTGGCGAGGTGGCGAAGGTCACGGCTCCCGCCGTGCTGGTGGAGCTGGCCTACCACGACAACCAGGAGGACGCCCAGTGGATACGGGACAACGTGCCGGAGATCGCCAAGGCGCTGGCGGAGGCGGTGGCCCAGTATTTTTCCCTGCCCTTTCTGCCTCTCCAGCCGCCCCAGGCGGGCTATGTGGACCTGAACTGGGGCAGTTTGAACGTCCGCGCCGCGCCGGACACCGCCAGCGAGGTGGTGGTGTCCCTCCAGGACGGCACCCGGCTCACCGTCTGGAACCGCTATCAAAACTGGTTCGTGGTGGAGTGGAACGGCGTGTCCGGTTTCGCTTTGCAGCAGTTCATTACGTTGGAAAACGAATAAACTGCTCCCATTTTGTCCACCATATCCATGCGCCGGAAACGGCGCGGAATGGGAGACAAAACCGTGAAAAAACAGAACTATCGCAATTTAAACCACCTGCTCCACTGCGACCGGGACGCGGAGTGCTACTTCACCGTCCTGCCGGACCCGGTGCGGGAGCGGGTCATCCAGTGCGGCGATTCCATTCGGAACCTGGCCGCGCTGCGGGAGTATTCCGAGAACGTCCTGCGGGAGCTGTACTAAGGACGCAGAAAGGCGGAGCCGCGGCCAGGCCGCAGGCGTCCGCCTTTTGCGTTTGGGGGTTACTGGTTGTTCAGCCAGGTGTCGAAGTCCTGGTCGCCGTGGTCGATGTGGGGGAAGCAGTTGCGGAGGTTGTTTTTGGTCCGATTGGTTTCTGGGTGTTCCGAGCCGAGTTTTTGTTTTCGGGTTTTCCAAGCTTTCAAAAGCAGTTCCACCGCTTCATCATATTTTTTCTGACATTCGTAGGCGAAACCCAGGTTGTTGTAGCTGCTGGCCGTGTCCGGGTGGTCCTTTCCAAGTACCTTTAACCGAATATCCAGTGTTTTATGGAAAAATTTCTCTGCTTGAGTGTATTCTTCCCGTTTACCATAAATACTACCCAAGTTATCGTAACTGCTGGCCGTATCCAGGTGGTCCTCCCCCTGCACCTCTAAACGGATGGCCAACGCTTTTTGGTAGCACTCCTCCGCCAGGACGTACTTCCCCTGGGCGTAATAGACAGCACCCAAGTTGTTGTAACTGTTAGCCGTGTCTGGGTGCCCCTCGCCCAACACCTTTAGTCGGATGGCCAACGCTTTCTTGTGGCTAACCTCCGCCTGAACGCATATTCCCTGGTGATTGTAGACAGCACCCAATTCGTCGTAGCTACCAGCTGTGTCCGGGTGGTTCTCCCCAAGTATCTTTCGCTGAATGTTCAGTGCTTTCCAATAGCACTTCTCCGCTTGGGTATACTCTCCCTGTTCATCGTAAACAATGCCCAAGTTGTTGTAGATGCTAGCCGTGTCCAGGTTGTCCTCCCCCGATGCCTTTATGAGAATGTTCAACGCCCTTTTGTGATAGATTTCCGCTCTGGCATACTCCCCCTGGACGTCATAGACATTACCCAAACTGTTGTAAAGCGCGGCAGTGTTCCGTTTTTCCTCCAGCCTGTCCGCCACCTGCTTCAGCACCGCCTCGACGATTCCCAACTTAAACTGCACCGCCCGGTAGTCCTCGCCGTCCTGGAAATACGCCTTGTAGGTCACAAAATCAAGGAACTGCTCCACCGCCTCCACCGGCACCGGGTCCAACAGGACGATTTCCCGGACAAGGGGATGAACTTCGTAGCCCTCCCCCGTCTGGGTCAGCCAGCCGGTGCGCACCAGCGCCGCCAGAGTGTTTTCGCCGCAGCCGATCCACTCCCGCACCTCAAAGGGCAGAGTGCGACTGTCCGCCATCAGCGCCAGGTTCTGCATGACGCGGGTCTGTTCCTCGTCCAGTTTGGCCAGGTCAAAGAGCTTTTTCAGGTGTCCCACCACGGTGCGCTCCGCCCGGTCATGGCTGGTACCGAATCTGAGTCTGGGAAATTTAAATCCCTCCGTTTTCAACTTGTCCAAATATTCTGCCAAGCCCATTCCCGCCGGGATTCCTTTGGCAAGCAGTCTCACCGCCAGAGTGTGGCAACTGACCAGCCGAACCAGCTCCCACACCACGGGCGCGTCCTGGTCCGAGAGGGGGCTCTCACAATAGTCACAGAACAGCTTCACGCATTGGTTTTCGCTCAACTGAGGGATGGGAACGGACCGATAGCCCTCCACCCGCTCCATCCGGGAGGTGACCACCAGGGTGATGTCATAGCCCGTCAGTTGGTCCAGCAGCGGGTCCGGCTGGTCCACGTTGTCCAGGAACAGCACGGTCTCCCCTGTCGCGCTTCGCAGAAGGCGCTTGATTTGCCGAAAGCGCTCGTTGTCGTCCGTTTGCTCCTGCGCTCCTGTGTCGATGGCCGCCAGCAGGCTGGCCCGCAGGTCGCCGTTTTCCCGGCACTCCACCCAACCGATTTGTTTGCACTGGTCTTTCAGCTTGTGGTACAGCGCGCGGGCCACGGTGGTCTTGCCCACCCCGCCAAAGCCGGAGAGGAGAAATTTGTTGTCCTCGGTTTTTTCCGCTGCAACGATTTGTCGGCGCAAATCCTCTACCAACTGCTCCCGGAACATGAAATTCTCTTTGACCCTGGGCGGCGGGTCGGTCAACAGTTCCGCCTTGCGGCGGCTCTCCTCGATTTTTTTACTGGCTCCCTCGCCTACATCCTTCCCTATATCATAAATGTCCTTAAATATGCTCATAGAAACACCTTCTCCCCGTGTGAGCCGAACATTTCATTTCTTTTATTTAGTATACCATATTTTTCACTCCGCGCAAGGCGAAAAAGGCAAAAATTGTCCGTTTCTGCCGAATCCAGGGACGGAGAAGCAGAAACCATCAACCCGCGGATAAATCCCCGCCTCTCTGGGAAAGATACCCTCGACCAACAAACAGGAGGGTATCGCCATGAAACAATACGGAAAAGAACTGCTGGGCACCAAAACCGACCAGAACCTGCGCACGGCCTTCGCCGGGGAGACACAGGCCCGGAGCAAATACGACTTCTTCGCGCAGGTGGCCCACCGGGAGGGGTTCGAGCAAATCGCCGCCATCTTCCGGGAGACCGCCGACAACGAGCGGGAACACGCCCGGCTGTGGTTCCAAGCCCTCTCAGGCATTGCGGACACGGCGTTGAACCTGAAAAGCGCCGCCGCCGGGGAGCATTACGAGTGGACGGAGATGTACGCCCACTTTGCCGAGGACGCGGAGGCGGAGGGCTTCTCCGAGCTGGCGGCCCGGTTCCGACTGGTGGCGGCGGTGGAGAAGGGCCATGAGGAGCGGTTCCAGAAGTTGATCCGCAGCGTGGAGGCTCAAACCGTCTTTGCCAGAGCCGGAGAGGTGGTCTGGGAGTGCCGGAGGTGCGGCCATCTGGTGGTGGCAAAGCGCGCGCCGGAGGTTTGCGCCGTCTGCGGCGTCGGACAGGGGTATTTCCAGGTGAAGCCAGAGCTGCAATAAGCCGTACAACGCAAAACCAGCCGGAAAAGAGATTGTACCTTTCCCGGCTGGTTTTTTGCGCTTATTTCAGCGTGATAATGAGCTATTGCTACTGGCTTGCAGTACGTAACTAACAGCTAACAGCTAATAGCTAACAGCTTTTCAGTATTCCTCCAGCATATACCCAATCATCTCGTCTCTGGCTTCGGCGGTGTCGGCCACGCCGATGAGGAAGTCGTCGCCCATGGTCCCCTCCAGGATACCGGTCAGGCGGCCAGAGTCTTTGATGCGCCAACCATACCGCTGGCAGATGTCGTCGTGGGAGTGGCGGTAGCGCTTTTCGTCCCACCGACCAACGTAGGCGCAGTAGTACCGCTGACCATCGTAGCCATGACGGGGTTCATCGTAGCAGATCATATCCGCCCACAGCTGGTAGTAGTCGGCGCTGGTGGCGTAGTTGATCATGTCTGGGGTGTAGCCTCCGGCGGGACGCATGTTGACCTCCAGGCCCACGATGTCCCCCACGTTACCCAAGCCCTCCTTGGGCTCGGTGAGCCGGAAGAACTCCAGGTGGAAGCTGCGCTTTTTCAGGCCAAAGGATTTCAGCACCGCCTTGCCCGCCTCCAGCATATCCCAGGGGACATCCTTCAACACGGAGTAGTACATGGGGCCGTGGTGCTGCACCATGTCCATGATGGAGATGGTGGTCACATGGTTGGCGCAAAAGACAATTTCGCCCTTGCTGTTGACAATGCCGTCAAAGGCGGACACGTCCCCGGAGACGAACTCCTCCAAAATATACTGGGAGCCAAGGTCCATGTCAAACAGACGGTACAGGTCCGCGTCCGAGCGAAGAGTGCGGTTCCCGGCGGCCCCTACCCCGTTGTCGGGCTTTGCCACCAGAGGATACCCCACCCGATGGGCGAAGTCCAGGGCACTCTGCCGGTCGGTCAGCAGGTGATACCGAGCGGTGGGGATGCCCGCCGCCGCGTAATAGGCTTTCATGGCAGATTTGTTCTTGAACTTCCGCATATCCTCCGGCTGGAGACCGCTGGTGATATGGAAGTCCTGGCGCAGACGGGCGTCCTGCTCCATCCAATACTCGTTGTTGGACTCCAGATAGTCGATTTTGCCATAGCGGAAGGTGAAATAGGCCACCGCCCGGAGCATCTGGTCGTAGTCCTCCATGGTGTCCACCTTATAATACTCGGTCAGGGAGGCTTTCAGCTCCGGGTGCAGCAGAGCATAGGGGCAGTCGCCAATGCCCAGCACATTGACGCCGTTGCCCTTCAAGCGCTGGCAGAAGTGGCGGTAACAGTCGGGGAACTGGGGGGAAACAAAGACAAAATTCATGCAAAACCTTCCTTTCTCTCGTTCGCAGGTTGTGTGGGCAGGGGATTTCTATGCTTACTCGAATTAGAAGCTTGTGTTATTCTTCCAGCACGCGGATGCTGTAAACGGTGGTGATTTGGGCGGGGTAGGATTCTGCGATGTCGCCGTTATAGACGATTTCCAGCGTGTCCCCCACCTCTGGCTCAGGGGAGGATTCCATTGCCGTCATAGGGATAATAATGCGGTCAGAGCTATTCAGTTCCGCGCTCCCCGCCACTGGCTCCACAAGGAAACCGCTCTCGTCTGCATCCAAAATGGTGGCCTGAAAGGTCACGCGGTCCGCTGTTTCATTTCCGCAGGCGGTCAGAGAAAACAGGACGGCGAGGGTCAAAAACATGCAAAGGAATCGTTTCATATTGCATCTCCCCTCTCACTGTCCGGTGAAATACATCGTGTAGCCGTCAACGGAAAGCACCAACGTCGGGGCGGCGCCGCCGTCCGCATATTTTGTCAGCGCGGAGGTGGCGTTTCCTGTGCTGTCATCAAACTGGACGGTATAAAGAAGGCTGTCGCCGGTGGCTGTACTCTCCGTGTAAGTCCCGCTGTAGACCTGACCGCTGGCGTGGTCTGTCAGCACAAACGCGCCCTCGCTGGCGGCACAGGAAAAATCGACCTCAGCCGCACCGGGGTACGAGGCCAGGTAGTCCACAGCGCAGGCCACCACTTTCCCGCCATCGCTGTCGCTCTGTATTGTATTCAGCGTCCATTCGCATTGGTCAATGGTCGTTTGATTAGAACTGCCGCAGGCAGAGAGGGAAAGCAAGATGACAAGGGACAGGAACATACAAAGGAATCGTTTCCATTTCCACATAAAAGGGACCTCCATTCATTGACAAAGCATATATTTCTGTTATATTCAGAATAGCACATATCAGAACGTCTGTCAATTCAGTTGGCAGTGCTTTCATGGAAATTTAATGTAAATCACTGGGGGTCATACCTGTTCCGACTCCTCACCCTCCAGCTTGGTCAAATCGGCCAGGGTCAGGATACTGGACTGGAGCAGCCCCACAAATTGCTCCGGCGGCATACAATCCCGGCTGGAGAGCCACCGCTCCAGGGAGCAGATAAACGCATCGGAATAAAAATTGATATAAAACTCCATCTGCTGCGGCTCGGCGAGAACCTTCCTTAACAGTTCCCGCAACAGTGGGGAAAGCATCTCCCGGAAGTGGTCGGAAAAGGAGTTCTGTCCCTTCACCTCCAGCGCCCGCCGGTAAAAGACCCGGTTATCGTAAAAATACTGACACAGTTCCCCCAGCAGCGCCCAGCGGATGCCCTCTTCGTGCTGAACGGTGAGTTGTATAAACTCCACGTCGAAGATCCAGTTGACCAGGTCGTATTTGTCCCGAAAATGATAGTAAAAGCTCTTGCGGTTCATGCCGCATTTCTCGCAGATGTCCCCCACGCTGATCTTGGAGAAGGGCATCTGTTCCATCAGCTCTTTCATTGCCATCGCCAGCGCCCGTTTGGTGATGTTGGAATCCGCCATACCCCGATGTCTCCTTCCCCGTTTCTCCGATGGTACGGGCGGCGGGACTTTGCAGCCCCCTCGTCCGGAAAAGATATAAATGAACAAGTTTATTTTAGCGCATCAAAGCGGACACCGTCAAGTCTCTTTCCCTCCGTTGAATGGACAATTTCGCCGCTTTGTGGCAAATGAGAACTGTTTTCCCCGTTTTTGCAGCTTAAATTTGAAGCTCGACGGTGCTGCCGTTCCTGCCGCCTTTGACCAGTATTTTCTGGGGGATACATTCCTCCAGCTTCTCCACGTGGGAGATAATGCCCACCTGTCGGCTGTCTCCGGCCAGCTGACGCAGCACCTCCAGGGCCTTTTCCAGCGCCTGATTATCCAGGGAGCCGAAGCCCTCGTCGATGAACATGGTCTCCAGCTGGACCCCTCCGGCGTGCTGCTGCACCACATCGGAGAGGCCCAACGCCAGGGCCAGCGACGCCTGGAAGGACTCGCCGCCGGAGAGAGACGGGGTGCGCCGGGCCTCCCCGGTGAAGGCGTCCCGCACCTCCAGCTCCAGCCCCGCCGCGCCGTTTTTCCGGTCCGCGGTCTCCCGCCGGGCCAGGCTGTATTTTCCGCCGCTCATCACGTCCAGATGGCAGTTGGCCTGGGCGATGATCTCCTCAAAGAAGGCGCTGAGAACATACCGATCAAAGCTGTAGCGGCCCAGAGCAGTGTCCTGTCCGTTGGCAACCTGCGCCAGCCGTTTCAGCTCCCGCTCCGCCGGGGCGATGCGCCGCAGTGTCGCCTGACCTTCGGCCACCCCCTGAGCCACCTGCCGGTTGGCCTGCTGCCGGTGGTACTGCCGGTCTCGCGCCTCCCTTTGGGCGGCAAGCTCGCCTTCCAGCGTTTGCAACGCGCCCTCCAGAGCCGCCAAATCGCTGCGCTCCCACCCGGCGGTCTCCTCCTCCAGAGAACGGAGCCGGTTGGCGCAGTCCCGGCAACGGTTTTGGTACTCGGTCAGCCGGGCCTCCTGTGCGGTCAGCCAGTCCTCGTCGATGGTCTGCCCCTCCGGGGACAGCGCCCGTTGGTACTCCGTCAGGGACGCAAACCCTGCGCCCTTCCAGGCGGCATCCATCTGCGCGGCGGCGGCTTCCAACTCTTGTCGCTGGGCGATTAAGCGGGTCTCCCCGGTGTCCAGCAGACCGGCCAGCCGCGCCAGTTCCCGTTGGCTCTCGTCCAGTGCGGCCTGGGCCTGGTCCAACCCCCGCTGCCACTGGTCCCGCCGGGCAGTCAGCTTTTCCTGCTCCGCCAGCGCTTCCTGACGGGAGGGGAACGGGAGTGTGCGCCGTCCTTCCTCCGCCTGGGCGGTCAGACGTGTGACCTCCTCCTGCACGGTTCTGCAGTTCTCCGTCTGTTCGTCCAGATTCGTCCGCGCCCGTTCCTGTTGAGAAAGGAGATATTGCAACTGTGCCTCGGTATCCTCTTTGTCCCGACGCTGCTCCTGTGCGGTCTTTAATTCAGCTTCCAGCTTCGTCAGGTACGTTCTGCTCTGGGCAATGGTCAATCTTAAAAATTCCGGCTGAGTCAGCGTGTCCCAATCCGGCGTTTCCGGGAATAACTCAACTGCCAGGTTCAGCGCGGCCTTTTTCCCCGCCTTCCAGCTGTTTCGTTTTTCTGAAAGCTCGTCCAACAGGGTGTTGTTTTTCTTCTGCTCCTCTTTTTCAGCGGCCTCAGCCCGGTTTAGTTCCTCCTGCGTGGGTGTTTCCGTCGGTTTTTGGGCGAAAGGCGGGTGGTCCCCCCGCAAGTGCCGGGCGCCGCAGACGGGGCAAACGCCCTCGCCTTCCAGCGTCAGCGTCTCCTCCAACTGCTCCGCCATGATTCCGGCCTGACCATTCCAAAAAGCGTCATACAGGTAACTGCGCCGATCTGTCGCCGTCTGGAGGCGCTGCTGTTGCTGTTGTTGACGACAGCTCAGGTCCAGGCCCTGTGCCAGTACGATTTTCAAATCCTCCATTTGTTCCGCCAGACTGGTGAGGCGGTTCAGCCGCCCGCTGGCCTGTTCCCGCTCCGCCGCCAGCCGAACGCAGGTCACTTCCGCCCCCTTGAGAGATTCCAATTTGACCTGCAACGTGGCCTGCTGCGTCTCCAGTCGCTGTTTGCTCTCCTGGGCCTGGGTTTCACTTCGCCGGGCGGCAGTCAGGCGGAGGTTGGCGCTGTCCAGCGCCTTTTGAATGGACTCCACCCGGTCATAGTCGGGCAGCGCCTCGGCAATGGCCTGGATCTGGTGCCCCAGCCGCTCCATCTGTGGGGTCTGCTCCCGCCAGCGCTGGCACTCCTTCTCCAAGGATTGGAACCGCTGGGTTTCCCGCTCCCGCTGGCCTGTCCATTGGCCCAGTTCTCCCTGGGTCTGGAGCAGACGACTCCGGGCCTGCTCCAGTGCGTGGGCGCTGGGAGACACCAACCTGAGGGCCTTCCTGCCCCTTTCCAGCCGGAGAGCCAGAGCTTCCATCGGCTCCGCCTGGTTTTTCAAGTCCTGTTCCTCCCGGCGGCACTGTTCCAGCGCGTCCAGCCGCTGGTTCCGCTGCTGGGCCAGAGCCTTTTGGGTCTGCATCTCCTCCCGCCGGGTCTCCTGGGCGCGAAGCTCTCCGTCCAGCGCCTCCAGAGTCTGCCGGTCCTCGGCCTCCAGCTGGGCCAAAGCCTCCGCCAACTGGGGATGGTGGAGATCGAAACGGCTTTTCTGTTCTTCCGTCAGTTCTTCCGGGAGGCTGAGGGTACTTAGCCGCAGATTGATCTCCCGCTCCGTCTCCTGCCGCTGAGCCTCCAGGCAGTCCGCCCCCCGCTTTAACCGCTGCTGGAAGTCCAGATACAGCCGGTTGTCAAAGAGCTGGCCCAGAATTTTACCCCGCTCATCGCTGCCCGCCTCCAGGAACCGGCGGAACTCTCCCTGCGCCAGCATGACGATCTGCCGGAACTGGGTGGCATCCAACCCCAGCAGCTCTGTGATACGGGCGGTAACGGCGGCCTCTTTGGTGACAGGGGGCCTTCCCTCTTCCTCTAAAAGAGCGTTTTTGGTGGGTTTGCCCACGCTGCCGTCCCGCTTTTTGGGAAAGCGAAACTCCCGGTATACCCGGAACCGCCGCCCACCCTGGGTGAAGGTCAGCTCTACCCAGGTGCGGTCATGCTTGTCGGCGTAGTCGCTGTGGAACATCTCTGCCGTTCGTCCGCTGCCGCTGGCCACGCCGTAGAGGGCGTAGACGATGGCGTCGAACAGGGTGGTTTTCCCTGCGCCAGTGTTGCCGGAGATGAGGTAAAGCCCGCTGCCCAGCTGAGTGAAGTCCACCGTGGTCTCCCCGGCGTAGGGACCAAAGGCCCCCATGGTCAGTTTTTCGGGTCGCATGGCTGCTCCTCCTCTCCGAAGCGGCGCAGGGCAAAGTCCACCAGCGCCAGCGTTTCTTTATCTGTGCGCTCCCCCCGACGCAGTTCCGGCAGCGTCCCCTGCCGGGCCTGCTCCGCAGCAAAGGCCGCCAGCTCCGTCTGGGCCTGGTCGGGGACCTCTCCTGCCTGGTGGGTGTAAAAGTCCCAAAACAAGTCCTCCAGGGGCTGTTCTTTCACCTGGGTCATCCGTCCGGCGGAGCGCTGGGTCGCCTGGGGCAGCTCCCGCGCCACCTCCATCAGGTTGGGATACACAGCACGCAGCCGCTCCATGGCGCGGGGCGGCATTTGTACGTCGGTGAGCACCGCCCGCAAGTAGTCCTCTCGGAGAGAGACATTTTCCGTTCCCAGGGCGAGCAGTTCCTCCAGCGTCCCTTTCACCTGCCGCATCCGGTGAAGTTCAGGCAGTTCAATGCGCTGAATCTCTGCCTGCCCTTTCTCCCCCAGCTCCACCAAGGTCACGCCCTTGCACTGGCCCACCTCGGAGAAGCTGTAGGGCAGCGGCGAGCCGCCATAGCGCACCGTCTCTCGGCCTATTTTCTGTGCGCCGTGGATGTGGCCCAGAGCCACGTAGTCAAAGGCAGAAAAGGCACTTGCGTCTACCTGTCCCACACCTCCCACAGCGGTCTCGGAGCCGTCCCGCTCCGGCTCCGCGCTGCCGGAGACGACGAACTGATGGGCCACCAACACGTTCCGCCGGGCTGTGTCAATGGGCTGCGCCTCCAGCAGGGCGCGGACCGCCTGGTCATAGGTGGTCAGGTCCTCCCTGTCCAAAGCGAAGCGCACCGCCGCCGGGAACAGATAGGGCATCAGCCAGAAGGTCACGGGGCCGTGTTCGTCCTCCAGCGTCACCTGCGGCAGCTCCTTTTGACACTCCCCAGCGATGTAGACACCTTCCCGCTCCAGCAGACCGCTGGCAAAGGCCAGACGGGGCCCGGAGTCATGGTTTCCCGCCACCATCAACACGGGGATGTTCCGCCGGGAGAGGGCGGTCAGCAGCCGGTCCAGCAACGCCACCGCCTCCTTGGGCGGCACCGCCCGGTCATACACGTCCCCCGCGATGACCACCGCGTCGGGCTGGTACTGGTCCGCCGCCTCCAGCAACCGATCCACCCAATAGGGCTGGTCCCCCTCGTCGATGAGGGAGTAGCCGTACAGGGACTTGCCCAGGTGCAGATCCGCCAGGTGAAAGAATCGCATAATACCCCTCCATGTCGGTTTGTTTTCTTCTATTATACCGCATAAAGGCGGCGTTTTCCATCCCTTTTCCCGTAAAGGACAGAAAACGCCCGGAGAAAAGCGTTTTCGCTCTCCTCCGGGCGGTGGTTGCGATAAAATTGGAAATTAGAAGCGGAAATCCCGCTGGCCGTTTTCGATGTCGGCCAGGTGCTGGACGGTGATGGCCCGCACCTTCTCATTGGGGATGTTTGCCAGCTCCTTCTGGATAAGCTTGAGGCCCACCTCACGCGTGGCGGGGGTGGCATAGTCCTCCAGGTACTCCTTCAGGGTCATTAGGGCGTTGGGATGGCAGCAGTTCTGGATGGCGCCGGACTTGCAGACCTCCATGAACCGGTCGCCGGTGCGCCCCGCCCGGTAGCAGGCGGTGCAGAAGCTGGGGATATAACCCATATCCATCAGCCACTTGACCACTTCATCCAAACTGCGCTGGTCGGAGATGTCGAACTGTACCGTGTCCTCCGGGCGAATTTCCTCGGTGTAGCCACCCACGCTGGTGCGGCTGCCGCCGGAGATCTGAGAGATGCCCAGATGCAGCACCCGCTCCCGGGTGCGCTGGCTCTCCCGGGTGGAGACGATCATACCGGTGTACGGCACCGCCACCCGGATGCAGGCCACGATTTTGGCAAAGGTGTCGTCGTCGATGGCGTTTGAGAAGGTGCTGGGGTCGATGTCGTCCGCCGGGCAGATGCGGGGGACGGAGATGGTGTGGGGGCCGACGCCGTGAACGGCCTCCAGATGCTCGGCGTGCATCAGGATACCCGCGAACTCATAGCGGTACTTGTCCAGGCCGAACAGCACGCCCAGTCCCACGTCGTCAATGCCGCCCTCCATGGCCCGGTCCATTGCCTCGGTGTGGTAAGCGTAATCGTGCTTGGGGCCCCAGGGGTGCAGCTGCTCATAGGACTCCTTGTGGTAGGTCTCCTGGAAGAGGATGTAGGTCCCGATGCCCGCCTCTTTCAGCTTGCGATAGTTCTCCACGGTGGTAGCGGCGATGTTGACGTTCACCCGGCGGATGTCGCCGTTTTTGTGGTGGACGGAGTAAATGGTCTTGATGGACTCTAAAATGTACTCGATGGGGTTGTTCACGGGGTCCTCGCCGGACTCGATGGCCAGCCGCTTGTGGCCCAGATCCTGGAGGGCGATGACCTCCTGGCGAATTTCCTCCTGGGTGAGCTTTTTCCGGGGGATGTGCTTGTTGACGGCATGATAGGGGCAGTAGGTGCAGCCGTTGACGCAGTAGTTGGACAGGTACAGCGGCGCGAACAGCACGATGCGGTTGCCGTAAAAGTCCTTTTTGATTTGCTCCGCCAGGGCGTAGACCTGCTCCACCTTATCCGGCAGCGTGCAGGCCAGCAGAACGGAGGCGTCCCGATGGGACAGACCTTTCAGCTCCTTGGCTTTGGCGATGATCTGGTCGATGAGTTCCGCGTCCTCTTTGTGGGCGTCGGCGTAGGCCAGGGTCTCCATGATTTCCTCGTGGTTGATGAACTCCTCCGCTTTCAGGGAGCTGGGGTTGTAAATTGCCATAGCATGGTTCCTCTTTCCATTTTTTAATATATTAGGCTTAAACTCTTGAATAAGCCACCTTTGCGCTGACGCCGTCCAGCCGCCCGATCTTGCCGGACAGGGTGCTGATGGCGTCCATGGGCGCATCCACCGCCACGCTGATGAGGTTGACCCCCTTGGCGTGGTAGGGGATACCCATTCGCCCGATGATGACGCTGCCGTACTCGTGCAGGAGGGCGTTCAACGCCTCCACGCTGTCGGGGTTTTCCACCACAATGGCAATGACTGCCAGTCTTGTCTCCATAGTGTTCTCTCCTTTTATATTTGTTGTTCTCTCATTCGGGGATGGCTACGTCCGCCAAAATGCCGCTCAGGTGGGCGATGGCCACGCCGTAGTTGGTCATGGGGACCCCGGCGGCCTGAGCCTCTGCCACCCGGCTGAGGACGTACTTCCGGTTGAACATACAGGCCCCGCACTGGATGATGAGGGCGTACTGCCCCAAATCGGCGGGGAAGTCCTTGCCGCTGACCACGTCCACGGTCAAACCGGGGCCGGTGCGCTGGCGCAGCAGCCGGGGAATTTTCACCCGGCCAATGTCCTCCTCCATGGGGGCATGAGTACACGCCTCGGCGATGAGGACCTTGTCAGTCTCCCGCAGCCCGTCAATGGCTTTTGCACCCTGAATATAGGTGTGGATGTCCCCCTTGTAGGCGGCAAACAGGGTGGAAAAGGAGGTGAGCAAGCTCTCTTTGGGCTTTTTGTCGTAGACCAGCCGGAACACCTGGGAGTCGGTGATGATGAGTTTGGGGGGATAGGCCAACGCAGAGAGGGTCTGTTCCAGCTTGTCAGTGGTGCAGCTCATCACCAGACACTTTTTGTCCAGCAACTCCCGGATGGTCTGCACCTGGGGCAGAATCAGCCGTCCCTCCGGGGCCTGGATGTCCTGGGGCATCACCAGCAGCACCAGGTCATTTTCTCCCACCAGGTTCCCGGTGATGAACCGCTTAGCCTCCGTCCGGTGGGACAGCTCCACCAGCCGCTCCCGCAGGGCATCCACCCCCTGCCCGGTGACGGCGCTGGTGGTGATGGGGTCGGTGTCCAGCTCCCGGCGGATGGCGGCGCAGAGGGCCTCTGTATCGGGGTTGGCGTCGCACTTGCTGACCACCGCCACCACGGGGGTATTTTGCTGGGCAAAGAGCCGGAACCAGTTGGCCTCCTCCTCCAGACTCTCCTGGGTGAAGAGGATGACAGCCAAATCCGTCTCCTGGGCCACCTGCCGGGTGGTCTCCACCCGCTTCTGCCCCAAATCTCCGGCGTCGTCGAAACCCGCCGTGTCGATGAGGACACAGGGGCCGATGCCGTGAATTTCCATGCTCTTGCGGACGGGGTCGGTGGTGGTCCCGGCTGCGCCGTCCACGATGGAGACGGCATGGCCCGCGAAGGCGTTGACCAGGGCGCTTTTGCCGCTGTTCATCCGGCCCAGAAAGGTGATGTGGGTGCGGCTGGAGGCGGGGGTCTCGTTCAGGGAGGTCTTCATAAGCGTCTCCTTTCTCTCGTGGGGCGTTTCCGGCGGGCACAGTCGCAGCCTGCGCGCCGGAAAGCACAGAAAAAAGCCCGCATCGGAGGATGCGGGCATAAAATATCCTAATCATCAAACGCAAAGGACAGTCCGTCCGGCCATTTGTCAGAACTTGTGTTCTTTCAAGGGGCGGGGCGAAGCGGCAATCGGGTTTGTGACAAGGGATCTGCTCATCACTCACACCGGTATCATACACTATAACAGGCGAAAAGTCCAGAGGAAAAACGCGATTTCAAGAAAATTGGTAGGGCAATTTTCTCATTTCGCCTGTAAATCCCGGATGTAGGTGGTGGTACCCTGCTTCTGCACCTCGAACCGGGGGATGGACTGAATCATAGAAGAGAGCTTTTTGAAGCCGTAGTTCCGGCTGTCGAAGTCGGGGCGCTTTTTCAGCAGCAGGGTTCCCAGGGCAGAGAGCATCCCATAGCCCTCGTCGTCGGTGATGTCCTCCAGGCTCAGGGCGATCAGCTCAATAATGTCCGCTGTGACAGGAGAGATGGAGCGGTTGTTCTGAGCCGTCTGCTTGCGCTTGTTGGCCTTTTGGCCGGTGCGGTGATCCTGCTCCGGCTCCGCTTCCTTGGCAGCGGCCCGGATGACCTCGATATAGACGAATTTATCGCAGGAGGCGATGAAGGGCTGGGGGGTCTTTTTCTCCCCCATGCCGTAGACCTTCATCCCAGCCTCCCGGAGCCGGGTCGCCAGGCGGGTGAAGTCGCTGTCGCTGGACACCAGCACGAAGCCGTCCACCCGACCGGAATAGAGGATGTCCATTGCGTCGATGATCATAGCCGAGTCGGTGGCGTTTTTACCGGTGGTGTAGGCGTACTGCTGGATGGGGGTGATGGCGTACTCCAACAGCATGGCCTTCCAGCTGGCCATGTTGGGGGTGGTCCAGTCGCCGTAAATGCGCTTGATGGTGGGGGAGCCGTAGACGGCGATCTCCTCCATAATTTCTTTCATAGCGGTGCGGGGGGCGTTGTCCGCGTCGATGAGGACGGCGAGACGCAGTTCAATGGGTTCGGGCATAAAATCTCCTTCCTGATGGGGAAAATGGTAAAACCCCTCTGCCGTCAAGCGGCACTTCCAGGGCTTCGCCCCTCCCTGCGCCACCGCCTAAAGGCGGCGGCCCTCCTCCCCTTTGCGACTCGCATGGCCCTAAAGGGCCATAGCTCCCTGCATTTGCGCTAAAGTGGAATTGGCCATTCGGCCAGCGCTTCACAGGGGAGGCAAGAGGGGCGGTTCGTAACCGACTGGCGATTTTCTGTGGAAAACTTGTATCATACCAGCCCAAAGCTGTTTCAGGGTTTCATTATACCATAAGAAATGAAAAAGGAAAGTCAAAAATGGCAGGCCGAAATAATTTAACAAAATACAGTGAAAAAGCGCGGCGCTTTTTGGAGATTGCTGTGGTTGTCTTGACAGCGCGAAATTTGGTATAATAGCTCTTGCGTCCCAGAGGCCCGGCGAGTTTGAAGCCGTCAGCCGGGACCAATACACGCGGCGAGATTGAAACCGCAGGTTTGAAAGGAGATCCTCCCCATGAGCGATCGTATTTACAACTTTTCCGCAGGCCCTTCCATGCTGCCCCTCTCCGTGCTGGAGAAAGCCGGCGCCGAGATCACCAACTATCAGGGGTCCGGTATGTCCGTCATGGAAATGAGCCACCGGTCCAAAGTGTTCCAGAAGATTTTTGACGACACCAAGGCCAAGTTCAAGGCCCTGATGCACATTCCCGACGAGTACGAGGTGCTGTTCCTCCAGGGCGGCGCGTCCTCCCAGTTCTCCGCCATCCCGCTGAACCTCATCGGCAAGACCGGCAAGGCGGATTACGCCGTCACCGGCAACTTCGCCACCATCGCCTATAAAGAGGCGAAAAAGTACGGTGACATCGCCGTGGCGGCCTCTTCTGAGGACAAAAACCACACCTATATCCCCGCCCAGGAGCAGCTGGTGGTCCGCCCGGACGCCTCTTATTTTTATTATTGCGCTAACAACACCATTTACGGCACCGAATGGCAGTATGTGCCTGAGACCGGCGACGTGCCGCTGGTGTGTGATATGTCCTCCGATATTTGCAGCCGCCGGGTGGATGTCTCCAAGTACGGCATCATCTACGCCGGGGCACAGAAAAACCTGGCCCCTGCTGGTCTGACCATCGTCATCATCAAGAAATCCCTGGCCGGTCACGAGCTGCCCTTCACCCCGCTGATGATGAACTACAAGACCATGATCGACAAGGACTCCATGTACAACACCCCTCCCTGCTGGTGCATTTACATGCTGGGCGAGGTGCTGACCTGGCTGGAGAGTATGGGCGGCGTGGAAGGCATGGAGAAGATCAAGCACGGTAAGGCCCAGATGCTCTACGACGTGCTGGACAACTCCGCCCTGTTCCACTGCTGCGCCACCGACAAGGCCAGCCGCTCTGATATGAACGTCACCTTCCGCAGCGACTCCGACGAGCTGGACAAAAAGTTCGTGGCCCAGGCCACCGAAGCGGGTTTCGTCAACCTGAAGGGCCACCGGAAGGTGGGCGGTATGCGCGCTTCCATCTACAACGCCATGCCCGTGGAAGGCGTGGAAAGGCTGTGCGACTTCATCAAGCAGTTTGACCAGGAAAACGGCTGATATTGGGGAGGAACCGTCATGTATCGCATCAAAACAATGAACAAAATCGCCGCTGCGGGCCTGAACCAGCTACCCAAAGAGCGATATCAAATTTCCGACGAGTTTGAGCAGTACGAGGGGGCAATCGTCCGCTCCGCCAAGCTTCACGGGATGGACTTCCCCCCGGAGCTGCTGGCCGTGGCCCGCGCCGGTGCCGGCACCAACAACATCCCCATCGACCGCTGCAACAAGGCGGGCATCGTGGTGTTCAACACCCCCGGTGCCAACGCCAACGCCGTGAAAGAGCTGGTCATCGCCTCCATGCTCTACAGCAGCCGTGACATCATGGGCGGCGCAGACTGGGTCAAAGAGCAGGTCGCCGCCGGGGTGGACGTGACCACCGTGGTGGAAAAGGGCAAATCCGCCTTCGCCGGACCGGAGCTGGCGGGCAAAACCCTGGGCATCATCGGCCTGGGCGCCATCGGCGCGAAGGTGGCCAACGCCTGCATCGCCCTGGGCATGAAGGTCATCGGCTACGACCCCTTCCTCTCTGTGGACGCCGCTCTGGGGCTGGACATCCACGTGAAGCACACCACCGACCTGGACGTGATTTACCGCAACAGCGACTATATCACCATCCACATCCCCTACAACAAGGAGACCGCCAACACCATCGATGCGGAGGCCATCTCCAAGATGAAGGGCGGCGTGCGGCTCATCAACCTGGCCCGAGGTGGCCTGGTGAACAACGACGCGGTCATCGCCGGGCTGGAGTCCGGCCACGTGGCCAAGTACGTCACCGACTTCCCGGACAATCAGCTGATGGCCTGCAAAAACGTCATCGGCACCCCCCACCTGGGCGCTTCCACCCCGGAGAGCGAGGAGAACTGCGCGGTCATGGCCGCCCAGCAGCTGAAAGATTACCTGGAGAACGGCATCATCGTCAACTCGGTCAACATGCCCCAGGTGACGCTGGCCCGCAGCGGCCTGTGCCGGGTGTGCGTCATCCACCGGAACGTGCCCACCATCCTGACCGCTATCATGTCCTCCTTCTCCGCCGCCGGAATGAACATTGAGAACATGGTCAATAAGTCCCGGAAGGACATGGCCTATACTGTGGTGGATCTGGACACCCGCGTCAGCGAGTCTATGGTGAACACCATCGCCAGCCTGCCCAACGTCATTCGCGTGCGGGCGTTGCAGTAAAACCTCACATTTTCACATTTAATGAACCCCCGTTGCTTTTTCCAGGCAGCGGGGGCATCTTTTTTGCTTCTCGTGTTATTTTTTCTTCGGTTCCTTCAAAAAATCCAGCTCCAGAGGCGGGTCCAGTTCTTTTGGTACATACTGGCCGTTTTTGATGCGCTGCTTGACGCACTCCGTCAGCAGGTACTCGATTTGTCCGTTCACTGAGCGGAAGTCGTCCTCCGCCCAGGCAGCGATGGCGTTGTAGAGCTTGGGGGAGAGCCGGAGGGGAACCTGTTTCTTGGGTTCTGCCATAGGTCAATAGAGGCTGCCGGAGTTGACGATGGGCTGGGCGTCCCGGTTGCCGCAGAGCACCACCAGCAGGTTGGACACCATGGCCGCCTTCCGCTCCTCGTCCAGCTGCACCACGTCGTTTTCGTTGAGCCGCTCCAGGGCCATTTCCACCATGCCCACAGCGCCGTCCACGATCATCTTCCGGGCGTCGATGATGGCCGACGCCTGCTGGCGCTGGAGCATAACGGCGGCGATCTCCTGGGCGTAGGCCAGGTAGGTGATGCGGGCCTCCACGACCTCAATGCCCGCCTCGTTGACCCGCTGCTGAATTTCCTCCCGGATGCGGCTGGCCACCACCTCGCTGGACCCCCGGAGACTGCCCTCGTCGGGGACGCCGTCGCCGGTGGTGTCCACGTTAGGGGCCACATCGTAGGGGTAGAGCCGGACGATATTCCGCAGGGCGCTGTCGCACTGGAGGGAGAGGAACTCCTTGTAGTTGTCCACGTTAAAGACGGCCTTGGCGGTGTCCACCACCCGCCAGGTGACGGCGATGCCAATTTCCACCGGGTTGCCCAGGCAGTCGTTGATCTTCTGCCGGGAGTTGTTCAGGGTCATGATTTTCAGGGAAATGCGCTTGCCGTCGGAGTCGTTGGGCGCGCTGTCTCCCTCACCGCCAGCAGCTTTTTTGAAGAGGCTCTTCACATCTCCGCTTTGGCTCAGCTTGGTGTAAGCGGCAGGATTCACCGCCGAGCAGAAGGGATTGACCCAGTAGAACCCCTCCCCTTTCAGTGTGCCGATATACTTGCCGAACAGAGTCAGCACCAGCGCCTCCTGGGGCTTGAGCACCTTCAGGCCCAGGAGGGGGATCCAGCTCACACACAGCAGGAGAATGGACAGGAACACCAGCACGCCGTTCTCAATGAGGAGCGAGACTACAAAAAGGGCGGCGAGGGCGAAAAGCAGCAGGATATTCCCCAGCAACATGGGCATCCCCAGCTTGCGGGTGGTCAGGATTTTTTCTTCCATGACGGATACCTCCATATCTTTATGATATCAAAACGATATCATATCAGCGTCACGCTGTCAAGGGGTTTGGAGAAATATTTCGACGGATATCGAACGATTGACATTGCCCGAAGTTCAGATTATACTATAATCAAAGACCGTACTTGAAAAAATCCAAAATTTCCGAAAGGATGTGAACACGATGGACAACACCAGAGAAATCGAGACCTTGCAGCAGTGGATCGACGGCAGCGACAACATCGTCTTTTTCGGCGGGGCAGGCGTCTCCACCGAGAGCGGTATCCCCGACTTTCGCAGTCAGGATGGGCTGTACAACCAGAGGTACGACGAGCCACCAGAGACCATCATCTCCCATACTTATTTCATGCGCAAACCGGAGAAGTTCTACCGGTTTTATAAGGACAAGATGATCGCCCCGGACGCCAAGCCCAACGCCGCCCACAAAAAGCTGGCGGAGCTGGAGCAGGCCGGAAAGCTGCGGGCCGTCATCACCCAGAACATCGACGGCCTCCACCAGGATGCAGGCAGCAAAGAGGTGCTGGAGCTGCACGGCAGCATCCGCCGGAACGACTGCATGAAGTGCGGCGCCCACTTCGACGGGGTGGACATCGTATTGAACAGCCCCGGCGTGCCCAAGTGCCCCCGCTGCGGCGGCACCATCAAGCCGGACGTGGTGCTCTACGAGGAGGGGCTGGACGACACCACCCTCTACCGTGCGGTGGACTACATCCGGGCTGCGGATGTGCTCATCGTGGGCGGCACCTCTCTGGTGGTCTACCCCGCCGCGGGCCTCATCAACTACTACCGGGGCCATAAGCTGGTGCTCATCAACCTCCAGCCCACCGGCTATGACCGGCAGGCCGATTTGGTCATCGCCGGGAAAATCGGTCAGGTGCTGGGCCAAATTCAGGTGCGATAACGGGGGCAGCGGCTTCCAGACAAATAAAGAAGCAGGAAACCGTTTCAAATGAGAACGGTCTCCTGCTTTCTTTTCAGGGACATAAAGCGCAAAACGGTGGAATCCACCCACAGTCAGGTCGTTTCAGACAGGTCAACCAGGTCATCCACGTTGCGGCACAGCTGAAGATATTCCTGCTTCATCTCTTCCAGACGTTGATATCCCAGCGGCGTCAGCCGGTAATAGTTGCGGACCCGGTTGTTTTCGGAGATAAGCTTTTCCGCCTCCTCGATGAAACCCTGATTTTGCAGTCTGTACAGCACAGGATAGAGCAGCGGCATGGTATACTCGCTGTTGGTCTTGTCCTTCAGCTCCTGGGTCATTTCATAGGCGTACTTCGGGCGCTCGATCAGCAGTGACATGACCACCATGGGATTGACAGCGCGCTTGAAGTAGTCCTCAAAGGAATGGCCCCGCGTGGTTTCTTTTGCGTTCATTCATACCCCACCTTTCAACATTGTATTATATCGAATAGGCGGCAAAATTGCAATATACAAATGTCTGTTTTTTAATATTATTTTCCGTGAATTTTCATGAAATTAAACGGTTTTATGGAACGAATTTTCTAAAGTTTTACGATTTCGTGCTTTTCGGCTGGAGTATTTTTAGCCAAAAAAGGGTTGAAAAAACGCAAAAAGAGAGTAAAATAAAAAGGTGTACCCGGCGTAACGGACCCGCTCTCGCAGCAAAACCGTTTGCCGGGCTTCTATTATCTGTCAGCCAAAGGAGAAGCTATGAAAGAAAACAACAAAATGGAAACCATGCCAATGCCCCAGTTGGTATTGAATATGTCGCTGCCCCTGATGATCTCGCTGCTGGTGCAGTCCCTTTACAACATCGTAGACAGCATCTTTGTGGCCAGGATCGGCGAGGAGGCGCTGACCGCCGTCTCCCTGGCCTACCCGGTGCAGATTTTGATGATCGCCGTGTCCGTGGGCACCAGCGTGGGCATCAACGCCCTGCTGTCCCGCAGCGTGGGCGCAAAACAGTACGAGCGCACCACCAACATCGCCACCACCGGTATGCTGCTGGCTCTGGCGGGCATGGCGGTGTTCATGCTGCTGGGCCTGACCTGCACGGGCTGGTTCGTGGGGATGTTCACCTCTGACCCGGTCATCGGGGCCTACTGCCGCCAGTACCTGTGGATCTGTATGCTGTTTTGCGCCGGCACCTTTATCAGCACCATGTTCCAGCGGTTTTTGCAGTCCGTGGGCAACACCTTCGACAGCATGGTGTCCCTCATCATCGGCGCAGTGACCAACCTGATTTTGGACCCCATCCTGATTTTCGGTCTGCTGGGTCTGCCCGCTATGGGTATCCGGGGCGCGGCCATTGCCACCGTCATCGGCCAATGGGCCTCCGGCGCCGCCGCCGTCCTGCTCAACCACCTCCATAACCCCATGGTCAACGTCAGCCTGAAAGGGTTCCGGTTCAACAGCCAGGTGCTGGGCCAAATCTACACCGTGGGCCTGCCCACCATCATCACCCAGGCTCTGGGCAGCGTTATGGTCACAGCGGTCAACGCCATTCTCATCTCCTACTCCTCCACGGCGGTGGCCTTCTTCGGGGTGTACTACAAGCTGCAAAACTTCCTGTTTATGCCCATGAACGGTCTGGGGCAGGCCGCCATCCCCATCGTGGGGTACAGCTACGGCGCGGACCGGAAAGACCGCATCCTGGCGCTGTTTAAGGTGGTCCTCCCCGTCTCCTGGGTTATCTCCCTGGTTATGACGGTGATTTTCTGGGCGTTCCCCTCTCAGCTGCTGTCCATCTTCTCCGCCAGCGAGACCATGTTGGCCCTGGGCGTCCCTGCCCTGCGCATCATCTCCCCCACCTTCGCCTTTGCCTCCACCACTATGATTTTGGGCTACTCCCTGTCCGGCCTGGGCAACGGCGTGGTGAATATGCTGGGTACCGCCATTCGGCAGTTTATCCTGCTGGTGCCGGGGATCTGGCTGCTGGCCCGGATGTTTGGCGTGGACTACGCCTGGTACGCCTTCTGGGTGGCCGAGATCGCCGCCACAGTTTACGCCGCCTGCATGACGGTGCGGGAGCTGCGGCAAAAGGACATTCTTGGCGCCAAAAAGGATTAAACGGCTGCAAATTGCACATAAAAAATACCTGACCGGGCAAAAATGAGCCAGGTCAGGTATTATTTTGCTCTTATTTCAGGGGCGGGTCAATCCACCGCCTCCAGATGGAACTGCATGGAGGAGAACTCCGGCACCTCTCTGGGGATGGGCAGTCCGGCGTGCATCAGCGCCGCGCCGGAGAGAACCAGATTCTTGTCGGCCACCCGATAGCGGCGTTTTGGGTCCAGCCCTTTCAAATGCAGGTACTCCTGGGGGCCATTGACCGTCAGGCTGGTGACCACTACGCTGACCAGCGCGGCGGAGCTATCTTTGGTGACGGACATCCAGGCGGTGAAGTTCCCCGGCTGGAAGGGGTCGGTCAGCCGGTAATAGTCCCCGAAGAAAATGATGGGGTAATAAGTGCGGAACGCCTCGGTCTGCTCCCGGCAGACGGCGACCTCATCGGCGTTGAGGTGGGTGGCGTCCAGCTCATAGCCAAAGGTGCCGCACATGGACACCACCGCCTTGGTTTTCAGCGGCACATGGGGGCTGGACTCGGAGACGTGAGCGCCCATACTGCTGATTGGATAGAGGAAGGACGTGCCGTAGTGGAGCTTGAGCCGGTCCAGCGGTTTGGTGTTGTCGGACACCCAATACTGGGGGTAGAAGGTCAGCATGGCCGGGTCGTACCGCCCGCCGCCGCCGGAGCAGCCCTCAAAGAGGATGTCCGGGTGGGTGTTGATGATGCGGTCCATCACCCGGTACAAGCCCAATACATAGCGGTGGTAGACCTCCCCCTGCCGCTCCGGGGGCAGGGCGTTGGACCAGATGTCGGTGATAGAGCGGTTGATGTCCCACTTCATATAGACGATGTTGGCACTGTCCAGCACCTGGTTGACAGAGCGAATGAGGTAGTCCTGCACGTCCCGGCGGGTCAGGTCCAGCACCAGCTGGTTCCGGCTGCGGACGGCGTGGCGGCCCGGAATTTCCATCACCCAGTCCGGGTGGGCGCGGTAGAGGTCGGAATCCTCGGAGACCATCTCCGGCTCGAACCAAATGCCAAACTGCATCCCCAGGTCGTTGATCTGCTGGACCAGGGTATTCAGGCCGCATTTGATTTTATTGGTGTTCACCACCCAGTCGCCCAGACCGGAGTTGTCGTCGTCCCGCTTGCCAAACCAGCCGTCGTCCATCACCAGTAGGTCCACCCCCAACTGCTGGGCGGACTTGGCGATTTCCACCAGCTTCCGGTCGTCGAAGTCCATAAAGGCGGCTTCCCAGGTGTTGATGAGGATGGGGCGGGTCTCCCGCATATACTTGCTCTTGCAGAGATTAGTGCGGAAGAAGTCGTGGTACAGGTGGGAGAGGCCGGTCAGTCCCTGCTGGGAGAAGGCCATCAGCACCTCCGGCCCCTCGAAGCTCTCACCGGGGGCCAAGGCGAAGTCGAATTGCTTGGGGTGGATACCCATCAGCACCCGGAGCTGGTCGTACTGGTCCAACTCTACCTCCGCCAGAAAGCTGCCGGAGTACATAAACGCCATACCATAGCAGTCGCCGTAGTCCTCAGTGGCGTTGTGGTCGCAGAGGATGAGGAAGGGGTTCTGCTGGTGGGAGGAGGTCCCCCGGACCGACTGAATGGTGTGGACGTGGTGGGTCAGCTTCTGCCGCTCCACCTGCCGCTCCTGGCCGTACCGACCGGGGAAGCTGATGAGGTCGTACCCGGCCCCGTTGAGGAAGTCCAAACAGGCGGACATGATGCGTTGGAGGTGGATGGTCCCTGCGCCGCCGTTGGTGACCTTGACGGCGCGGGTGATGATGTCCGCCTCCTCAAAGACGGCGTAGAGCAGCGTCACCTGGACCTTGCTGACCGCGTCCTCCAGCAGGATCTCCAGGGTCTGGACATGGTCGTTCTCGGTGGCGAAGCAGGTGGGCAGGCCCTCCAGCCGGTATTTTCCGTCGCTGATTTGATAGGACTGGAACCGCCCATCGAAGGCACGGCTGCCGTCGGGATTGACCACCTGGATGGAGGGCACCCGGAAGTCTCCCTGCTGCTGGGTGGGGAACTCCTGGGGCTGCGCGTCCAGCGAGAAGGTTCGCTGATACCGGGAGTCGTAGGGGTTGCCGGAAAAGCCCCGGTCATACTGCATGATTTGGTAAGACAGGTCCTCGTCCTCCAGAGACGGGCCGTAATAAAGGTGCATTAAGTAGTTCAGATTGCCAATTTGCAGCTGATAGGAGGAATTGCGCGTCTGGAGCGTAAAGGTCCACTTTGTTTTATTGAATACAATCGACATAAAAAAAGCCCTCACTTTTCGTTGCAGTTGGTTTGCGGTTGCAAGAATTGTACCCATTATACTGAACCAGACGAAAAAGTATATGGAAAAATGGAGAGCAAAACTGACCTGGTGTGTTACCCTTTTGCCGGGGGCAGCAACTCAGAAAAATCCCGGATGTAGGAGTGGCACAGCTGCCGCAGCTCCCCCTCCTGGGCGGCAAAGAGGGAATCATAGACGCCGGTGACGGTCAGTCCGGCGGCCTTGGCCCCGGCGCAGGAGACAGGGGAATCGTCAAAGAACCGGCACTCCTCCGGCCTGACCCCCAGCCGCTCCAATGCAGCGGCGAAGGCCGCGGGGGAACGCTTCTCCATACCCAGGTCGGAGGCGTAGACGATTTGGGAGAAATAGCCCTCGATGCCGTGGTGGTGCAGCGCCGCCTGGCACAGCACCGGCTCGCAGGAGGTGTAAATCGCCATGGTCCTCCCCTCCCCTGCGCACTGCTCCAGAAAGGCGCGGACGTGGGGTTTGAGCGGGATGCGGTCCCGGTACTCCGCCAGGGCCATGCGCCGCCACTCCTCCATGATGTCCTCCGGCGAGTCGGGGATGTGGCAGTATTCCTTTGTGAACTGGGCCGCCAGGGGAAAAATCGTGTGGATGACCCCCTGGTTGTATTCCTCCGTCCACGGAATCCCTCGTTTGGCTAAAAAATCCACGTCGATCTGCCGCCACACCCCGGCGGAGTCGATCAGTGTGCCGTCCAGGTCGAATAAGTACATAAAGCGCCTCGTTTCCGAATAAAAAGCTATCAGCTGTTAGCTTTTAGCTATTAGCTTGGCGGAGCGTCCTTTTAAGCACTACACTTTTGCCTTACTAACAGCTATTCCAGCTATTGGCTTGGCGGCGTTTCTTTTAAAGCTCTGCGCTTTGGGTTGACGATACCTGACTAACAGCTAATGGCTAACGGCTAACAGCTTATTTCCAACAGCTCAGCGGAACAGCGCCAGCAGCACCCCATAGAGGACGCTGGAGCCGATGCCAAACACCAGCACCGGCCCGGCGATGGTGAACATTTTGGCGGCCATACCAGTGATAAAGCCCTCGCTCTTGAACTCCATCGCCGGGCTGACGATGGAGTTGGCGAAGCCCGTCACCGGCACCAGCGTCCCCGCCCCGGCGTGTTTTGCCAGCTTGTCGTAGACGTTCAGCCCGGTGAACAGGGCGGAGAGGAAGATCAGCGAGATGGTGACGCAGGTCCCCGCGTCCTGCTGGCTCAAGCCAAAGCTCTGCCAGAACAGCTGGAGGGCCTGCCCCACGCAGCAAATGCCCCCGCCCACCAAAAAGGCCAGACAGAGGTCCTTCCACAAGGGGGACGGGGTACTTTTGCGGTTGACCAGTTCGCCAAATTCCTGATTTGTCATATCCATATGGGTTTGTTCCTTTCCTTTGGTTGCAATTAGGTTTTCCCGGAAAGGAACAAACCATACACAAACTCAGCCGATGGTGATGGTCCAGGCGAAGTTCTTGCTCGCGCCGGGGGCCAGCTCAATGTGCTTGCCTGCCTCGTTGACGCTGTTGGCCCAGCCGTTCCACGGCTCCATGCAGACAAAGGATTCCACGTCCTGCTGCCACAGCACGCCGTTGGTGAACACCGCCTCGTCAAAAGCCACTTCGACGGTGTGGCCGTTGCCCGCGTCGGTCAGCTGCATGGGGCTTTTCACGCCGGTCAGCAGGCGGATGGAATCGGCGCTGCCCGGCTTTTTGGTCAGGGTCAGCACAGCGGGGGCGGCGGGCTGCTCCCCCTTGGCGTTTTCTGAGCAGGTGGCAGCGGTGATGTCAAAGCTGACGTTTTCCAACTTGCTGGCGGCAAAGTAGGGGTGGAAACCCACGCTGAAGGGCAGCGGCTTGTCACCCGTGTTCTCCACCGTCAGTGTCAGACCGGCGGTGGCGCCGTTCAGGGTGTAACGCATGGTCAGCAGGAAGTCGAAGGGATAGACGAACTTGGTCAGACCGTTAGGAGCCAGAGTCAACTCGATGGCGTCGTCCGCCGCCGTCTTGACCTGCCAGGGCACCAGGTCCGCGAACCCGTGAATCTCCATGGGGTAGTCCGCGCCGCCAAAGGTGTGAACGCCGCCGTCCGGCTTGCCGCAGTTGGGGAACAGGATGGGGATGCCGCAGCGGGGACGGTCGGTGGACTCAAAGTTTTTGTCCCGCAGCCAGAGGTACTCCTCGCCGCCTTTGGTGAAGGAGGTGGCCATGCCGCCCTTTTCGGGGGTGACGGTCAGCGCACATTCGCCGTCGGTCAGGGTGAGGGTCGCGTAGGTGGCGCCGTATTTTTCGTAGACGCCGGTGGTCAGTTTAGACATAGAGAAAGCCCCTTTCAGATATGGTTTTCGTTTGCGTGGGCCGCTCACTGGCAGCGACACTGTTGATAGGAGGATTATACCATAGATTTTCCGCAAAAAACAGCCCCTTTATCATTCTGCGCGCTATATTGGCAAAATTCTTTGCAATCCACTGGTCCTTCCTCCCGTCCTGCTCGTCAAAATATCCAATCCTTTTCCCACAACTTCTCTGATTTTCGTGGAAAACTGCATCTGCCGGTTGACATTTCTTTTAACAGACTTTATAATATAAATCAATGTAAGGGTTTTTGCATCCTGCGGCTTGTCCACTGGCGGCAGCTCTTTCACAGAAGTAGGTATTTTATCGTAAGGAGAGTTTTTATGAGCGAATTTAAAGTTGCAGCCAGAATGGCTCCGGTCCACTCCGACATCCGCGGCCCGCTGTTCGTCGAGGCCAACGCCATGGCCGCCAGAGGCATCCCGGTCATGAAGCTGAACACCGGCAACCCCGCCACCTTCGGCTTTGGTATGCCCGACAGTCTGCGTTCCGCCCTGCTGGACAACGTGGACAAGGCTGTGGGTTACTGCGACCTGAAAGGTATGCCGGAGGCGCGGCAGGCCATCTATGACTACCACACCAACAAGAAGAACCTGACCGGCGTGTCGATGGACCGCATTTTCGTAGGCAACGGCGTCAGCGAAGTAGCCAATATGGTGGCCACCGCCCTGTTTGACGTGGGCGACGAGATTTTGGTCCCCTCCCCCAGTTATTCTCTGTGGACCAACCTGGTCTATCTGTCCGAGGCCACTCCGGTATTCTACACCTGCGACGAGAAGTCCAACTGGTATCCCGACCTGGACGACATTCGCAGCAAGATCACCCCCAAGACCAAGGCTCTGCTGCTCATCAACCCCAACAACCCCACCGGCGCGGTCTATCCCGACGAAGTCATCCTGGGCCTGACACAGATTGCCCGTGAGAACAACCTGTTCGTCCTGTCCGATGAAATTTATGACCGCCTGCTGATGGACGGCGTCACCCACCGCTCCACTGCGGAACTGGCCCCGGACCTGCCGGTCATCACCTTCAACGGCCTGTCCAAGTCCCACATCGTCTGCGGTTTCCGCTGCGGCTGGATGGTCATCACCGGCCCGGAGAGCTTCACCGTCCCCGCCACCGAAGCCATTCAGAAGATCGCCGCCATGCGGCTGTGCGGCAACGCCCTGACCCAGCTGGTCATCCCCGCCGCCCTCAACGACCCGGAGAGCACCGAGGCCATGATGGTCCCCGGCGGCCGTCTCTATGAGCAGCGGGAGGCCACCTGCAAGGCCTTGGATAAGATTCCCGGCATCACTTACGTGAAGAACCACGCCGCGTTCTATCTGTTCCCCAAGATCGACACCAAGAAGTTCAAAATCACCAACGACAAGGAGTTCGCCATGGACATCCTGCACAACACCCAGGTGCTGTTTGTTCCCGGCAGCGGCTTCGACTGGCCGGAGCCGGACCACTTCCGTCTGGTCATGCTCCCCAAGCCGGAGGAAATCACCGTCGCCCTGGGCCGCATCGGTGATTATCTGGCTACTTATCATCAGGATTGAGAACTCGCCTGAGCAGTCGTATTTTTCATAACAACGCAACGGGGGCCGGGTACGATACCCGGTCCCCTGTTTTTGCTGGTGGTAAGTCAGTCCGTGAAAACCAGCTTATATTCGTCTAATCGCTCGCCAACACAGGTTCACAGCAACACAAATGTGACCCCGTTGTTATACCGGTCCAGGTCTTTGTCGTTCCGCAGGTCCTCTGCCAAGGAAAACGCCTGGAGGGTGGCACTGTTGAAGATGGAGAAGTCCTCGCCGGGGATATAGTCTTTGATTTGTCCCCGCAGCTTCTGCCCGCCCAGCTCCCGACGGATGGCGACCCGTATCTTGCCGCCCTTGCCGGAGCTGCCGTAGCCGTGGATCAGCTTGACTGCCCGGCACCCCATGCGGCGGCTGGTGTACAGCTCGCCGCTGAGACGGCGGAGCGCCTGGTCTACGGTGGGCATCCCCGCCTCCAGGTTGATAACACGGATGGTCTGCTTCACGATGGGTCCCTCCTCGCCTGTTTCTTCCAAGACAACAAATTATTGTAGCACACTTCTGAAAATTGCACAACCGCAGGGAGAAATTTTACGAAAAAAACAGGCCACTTTTCAGAAAAAAAGGGTTTACAACCGGGGGGAAGGCTGTTATAATAACATCTGTTGGAGATATGCACCCGTAGTTCAATGGATAGAGCGTCAGATTCCGGTTCTGAATGGTGGGGGTTCGAGTCCCTTCGGGTGTACCAATAAAACGTGCTGAAAGTTGTGATTAAACTCAATTTTCAGCACGTTTTATTATTTCTCTTTGTATTTACATTTTCTGTGTGGTCATTTTAGTGAATTTTATTTGCATTTGATTACACCAAAGTTACACCAAAATGTCTAAAGGGCCGCATTGGATTTTACCCCAATGCGGCCCTTTGCTCTTTTCGGTTAAACGTATTTACTGATCTTTAGATTCCAGCGCGGTAGCGATTCGATCCAGTTGCCGGATAATGAGCCAGTTCTGGCGGGTCTGTACCTGGTTATGCCGATAAATCTGGTGCAAAAGGTCTTTCTCGCTTGCACCGCCGAGTGAGGCTCCCAGTTCAATAAGGTCATCCCCGCAGAGCGTTGCTGAGATGTCCCGGACAATTTCCACGGACTTTGGGTCGTTGAGTCCTTCCACCCCGAACTTGCGGAGCAGCTCATCCTGCTTTTGCCGTTCCTTCTCAGCCTTGGCAGCTTCTTTCGCCGCCTTCGCATCGGCCTTAGCAGCCTTCTTGTCATTGTTTCCAAACATATTGTATATTCCTCCTTTTGGGATTTAGAAAAGTGTACCATGCCTTGGAGTTTGGTGTCAAGCCATCGAGCATAAATTTAAGGCTGTAGCTTTACAATAGATGTGAGACCAGGGTATAGAAAAAGGCGATTGAGTTTGTTAGAATAAAGTCGATCTGAACACGCACATTGATACAAAATAACGATGAACACGGATACCCCATTAACGATGAACACGCCACCCTATTAACGATTGTGAACAGGTGCAAAATGAGGGGTGTGCATAATTTAACGATAGAAAAAGCACCCGACCGAAGCCGGATGCCGTAAAAATCCGTATTCTGTTCAAACCTCTGTGCCGTCTCGGAATGTCACTCGGATGTCCTTCTCGCTGTAGACTGTCACAAAATCCACCAGGCTCGTCCAAGTCTCCTCGTCAAATTCTGTAATGGGCTGCTGGCTTTCAATGGATGTGATGAACTGTTCCATCTGCTTTTTCCTTGCGGCGTTATCCGCAATCGTCTGCGTGGCTTCATCGTACTGTGCTTTTGTCTTTTCGTAGCGTTCCACCAGACTGTTGTAGCGTTCTGTGTACTCGTCCTGGTCGAGAGCAACATGGGCATTTTCATTTACACACCGCTCGGTCAGTTCTACGATAACTTCCAGCTCACTGTGAAGCTCCGCCTGCCTTTTCTCCAGTTCAGTGCTGTCGCACAGCATGGCGATGATGGTCTGCACATTGGCAATCAGTTCATCCCGCTCGCAGAGCAGAATGTTGACTGCCCGGACGAACACTGCTTTGACCTCATCCTCGGTAATGTGCGGAGTGCCGCACTTTTTATCGCCTTTGTATTTGTTGTTGCACTGATAAATGACCCGGCGGTATTTATCGTTGGAGTGCCAGACTTTGGAGCCGTACCAGCAGCCGCATTCGCCGCATTTGATTTTAGAGGAGAAAACGCTCACGCCGCTGTAGCGCTGGCTGCTCTGGGAGCGCCTTTCCATCTCCATCTGCGCATAATCAAAAATTTTCGGCTCAATGATGGCTTCGTGGTTTCCCTCAACATAGTATTGCGGGATTTCGCCCTCGTTGACCTTGCTTTTCTTTGTCAGAAAGTCAGTCGTGTAGGTTTTCTGGAGCAGGGCATCGCCCTTGTACTTTTCATTGGTAAGGATGCTCTGAACCGTGGACATATTCCATTTGTTCTTTCCTGTTGGAGTCTTTATCTCCCTCTTAGTAAGCTCCGAAGCAATAGCATATGCCGTCAGGCCGTCAAGGAACAGCTTGTAGATAAGCCGCACAACTTTTGCCTGTTCTTCGTTTACAACGAGGTTTCCGTCCTTCCCACGGTCGTAGCCCAAAA
>JAJBVG010000069.1 GCA_020859945.1 Clostridiales bacterium | reverse complement strand
TGTGCTTCATAAGCGAACTGCCGCTCATGTGTGCCCTTTACAAACATTCCGCTATTGAAATGTGAACAGTGTGTTAGAGATGTTGCAGCCTTGACACAGATATCCAATGTCCCTGAATTGAGAGTCATGCCTTCCCTGATGCAAATACCGCCTGGGATAATATTCAATCCAATGAAAAAGTGACTGTCACATCACCACTGCCCAGCGCTTCCTCCCAACCGGTCAAATCGTTGATATGGCCCAGCCGGGTGTAACTCCAGGAATTGGAGCCGTAGAAAATCACGATTTGATTGCCGTTGTAGAGGACAATGTCCCCCGCCTGAGTCGTCGTCTGGCTGTTGCTGGTGGGCAGGCTGGTTCCAAGCGGGCCGACCTTCTCAAAGCCGGAATAGTCGCTCATCTCAATCACAACAGGGGTTTCCATCATTTCAATAAGCGCATTGACCGCTTCATTTTCTTCCAGCGTGGCAGTAAACACGCTGTTCCCGATTTGAACCTTCATGTTCAACGTTTCCTCCTCTGTTTCTGAATCTCCATCCTGAACTGTATCCATAAAAGACGTTTCTTGCTCACCAGAAACTGACGCAGCGGCTCCAGTTTCTACCTCATCGGTTGATTCCACGACCTCAAAACCGGAGCTATCCCCGTTGCTTTCCTGCGGATCGGCACAGCCGCTCATGGAAAGCAGTATACAAAACAGCAGAGCTATCGAAACCAGCTTTCTCATTTCCCAAACGCCTCGCAAATCAGCTTCATCCGCTCACTCTGGCGGACATGGAACGGACAGCGGCTGTCACAGTGGCCGCAGCCGATACAGTCCCCGGCGGTTTTCTCCAGCGTCAGGTAGTGTTCCCGTGCCAGATTATCACCCAGCATCGCCAAATCATAATACTTATTGATGAGCGCAATATCAAGCCCTGCGGGACAGGGGTGACAGTGCTTGCAGTAGACGCAAGCGCCCTCGGATTCTTTTGGCGTATATCCTGCAATCACAGAGTAGTCCTTCTGCTCGTCCGGGGCATTGAAATAGTCCAGCACCTCCATCAGCTCCGCTTCGCTGCCGTATCCGGGAACGACGGTCAGCACGCCCGGCTTATCCAGGGCGTATTGGATACACTGGTGCTTTCCCAGCGCCACGCCGAAGAGAGACTGCTCCGCGTCCAGAAGCTGTCCGCCGCAGAAGGGCTTCATAACGACAATGCCGACGCCCTCCTTTTCGCAGCGGCGGTACAGCGCATACCGTTCGCCGCTGGTTCCGATGGCATAATCCCCCTGCCCGTAGTCGTACAGGGGATTGATGCTGAACATCAGCACATCCAAAATCCCCATGTCCAGGACCCGGTGCGCCACCGCCGGGGTATGGGAGGACATTCCAATGTGATGGACAATGCCCCGCTTTTTCAAATCCCAAATATAATCCAGCACACCGTTTTTGATGTAGGTGTCTAAATCACTGTCCTCATCCATGCAGTGGATAAAGCCAAAATCGATGTAGTCCGTCCGCAGCTTCTCCATCTGCCACTGAACGGATTTTTTGATTTTTTTCAGGCTGGTCGTCCAGCCGTATTCCCCGGACGTGTAATCTGCGCCAAAGTGGACCTGCAAATAGACCTGCTCCCGTTTCCCCTCCAGCGCTTTGCCATAGGCGTCAAAAATCGTCGCATGGCCGCCCGCCATGTCGAAATAGTTGACGCCGTGTTCCATCGCGGAACGGACAGTCGCAATGATCTCCTGCTCCGGGCGCTCCCCGATTACGGAAGACCCCATTCCAATGACGCTGATTTTTTCGCCCCCGTGGGGCAAGATACGATATTCCATAAGTTCCTCCTGCTCGATTGCCGATGTCAATGAGAGTTTCGTAAAAACACAGGTTCCGCCGTTGGATTTCGGCGTTGACGACCGGTTTCTCCTGTCTTTATTTTAAACAGGGACAGGGGGAAAAGCAAATATTTCGTTTCTATTTCTGGTTATTCTAAAAAAGAATTTCTAAGCAGCGCAGCTTCCTCAATGCGCGCTCAAACAAGAAACGGCCTTGAAACCATCCGGGTTCCAGGGCCGTTTTTTATCGTGAGCAAGAATCAGAGTAAATGGGGGCCATTGAACAGTGCCGCCGTCACGCCCCGTCCGTCTGCTCCGCCGCCCACTGGTCCAACTGCCGCTGCTTCTCCGCGATAATGGTGTCGATGCCCGCCTCTTTTAATTCCTCCACAAACTTTGGAATCTCCTCGTCCGGGTCCACACAGCCGCAGTCCAGCACCGGGAAGTAATACTCCACCACTGCCTGACACAGCGCCACCTCTTTGGATACGGGCGAGGAATCAAAGACAAAGCCGCAGGCCGGGGAAACCACGTCGTTTTCCGCGAAGGTCAGGCACTTTTCCTCGTAATGCTCCCCGTAGTCCGCCGAAGGATACCGCAGCGTTTGGTTCAGGGGCTGACCGTAGAGCAGGAAGTAGCCACCGCCGTGGTCCGCGGCCCCATCCTCGGTCAGGGTGTAATTGACATCCTCGATGCCATGCTCCAGCAGATTGACCACACACTCGTCGGTGTAGAGCAGGTTCAACAGCTGCATGGCCTTTTCCGGCGCGGCGCAGGAGGCGGAGATACAAATACCCTCCAGTCCCATCTGGTAGCTGGTGAGCAGCTGGGGCTGGTCGCTCAGCTGTACCTCCACCACCACACTGGATTCCGACACCTCGCTGCCGTAGTCCCCAGTGGGCATAATGGTACTCAGGGTGCAGAATGCCGTCCCTTCCTCCACCATCGACGTGCCGCTCTGCTGGGAGACCACCGCGTCCTGGGACAGATAGCCCTTTTGGTTCCACTGGTAGAGAAACCGGGTCAACTCCAAAAATTCTTCGGTCTCATACCAGTCCACCACCGTCAGGGAGTCGTCGGCCCGGAGGTTCAGCACCCCCAGGGTGTCGCCTAGGCAGTCGTAGCCGCCCAGGAGCTGGGTCAGGCTGGCAGAGCCGGAGGACGTGAAGGGGACCACGCCCGGCTCGTTTTCCAGAATGACCTCCAACATCGGCTCCACGTCCGCCAACGTCTCAATGGAGCTGATGTCAAACCCGTACTTGCGCACCAGCGCGGCGTTGAACTCCAGGCTGGTCCCCATGGTGTAGTTGTCCCGTACCGCCGGGACCATATACTGCACGCCGTTCAGCTGCCCTGTGGAGAGGACCTCGTCAGCGCTGTCCAGCACCCCCTGCCCGTACTCCGTCAGCAGGTCATCCAGAGGCAGAATTAACCCCGCGTCCACCATGGTGGAGAGCAGCTCCTCTCCCGGCAGCAGCGAGAAAAAGTCCAGTTTTTCTGTGCTGGAGGACTGGAGAAGATAATAGTCCTCCAGCGAGCTGATGGACACCGCCACAAAGGAAACCTGCACGCCGATTTGTTCGTTGAGGTAGTCGTTCAGCGTGTCTTCCACCTGGTCGATGTTCTCCGGCAGAGCGTCGTCCACGATTAAAGGAAAGCGCAGCGTCACAACTTCCTGCTCGTCGGAAGCCGAGGACGAACCGGTTGCCTCCTTCGTCTCCCCGCCGCAGGAGCAGCAAACCAGCAGCAGCACCGCCACAAGGAGGGGCAAAGCCCCGCAGGGAGCGCAGCGGAAGTGCCCCTTGAGGGCAGAAGTACCCCTTGAGGGTAGGAGCAAGCAAATCAGGCTTTTCTTTCTCATTCCCTCACGCTCCTTTCAGGTCGCTTTATGTAAGAAATCCTTGCAAATTCCGACCACTTTGCCCGCATTGGTTGCAATATTGGCCTGTGTCTGGTATGCTTAAATTAAGGTTAATCCGCTCCCCGCCGGCAGCTCTGGGGCGAAACGCCGTAGGTCTTTTTGAAAATGCGGTTGAAGCTGGTGTAGTTGTAATACCCCACCCGATAGGCCACGTCCGCAATGGGCAGGTGGCTGGTCTCCAGCAGCAGCTTGGCCTGCTCCATGCGGCGGTTGACGATGTAGCCCTTGATGGAGGTCCCAGTGGCCCGCTTGAAAATGCGGGTGAGGTAATCCTGGTTCAGGTGGACGTTTTCCGCGATCTGCGCCATGTCCAGCTTTTCCGACAGGTGTTCTTCGATGAACTGCTGGGTGGCCTGCACCGGGTCGTCGCTGGCAGCGGCCTGCTGCTCCAGCAGGAGCAGGGAGCGCTCCACCCACGCCGCCATATTGTCCAGCCCCCGGTCCGACATCTCGAAGCACAGGGAGCGCGAAGCGCGGAAGTGCCGCTTGACGGCAGTGGGCGTTTTGTGGGTCGGCGGTCAGTTGGTTCAGGGGGAAGTGGTGTTTTTCGGCGTAGGCGGTCAACAGGCCGGAGTAGCGGCTGTTAAACTGCTGGAATCGTTTTTTGTTGAACCAGACGTTGTCCTCTTGGCTGGAGAGGTACGCAACGATCTCCGTCCGGGCCTTTTCCAGCTGCCCGTCCTCCAGCAGGCCGTTCCACCGCTGAAACCGTTCCTCCAAGTCGCTCTCCACCGGCAGGGCTGGTTCCGCCTTGCCGTGGACGGAGATGCCGTTGTTTTTCAGGTGACTGTTGTCCATCCGCATGAGACATTCCATTTCCTCCGCGGCGTCCTCGATGTGGGTGGGCTGGCCCAGATAGCAGACGGAGCGCACCTCCAGATATTTTCGCTCGGAGGCCAGATACTGCTCCGCGAAGCTGCGGCAGCACCGGAACAGAGCCGCCCCGTCCTCTCCGCCGCAGATGCACATTTGCCCGTGCTGCCCAAAGGGAAAGACGGTGAAAAAGGAACTGGCCGGCCCCGCCGCCCCCTCGAACAGCTCCGCCACCACGTTGTGGACGGCGTACCGGTTCAGCCGGTGGGTGGTCTCCATGTCCTTGCCCCAGTTCCGCACCACCACCAGACAGGTGCAGTAATACCAGGCCGGGTCCAGCGGCAGCCCAAGCTGCCCGATGCGTGCGGCGATGGCCGGACGGTTAGAGGGGATGTCCTCGTAGAACAGCTCCTGCCAGAACTGGTGACACAGGTTGTCGCAGTCCTCCTCCATCAGACGGCTGGCAGACTGGGCCGCTTGCAGGGCCTGCCGTTTCTGAATGGCGGCGGTCAGAACTGATTTCAACTCATCTGGATCGATGGGCTTGAGCAGATAAGCCTCGCTGCCCAGCTGAATGGCTTTCTGGGCGTAGGAAAATTCCGCGTAGCAGGTCATATAGATGCAGGAGATTTGGAGCTGCTGCTTGTTGACCCATTCCAGCAGCTCCAGCCCGGACTGCTGGGGCATTTCGATGTCGCAGAGCAACAGGTCGATTTGGTTTTCCTCCATGTACTGCCTGGCCTCGGCCGCGCTCAGGGCGGTAAAACAGTGGTCAATGCCAATCGTTTCCCAATCCAACATATGCGAGACAGCCCGGATGGAGCTGATCTCATCGTCAACAATGAGCAGGTTCATGTTTCTCCTTTCCCTTTGCGATGTCCCAACGGAGGCGCCTCCATGAAACAGAAAATTTTTAATATAGTCCATTCTATCACAATGCCGGTATTCCTGACCATCCTTTTTTTGATGCTGCCGGTGGTTTTTCTCTCCTGCTACATCAACTGGAGCTATATGCGCAGCGGCATGGAGCAGGTGGAGCAGGCCCATGTTCAACTGCTGGAAAGCTATATGTCCCAAATCGACCGGGAACTGGACATGGCGGAGAACTATGTCAACTCCATGACCTTCTACAGCAGCAGCACCGTCTATCTGCTGGACCGCAGCTCCTCTCACTTCTACTACTCGGCCAACTCCCTCAACACGGAAATCGCAAAGACAGCCCTCTATTACCAGTACATCACCGGCTTTTACTTCTACATCCCAGAGAGCGACTTTCAGTACGTCTATCTGCGGGACACCTCCCAGCCGGAGAGCCAGCAGGAGATGACCGGGTACATCACGGAGACCTTCACGGCCCTCTCTCAGGAAAGTTCTGAATGGCAGTATGTAGAAATCGACGGTTCGCCCTACCTCATGCAAGGGTACTGCTCCAACGGCATCTATGGTGGCTCCTTTGTGGCGCTGAACGCTCTGTCGGAGATAGAGGACGCCGACGTGTTCTTTATTGACGCGGAGCAGGTAGACGGGCTGGAAACCGAGCAGGGCGAGCTGCTGCTCACGGTCCAATCGGACAAGTGTACCCTCACCGTCTGCGAGCGGCTGAATCAGCAGGAGGCCCTGTCCTCCCTGCCCTTCTTCCAGCGGTATTTTCGCTTCGTTACCCTGTTTATGGTGCTGATGCTGCCTCTGGTGTATCTTGTGCTGCGGCGGCTCATTATCCTGCCCCTGCGCCGCCTGACGGCGGCTATGGAGCGGCTGGAGCAGAGCGACTTTGACGCGCTCATCACCCACGGCTCCCGCACCACGGAGTTTGCCCAAATTGAACACACCTTTAATCATATGGCGGGCAAGATACAGGGACTGAAAATCGAGGTCTACGAGAAACAGTTGGAAAACCAGCGGACCCGGCTGAAAAACCTGTCCTATCAGCTGCGGCCCCACTTTATGATCAACTCCCTGAACATGGCCTATAACATGATTTTGAGCCGGGAGTACGACACTGCCGCAAAGCTGATGCGCTTCTCCGCCAGCTATATGCGCTACCTTCTGAAAACCGAGGACGACTTTGTTCCCCTCCAGGCGGAGCTGGCCCATATTCAGGACTACATCAACATCCAGCAGCTGCGCTACGAGGGACAGTTCACCTATGAAACGGCGGTGGACCCCTTTGTGGAGGATATTTTCATCCCCAATATGGTGCTTCAAAACTTCATCGAAAACTCGGTGAAATACTCCATCGGCCCCGACCACAAAACGCTGATTCAACTGACCGTGGACTACGACGAAGCGGACGGCGTTCCGTGCGCGGTCATCACGGTGCGGGACAACGGCGGCGGCTACCCGGCGTGGCTGCTGGAGGCGCTGGAAAAACACGATTACGACGCCCTGCGGGAGCGGGTGGGGCTGCAAAACACCATGCTTCGGATACAGATGCTCTACGGCGACCGGGCAGATTGCCGGTTCTACAACGACAACGGGGCTGTCAGCCGGTTCCGCTTCCCGCTGGACGCCGAGGAATGATGAAAATCAAACACAGCAACGCAAGGAGGAACCTATGGACAAGCAGATCATGACCTTCCAAATTTTTATTGACAAAACCCAAATCTCCGACCTGAAAAGCCCTTGTGGGTCGGTAACGATGATTCCCTTCACGGGAAGGGTGGAGTCCGAGCTGTTTTCAGGGGAGATTCTGCCGGGCGGCGTGGACGTGCAGGTGGAGGACCCCGCCGGGACCCGGCATATGTGCGCCCGATACCTGTTCCGGGGGCGGGACAGCGCGGGGGCAGAGTGTCAGCTCTTTGTGGAAAACAACGCCTATTACGCCCCGGCAAAGGGCACCGCTCCGTTTATCAGCGCCTGCCCCAAATTCCTGACCGACAGCGAGACCCTGTGCCCCTATCTGTGCCAGCCCCGCTTCCGCGCCGAGGTTCACAATGCGGAGGGCGGCGTAGAGATTCGGATCATTGACGTGCTGGGCGAGTAGGTCGGAAAAGGGGAACTTCCGGTAGGATTCCGGCTGTTTTGACGGGGGGATTTCTTCTATAATGGCAGCAGTAAAAGCCCACAGTGGGCAACACTGGTATTACAGGAGGTAAAATGATGTATTCAGAACGCTTTTTCGGAGTGGGAGAGCCGCTCATCCAGCGGGAGGGGGATATCGGCGTCCCTGCCGCGGCCTATCTGGACCTGGTGAAGGGGATGGGCTGCAACGCCTACCGCTCCTGGATGCACATTCCCGATGTGCTGAAGGACCCCACCACCCCCAATGAGGACGTGGTGGCCATGCACACCAAGCTGCTGGACCGGGCCGCGGAGCTGGACATCGAAGTCACCGGCATGAGCCACGACTGGTTTCTGCCCGCCGGCTGCAAACAGAAGTCCGGCCACGCCATGCAGCCCCGCGACCTGACCCCGGGCAGCCTCTATATGCAGGCGCTGGAAATGCTGGAACAGAGCTGGACCACCATGGCGAAGCAATTCCCCCAGGTGACCATCTGGGAGGTGGGCAACGAGTGGAACCTGAACGCCTTTCTGCACCCGGACGGATTTCTGGACAGCGACATGAGCCAGCCCTTCTCTCCGGAGGAAAAGATGGACATCGCGGTGGACATGATGTACTTCGCCGCCAGAGGCGTCCGCCGGGGCAACCCCAAAGCGAAAGTGGCCTCCTTCTCTCCAGCGCTGAGCACGCCGGGGCTGGGCGGGGGCCTGCCCGACTTCCTGCCGGTGATGTACGGCGTAGCCTGGGCGCTGGATATGGTGTACAGCCGCATCAAATCCGGCAGCTTCTGGTCCACCAACACCGACGACTACTTCGACCTCGTGGCGTGGCACCCCTATGTGTTCACCATCAAGCCGGTGGCTTCGGACAAAGACCTGTTCCTGAACGTGGAGGAGCCGGACAGCCTTTGGTGGAGCTACAACGACGCCGCCTACAAGGTCATGTGCAAGTACGGCGACGGCCACAAGCAGGTCATCCTGACCGAGACGGGCTTCACCGACTGCGGCGACCCGGTGCTGGAGGAGCGGTACGCCGCCTACAACAAGAAGATCCTGCAAATGGCCTCGGAGATGCCCTATGTGCGGACGCTGCACAACTTCCGGCTGCTCAACGAGGAGGCCATGCTCCAGCGGGCGGGCATCGAACAGAACCAGATCGGCGGGCTGACCGAGGTGTACTTCGGCCTCTTCACCGACCCCTCCGGCGCTGAGGGCTGTCGTCCCCGGAAGCGGGCGCTGGCCATTCAGGAGATGGCTGGCGGCACCGGCGATTTGTGGGCGCTGGGGAAGGAAATTACCAAATTAGTACCAAAGAAAAACTGAACGACCGTATGATTTTCCGGGGGCGTGAAGCCCCCGGATTTTTTTGCCCTTTGGGAAGGATTAGAGTGTCAAATCCGATACCGCACCCGCCACTGCCCGGAACCGGCGCGGGCCTGATGCTCCGCAAAAACCAGCCCACCATCGTCCAGAGCCTCACGGGCCTGCACAAGCTGAATTTCGGCACTGGTGTTGGGTGGAATGGTCACATCCAGCGTGACAACATCCCCATCTCTGTGCCACTGAATTTCAATTTTTCCATAGCTGCTCTGGTAGGCAATTTCCGCAAAGTCCAGCCCTCCGCCAATCAGGGGCCGGATGAAAAAGTGTTCATAGCCGGGCCGATTTTCGTCCAACTCCAGCCCGCCGATGGTGCGGAACATCCACTCTCCAATGGACCCATAGGCGTAGTGGTTGAAGGAGTTCATATCGGCGCTCCACATGGTCCCGTCGGGTTTCTTTCCGTCCCAATGCTCCCAGACCGTGGTGGCCCCCGCCTTCACCTGATAGAGCCAGCCGGGACAGTCCTCTTTCAGCAGCAGGGCATAGGCTTCCTCCAGACAGCCGTTTTCACTGAGGACCGGAGCGATGTGGGGCGTCCCCAAAAAGCCGGTGGTCAGGTGGCCGCCGGACTGGGCCAGCAGGTCTTTCAGCCCCTGTACCACCTGGGGTTTCCACGCCTCCGGCGCCAGGTCAAACCGCAGCGCCAGCACATGGGCGGTCTGGGTGGGGACGGTCAGCCGCCCGTCCGGGGTGAAGAACCGCCTCTGGAAGTCCGCCGTCAGTGTCCGGGCCTTTTGCTCCAGCGCTTCGGCCTCGGTCTCCCGGCCCAGGACCCGGAGCATTTTCCCCACCAGCCGGGTGACATAACAGTAATAGGCGGCGCTGCAATACTCGTCGGGAGTGGCCCCTTTGTAGCTGCCTGCGGCGGCGTCCAGCGCCAGCCAGTCCCCGAACTGCGCCCCGAACCGGAACAGACAGCCCTCGCTGTGCCGCTCCAGAAAGTCCAGCCACCGAAGCATACTGTCCATCTGCTCCGCCAGAACCGTTTTGTCCCCGTAGGCCAGGTACAGCGCCCAGGGCAGCAGCACGGTCACGTCTCCCCAGCCGGAGGCCCCGCCCTGAACGTCTTGGTCCAGCAGCCAGTCCCCTTCCATGTGACCCGTCAGCAGGTCGGGCACCACATGGGGGACGGCTCCGTTTTCAAATTGGTCTGCCCGGACATCCGCCAGCCACTTCCGGTAAAAGGCATCGGTGTTCATCAGCAGACAGGAAGTGGGGGCAAAGGCCACCACGTCCCCCGTCCAGCCCAGCCGCTCGTCCCGCTGGGGGCAGTCGGTGGGGATGTCGATAAAGTTTCCTTTCATGCCCCACAGGATGTTGTGCCACAGCTGGTTCAGCCGCGGGTCAGAGCAGCGGAAGGCGGCGGTCTCTTCCATGGCGGAGTAAACTGCCCTTCCCTGGAACTGTTCCAGCCGTGGCGTACCGGGCCAGGAGATGATTTGGGCGTACTGGAACCCCTGGAAGGTGAACAGTGGCCGAAATTGCTCCCGCGCCTCACCCTTGCAGATATAGCGCACCCGTGGGCGGATGCCCCGGAGGTTTTCTGTGTAGACGTTGCCCTGGCTGTCCAGCGTCTCGAAGAACAGCAGTTCCGCCACGTCGCCAGGGGCGGCGTTTTCCACCGTAAAAGCGCACCACCCCGCCATATTCTGTCCGAAGTCGAGGACCTGCTCGCCTGTGGGGGTGGTGAACAGCCGGACAGGGGAGACACATTCCATCTCCCGCACCGGGCAACCCTGCTGGGGCACCAGCGTTTCCACCGGCCGGGGGACAGGTTCAGTCGCCCACCAGCCGCTGTCGTCAAAGCCCGGCTCAGTCCACCCCGGCTGCTCCAGCCGGGCGTCGTAGACCTCGCCGTCGTAAATCTCGCTGAACAGCACCGGCCCCCTGCTGCCCTTCCAGTCCTCGTCGGTGCAGACCCATTCCTCGGTGCCGTCCGTGTACCGAAGGATGAGCTGCCCGCCGAAGGCGGTACGGGTGCCGTAGTTGTTGCGGGTGTGCTTGTAGCCCATCATGCCTTTGTACCACCCGGCCCCCAGCATAACGCCCAGGGCGTTTTTCCCCTGCCGGAGCAGGGACGTGACCTCATAGGTCTGGTAGCGCAGGTGCTTGTGATAGCTGGTCCAGCCGGGGGCCAGCTCGTCCGGGGAAACGGCCTGGCCATTGAGAAAGGCGTGGTAAATGCCATGAGCGGAGCAGACCAGCCACGCCTCTTTTACAGCCTTTGAGATGGTGAGCCTCCTGCGGAGCAGCGTCCCGTAGCTTTGGTCTTTGTCCTCCTCTGGCTCGGCGGAGCGGAAACTGCCCCGCCACTCCTCCGGGGTTTGAAATGCGGTGACAAAACTCGTCTCCGCCCACGGGCTGCGTTCTTCTCCTGCGGCAGAGCGCACCCGGAGAGTGTAGCGGGTGATGCTTTTCCAGTCCCAGGCGAGGGAAACGTGTGCGGACTGGCGGCTGGGTACGCTGCCGCTGTCATAGAGCAGCGTTCCGGCCTCCAAAAGCTGGATTTGATACCCTGTCTGGTTCACATTGCGCTGGTCGGATTCCAGCGCCCAGCTCAATTCAATCGAATCACGAATGCCGACAGGCTCGGTCAGTCCATTGACCATCAAATGCGAAATCGTCAGCATAGGAAACTCCCCTTTGTTTGTACTTACAGGAGCCGCGCTCCTGTCTGTTCTTATTTTAGCAGAGGGCGGCGCACTTGTCACCGCCCTTTTGCGCAACAGGTCGGATTAGGGTAAGAGGTGGTCGGGAAAGCGGTATTTCTCCCAATGGTGGTGTTGGTATAATAAGTTACAGTAAATAAGCTATTAGCCGTTAGCTGTTAGTTACGCATTGCAAACCAAAAGCGCAGCGCTGTGAACAAAGAGCTGCTAGCTACCAGCTGCCATAGCGCTGAAAACAAAAAGCACAGCGCAAAAGGCCAGGAACTTCCAAGCTAAGAGCTAATAGCTAAAAGCCAACAGCTCATATAAGGAGGCAAACGAGAATGAGTGAACAAATTGTCACCATCAGCAGCGGAAAGGTGCGGGGCTACCAGCGTAACGGCATGATGGAGTACCTGGGCATCCCCTACGCCCAGCCGCCCGTGGGAGAGCTGCGGTTCAAGCGGGCGCGGCCTGTCCAGCCCTGGGACGGCGTCTTTGACGCGAAGGAGTACGGCCCGGAGGCGGTGCAGTTCGACGAGGGCCAGTACAAGGGAGCCGAGGACTGCCTGACCATCAACGTTCAGCGCCCGCTGGAGGGAGAAAACCTCCCGGTTTTCGTGTACATCCACGGGGGCGGCTACAACACCGGCGGCTGCAACGTACCGCTTTATAACGGCAAGACCTTCGTGGAGGAGGGCATCGTCTATGTGGTGTTCCAGTACCGGCTGAACGTGCTGGGCTTTTACGACTTCACTACCTATCCCGGCTGTGAGGACTTCGAGAGCAACTGCGGCCTCTCCGACCAAATTCTAGCCATGCAGTGGATCCACGAGAACATCGCCGCCTTCGGCGGCGACCCGGAGCGGGTGACCATCTGCGGCGAGTCCGCCGGGGCCGCCTCGGTGGTCAATATGATGGCCTGCCCCGCCGTCAAGGGGACCTTCCAGCAGGCCATTTCCCAGAGCGCCCTGCCCAACTGCGTGGTGACTCACGAGATGGCCCGGCGGAACATCGACCTCTTTCTGGAGGGCATGGGCTGGACGGAGGCCGACCTGCCCCGGCTCCGCACCGACGACCCCTTCACCTTCCTGAAAGGAAACGACTACGTGGCGGAGCACCACCAGTACCGCAACCCCGGTATGTTCCTCCCCGGCCCCATTCAGGACGATTTGCTGCCCGTCCGCCCCATCGACGCCATCCGTAGCGGCAGCGCCGCCGGGGTGAAGCTCATCATCGGCAGCAACGCTCACGAGGGCACCACCTTCGTCCACCCGGAAAAGACCGGTTTCCCCAACAGTTGGAGCATGATCGCCCAGATGTTTGAGAAAAACGGGAACATCGACCACTTTTTTGACTTTGTACGCTACTACCACCCCAACGCGGACGCCTGGCTGAAGCAGTTCGACGGGCAGGACAAGTTCAGCGCCGCATCTGTGACCACCGCGCCGGGGCCGGTGAAGGTGGGGGTGCCATTCATCAACTTCGGCACCGACTACGCTTTCCAGGTCCCCGCCGTCAAGGTCGCTGAAGGACAGCGCCAGTACACCCCGGACGTTTGGATGTACCGCTACGACCTGGTGACGAAATCCGGCGAGGCCAGCGGCCTGAAAGCCTCCCACGCCTTCGACCTCCCCGCCATGTTCGGCAACCGGGACTTCCATTTCAGCCGGTTTATCTTCGACGGCGAGGACGACGCCCTGGTGGACAGCATCATCGACGAAATGCACGGCAGTTGGGTGCGCTTCATCAAGACCGGTGCGCCCGGCGAGGACTGGCCCCGCTACACCGGGTACAACTGCAAGCTGCGCATCTTCGACCGGGAGACCCGGACCGAGCAGGTGGACCGCACCGAGCTGATGGACACCTGGCAGGACATCCGGTTTTATGAGGACTGACACGGTCACATCGGGTCGGAAAAGGGCAAGTTCTGGTAGGATAACGCCTGTCAAAAAGCTCAACCAATCCGTATACTGTATACAGCGCAAGCAAAACGAAAATATCAAACAAAGGAGCGAAAGAAATGTTTAATTTTGCGTCCAAAACCAACGACCCCAACACCAAACTGGGCTGGAACGACCGTATCGGCTACGGCGTCGGCAACTTCGGTATGGCGTGGGTCAACGGCATGATGTCCGCATTCTTCATGTCCTACCTGACCGACGTGTCCCTGGTGGACGCGGGGGTCGCCAGCACCATCATCGCCATTTCCAAGTTGTTTGACGGGTTCTCCGACCTGATCATGGGCCGCATCGTGGACGGCACCAAATCCAAAATGGGCAAGGCCCGTGTCTGGCTGGTGCGGATGTGCGTACCAATGGCTATCGCGGTGATCCTGTTGTTCAGCATCCCCTCCTCCTTCACCGGAATGGTGAAGTACGTCTACATCTTCGTCATCTACAACCTGGTCAACTCCGTGTTCTACACGTCCATGTTTGTCCCCTTCAACTCGCTGATCTCGCTGACCACCAACGACAGCTACGAACACGGTATGCTGGGCAACATCAGCATGATTTTCCAGACTCTGGCCAACATCACCATGAACACCTTCTTCATGGGCTGGGTCGTCTGGTTCGCCGGGACCGACACCCTCTACACCCCTGAGGCCCAGAAGGGCTGGACCATGGCCACCATCATTGTGGGTATCTTTGTAGTAGTTTCCGCGCTCATCTGCGTCATGGGCACCAAGGAGCGCACCGCTGTACAGACCGCCGCTGAGGAGGAAAAGCCCAAGGACGACATCCCCGCTATGGTGGCGCTGAAATCTCTGGTGACCAACAAGTACTGGGTCACGATGATCTTCTGTATGTTCGTCATCTTTTTCATCATCGTCATGTACTCCGCCGGAGCCATTTACTACTGCAAGGACGTGTTGGGCGATTACTCCCTGTACACTCCGGTGAACAACGCCCTTTCCATCTCCCAGTTTGCAACCATGTTCTTCACCCCCTTCTTCATGAAGAAGTTCGGCAAACACCGCACCTATCAGCTGGGCCTGGTGGGAATGCTCCTGGGCTTTGCGGGCACCGGTCTCTGCGGTCCCAACGTGATGCTGCTGATCGTCTTTAACGCCCTGAAGGGTATCGGTCTGGGCGCAGCCGGCGGCATGGCCTTCGGCATGGTGGCCGACACGCTGGAGTACAGCGAGTGGAAAACCGGCGTCAAGTCCGTGGGCATGGGCAACGCCGCCATCTCCGCCGCTCAGAAGTTGGGCCTGGGCATCGGCCAAGTGGTCCTGGGCTGGGTGCTGGCCTTCGGCGGGTACGACGGTGCTGCCGAGGTGCAGTCCGCTTCCGCTCAGAGCGCCATCTCCTTCCTGTACAACTGGCTGCCTGTGGCGATGATCGTTGTCTGCTTCATCATCATGCTGTTCTACAAGCTGGATAAGGAAATGCCTCAGATCCACGCCGACCTGGAAGAGCGGAAAAAGTAAGTAAATAGCCATTAGCTATTAGCTGTTAGCTGTTAGTCAGGTGTTGCAATCCAAACGCGCAGAGCTGAAAGGGTAGCATCACCAGGATAAAAGCGAATCGCTCGAATAGCTAAAGGTGCGCCAATATCGCCATATCAAAACAAAAAAGGGTATCAGGGGACGAAATACTCCTGATACCCTTTGTACTAGGCAGGAAGGAAAAGTCTTATGAAAGAGAAAAATCTGGACAGCCGCCGGTGGCTGGTGCTGGTGGCCAGCTGTCTCATCAACCTGTGCATCGGCTCCATCTACGCCTGGAGCGTGTTCGCTTCGCCCCTGGCGGAGAAGCTCAGCGCCCTTTCCGGCGGGGAGCTGGCCTCCGCCAGCCTCTCCATCGTCTACACCGTGGCCAACTCCGTCGGCCCCATCACCATGATTTCCGGCGGCTACATCAACGACAAGCTGGGTCCCCGGTGGGTGGTCTTTGCCGGTGGGCTGCTGTTCGGCGGCGGGATGCTGGCCAGCGGCTTCGCCACCAGCATCCCCATGCTCGTCGTCACCTATGGCCTGGGCTGCGGCCTGGGCATGGGACTGGCCTACGGCTGCACCATCAACAACTCGGTCAAATTTTTCCCCGACAAGCGGGGACTCATCGGCGGCATCGCCACCGCCACCTATGGCCTCAGTTCGGTGCTGGTACCGCCCGTCGCCAACCTGCTCATCTCCGGCGCGGGCATCAGCCAGGCGTTTATCGTGCTGGGCGTGGCGTTTGTCCTCATCGTGGGCGTGTTCTCCCAGTTCATCCTGAAATGCCCCGAAAACTACTGCCCCGCCGGGTATCAGCCCGCCGTCAAGCGGCACTTCCGGCACTCCGTGCCTCCCTGCAAGACGGCGCAGGGCGGGGCTGTCCTCTCCAACGACAAAAACTGGCGGGAAATGCTGGCCGACCCCACGTTTTACATGATGATCTTCATGCTGATGTGCGGTGCGTTCAGCGGCCTGATGATCACCTCTCAGGCGTCCCCCATGGCCCAGTCCATTACCGGCATGGGCGCGGGGCTTGCGGCTATGGTGGTCTCCGTCCTGGCGCTGTTCAACGCCGCCGGACGGGTGGTGGCCGGTTCCCTCTCGGACCGGTTTGGCCGGGTGACAGTGCTTCTGGCCGCTTTTCTGCTGGAAATTGTCGGGCTGGTTATCCTGCTGACCACCGGCACCGGCGGAGTGGCTCAGTTTATCGCCGGGGTGTCCATCATGGGCATCTGCTTCGGCGCGCTGATGGGGGTCTATCCCGGCTTCACCGCCGACCAGTTCGGGGCAAAGAACAACAGCGTCAACTACGGCATTATGTTTATCGGCTTTGCTCTGGCCGGGTGCCTGGGACCGTCGGTGGTGGGAAAAGTTCTCACCTCCACCGGCAGCTACAGCGGTGCTTTCCTCATCGCGGGGGGACTGGCCGTGCTTGGTATCGTGCTGGCGCTGCTCTATCAGAAAACCACAAATTAGCCTTTGGCTTTTAGCTCTTAGCTGTTAGCTTGGCATTGCTCAACGATTCACGCTGCGCTTTGGGTTCGCTATACAAAACAAACCACTAACAACCAACCGATGTTTAGCGCTGTTCGCTTTTGTCCAGCAGTGCGTAACTAACAGCTAACGGCTAATAGCTAACAACTATTCAAGGAGGTATCCCTATGGCTTATCAGTATCCCCACCTGTGCGCCCCCATCACCCTGGGCCGCACCACCTTCCGCAACCGGATGTTCTCCGCACCTATGGGCGGCACCGACATCACCAACGATGGCTGCATCGGTCCCAAGTCCACCGCTTTCTATGAGCTGCGGGGCAAGGGCGGCGCTGGGGCCGTCACGGTGTCCGAGTGCATGGTACATCCCCAGACCGACGGCTCCCACGCCTATCATCTGGACGAGAGTATTTTGAACTCGCTGGCCTGCGCCACCTACACCGCCGACGCCATCCGCCGCCACGGGGCCATTCCCAGCCTGGAGCTGTCCCACTCCGGTATGTACGCCGGGACCTACATGACCGACAAGTCTAAACAGAAGTCCATGCACCAGTGGGGACCTTCCGCCTGCGTTCGTCCCGACGGGGTGGAGGTGAAAGCCCTGACCAAAGACCTCATCGACGAAATCGTGGCCGCTTACGGCCATGTGGCAGGACTGGCGAAGCGGGCCGGGTTCGAGATGTTGATGATCCACGGCGGTCACGGCTGGCTCATCAACCAGTTCCTGTCCCCCTACTTCAACAAGCGCACCGACGAGTACGGCGGCTCGCTGGAAAACCGCTGCCGGTTTGCTATCGAAGTGCTGCAATCCGTTCGGGCGGCGGTGGGACCGTTCTTCCCCATCGAGTTCCGTATGTCCGGCTCCGAGCTGTTCGATGGCGGTTATGACCTGGAGGAGGGCTGCCGTATCGCCCAGCAGGTGGAGCCGTACATCGACCTGCTCCACGTCTCCGCAGGCACCTATCAGCGGGGCTTCGGGGACACCCATCCCAGTATGTTCAAGGAACACGGCTGCAACGTCTATCTGGCCGCTGAAATCAAAAAGCACGTCCAGGTCCCCGTGGCCACCATCGGTGGCCTGAACGACCCGGCCCAGATGGAGGAAATCATCGCCTCCGGCAAGGCGGACGTGGTCTATATGGCCCGTGCGCTGCTGGCGGACCCCTTCCTGCCCAACAAGGTCATGGCAAATAAGAGCGAGGACATCGTCCGCTGTCTGCGGTGCTTCACCTGCATGGCGGAGCGGGCGGCTACCTCCACCCGCCGCTGCACCGTCAATCCCCTGATTGGCCGGGAGTGCGAGGGGGACGAGGTGCGCCCCGCGCCTTTCTCCAAAAAGGTGCTGGTAGCTGGTGGTGGTCCCGGCGGTCTGTACGCCGCTTACACCGCCGCCCGCCGGGGACATCAGGTCATTCTCTGCGAAAAAGAGGCCGAACTGGGCGGCATCCTCAAGAGCGAGCAGGCCCTGCCTTTCAAGTATGAGATGTACCAACTTGCTGGCACTTACGCCAAGTTCGCCAGAGACGCGGGCGTGGAAATTCGCCTGAACACTGAGGTCACGAAGGAATACGTGGTGAAGGAAGCCCCGGACGCCCTTATCATCGCTGTCGGCTCCGCTCCGCTGGTGCCGCCCATCCCCGGCCTGGACGGGGACAACGTGGTGGTGGTCAACAACTACTACCTGGAAAAGGACAAGGTCGGCGACGACGTAGTGGTCATGGGCGGCGGCCTGGCCGGTAGCGAATGCGCCATCCACCTGGGACAAGAGGGCAAAACCGTCCATCTGGTAGAAATGCGGGACACGCTGGCCCCCGACGCCAACGTCCGGCACCGTCCTCTCCTGCTGAAGGAGATCGACAAATATGTTCACGTCCACACCGGCTATCGTGCCCTTCGGGTCACGGAGGAGGGTGTCATCTGCGCCGACCAGTCTGGGCAGGAAGTCCTCGTCCCCGGTAGGAGCGTCATCTGCGCCCTGGGTCAGCGCTCCCGCACCGACGTGGTGACGGCGTTGCAGGGAACGGCCCCCTTCGTTCGGGTCATCGGCGATGCCAGCCGGGTCAGCACCATCACCAACGCCGTGTATTGGGGCTACCACGCCGCGCTGGATATTTGAAACGCAAAGCACCATTGTTCTGTGATTGACCTGGAAAGAGAAGCGTACAACAAGCCAGCCCGCTCTGCGCCTCCGTGATAGCGAAAAGCCCCATGGCGGTTTATTCAGCAGACATTATGATAAGGGAGGCGATTCAAAAATGTCTGTAGGCAGTTCTACCGGTTCCAGCCCCTGGCGGCTGACCTCCCGACAGGTCTCCATCATTCAGATGCTGACAAAGACCGGCTCCGAGCCAATAACAGTCAGTGCCATTGCGAAAAAACTGGGCGTCTCCTCCAGAACCATTCTGCGGGATATGCCCGCCATCGAAGCCTGGTTTGCGGAAAACAACATTACCTTTGTCCGCAAGCCCGGTGTGGGCCTGATGCTCCAGGAGAAGCCGGGAACCATTCGGCAGATTCAGGAACTGCTGGACGCCGAGCAGGTCAAACCCGCCTACAGTCGGCGGGAACGCCGCCGACAGCTGCTGGGCGAGTTGCTGTGCGCCAGGGAACCGGTGAAGTCCTATGTGTTCCTCTCCCGGTTCCACATCTCCGGAGGCACCCTCTCCCACGACCTGGACGCTCTGAACGACTGGCTTTCGGTTTGCGGCATTCAGGTGATTCGCCGCCCCGGTGTGGGCATTCTGTTGGAGGGCAACGAGTTTGGCTGCCGCCAGGACGCTGCCAACACAGCCTTTGAGACAATGGACGAGCGGGAAACGCTCTAGTTCCCGTGGGGTGCCCTGCCACACTGGCCCGTTGACAAGAAAAGCAAATTTTTAAGGTTATTTAACCATAAAATAAAAAAAGGAGGAACAAACAATGGCAAAAAAACAGCCCATTTCCCGCCGTGACTTCATCAAAGGCATGGCAGCCGGTGCAGCCAGCGTCGTGACCCTGGGTGTGCTTCAGGCCTGTGAGTCTGGAATCTCCAGCTCCGCAGATTCGTCTGCGTCCAGCAGCGGAAGCACCGCCGCAACTGTGACCGCCACCCCTGCGGACGGCGCGACCTATGTTCCCGGCATCTACACGGGGACGGCAACCGGCATCGGCACCGTTACGGTAACGATGACCTTCGACGAGAACAGCATTACGGACGTGCAGGTGGACGTCTCCGAGGAGACCGAAACCATCGGCGGTCTGTACGGCGAAGACCTGGCCGAAATGTTCATGGAGGCCCAGAGCGCCGACATCGACACCATTTCCAGCGCCACCGTTACCAGCACCGCCGCGATCAAGGCCGCGCAAAGCTGCATCGCCCAGGCGAAGGGCGAGGCAACTGCGGCTGCTTCTACGGCTTCCTCCGATTATGAGGTGCCCTCTGAACTGACCGCGGAGGAAGTGGAAGCCTCCAGTTGCGAACTGGGCGACATCACCCCCGACGAGACGGTGGACGTAGACGTAGTCGTTGTCGGCGCAGGCGCCGCAGGCGTCGTGGCTGCCGGTGTCGTTGCGGAGGAAGGCGTCTCCGTCGCTCTGCTCCAGAAAGAGGCCAGCGTGGTATCCCAGGGCAACTGCGCCTCCGCGATCATCAAATCCAAGTCCACGGACGCCGGCATTGCCAAGTGGATCCACCACACCAACGCCTTGGACGACTGGCGTGCGGACACGAACCTGCTCCGGGCCTATGCGGACAATTCCGAGGACGCCCTGATGTGGTATCTGAACCGCGCCGGCCTGACCTCGGAAACGGAGTACGGCGACGGCACGAAGGTGGACGACAACGACAACTGCGCCGAGCTGTTGAACGATGGCAACGGCCTGTACGCTTACATGAGTACCAGCGAGGACTTGACCGGTGTGTGGAGCGACCGCCTGGACAGCTATGACTACGGCGACGACCACTGCTACTTCATGGCACCCTGGATCGGCCCCAAGCCCTCCAACGTGGGCAACGTCCTCCAGAACGTGCTGGACAACGTGGCGGCAGCCAACTCCAACCTAGACGTGCATTACAGCACCCCCGCCGTCAAGCTGGTCATGGACGGCGAAAAAGTGACCGGCGTGATTGGCAAGGACGCGGACGGAAAGTATATCCAGTTCAACGCTTCCAAGGGCGTCATCCTCGCCACCGGCGACTATATGAACAACGACGCGATGGTGGCCCGCTGGTGCCCCGACACCTTGGACTTCGACAAGAAGCAGTACCACAAGACCGGCGACGGCCATATCCTGGCGCTGAGCGCGGGCGGCAAGATGGAGCCGCTGGGTCACACCAAGATGATGCACGACTTCGACTCTGGCCTGATGTACGAGGAGCCTTTCCTTTACGTCAACATGGACGGCGAGCGCTTCACCAACGAGTACACCGGCTTCGTCTACATGGGCAACCTGCTGAAATTCCAGCGCCGTTACAGCGGTGACAACATGACCGTCAGCAACGAGAACGGCTCCAAGGGCTGGTACTGCACCATTTATGACAGCGACTATGAGAACTGGCCGGAGGACGAGTTCGTCAGCGGCATGTTTCCTGCGGCAGCCATGCAGAAGTACATCCCCGGCGCGGTGGAGAACCCGGAGGGCGTGTTCGATTACCTCATCGACAGCCACTGCTGCGATACCCTGGAAGAGCTGGCCGAGGAGCTGGACATTCCTTACGACACCCTGAAGGAAACGGTGGACCGCTACAACGAGCTGTGCGAGGACGGGGAGGACGTTGACTTCGGCAAGCCCGCCAAGTATATGCACCCCATCAAGACCGCTCCCTTCTGGGGCGTGCGCAAGCACATCCGCGTGTCCGCTCTCTGCTCCGGTGTCATGATCAACGCGAACGGTCAGGCGCTGAACGCGGACGGCGAGGTCATCGAGGGCCTGTACTGCATCGGCAACCTGGGCGGCCCGTTCTACGGCGGCAACGACTATCCGTTCCACCAGACCGGTTTGTCCATTGGCCGCTGCTATACCTTCGGCTACATCGCTGGAAAGCACGCCGCGTCGAACTGAGGAGCGCCTTTTGCCGGGAATGTTCTGGCATTTTGACGCGTCTCCTGTAAAACAACAGCCGAAGAAATAAATCAATTTTATTGTGTGTCCGGAATGACAGCCGTTGCTTCTGTTTTTTAACTTTGTCCCCTCTGATGAACCCCTTCTTGCTAAAAGCCGCTGTTTCGGACACACTTTAAAATATTCCAGCCAGCTTTATCCCCACCAAACTGGAGAAGATGAAGGAGGAGGACCTGGACTTTCTGGCCGAATCCGCCACCAATGCCTGCGCCCCGGCAATCCCAAGGAGGTCAGCATTGAGGACTTCAAGACCCTGTTCCGCAAGCTGATGTAAGGCTGCCGCAAAGCAACGGAACTTGGTCAAATCGTCATCATATCGTCATTGTAACAAAGGCAGAGCATTTGAAGCGAAAAAACGCTTTGAAGGCTCTGCTTCTTCTTTTTTTGATGAAAGCACAATCAATAAAGGGGCGGCTCAGAAGCCTCGAACGATTGGTCGAAGAAGCCCTCTGACCGCAGTTGTGTTCGCCGCTTATTTGTATCTGTTCCTGGCTGTTCACACAAAGAGTCAACGAATAAGACGCTTACGGTGTTAAGTGCTCTCCCGCTCCACCAGCGAAGCCGAGAACACCAGCCGCTGAGGGCTGGGCTTTGCGTCGGACGGCGCTTCCACCGCGTCCATCAGCATGTTGGCCGCCTGCATCCCCATCTCGTGGGCGGGAAACTCCATGGCGGTCATAGTGGTCTCCAGCATGGCTCCCACGGAATGTCCGGTGAGGCTGATGACGCGGACCTGCTCCGGGACACGCCGCCCGCGCTCCTTCAACGCGCGGATGGCTCCAAGGCCGTGTACATCCACCGCCGCCATAATGCCGTCCAGCTCCGGGCACTCATCCAGCAGTTCCTGGGTCCTCTGGTAGCCGTATTCAAAGCTGTTGTCCTGAGCAAAGGGGACCGTGCTGCACTCCTCCAAATGCAGCTCCTGCATGGCCCGCTGATAGCCGTACATCCGCTCCCGGTAGGGGCTGAGTTCGGCGGTCCCGTTGATGAGGCCAATATGCTTGCACCCCTTCCGCGCCAGATAGTACACGGCCTCGTAGCCGCAGCTCTGGTAATCGCCGATGACGCTGCTGATGCCGGACTCCTGACACCGAATCGCCTGGACGATGGGCAGACCACTGGCGTGGATGTCCCGAATGAGCCGACCATTTTTTCCCGTGCCGGTGACGATCAGGCCGTCAATAAAGCCGTTGCGCAGCCGGTTCAGGCGGTCTCGCTCCACCTGCGCGTCCTCTTCGGTGGTGCAAATCAGGGTGGCATATCCCCGCTTCCCCGCCGCTTCCTCGACGCCCTGCACCACTTCGGCGAAAATGGTGAAGTTCAGCCGGGGTACCACCACACCGATGGTATGCCGCTTGCCCTGGCGCAGTCCCTGGGCCAGCACATTGGGCTGATAGCTGAGTTCTTTCACCGCGGCGAGGATACGTGCCTTTGTCTCCGGGTGAACGTAAGAGGTATTGTTCAGCGCTCTGGATACGGTGCTGACATCCACACAGGCCAGCTTTGCTACGTCTTTCAGGGTTGCCATATCGTTTTCCTCCGTTCTGCAATCGTTTTCCGGTTCGTATTTGTTTTCACTCTCTCTTTATATAGAGATGCAAACGATTGTATACACATTAGTATAGCATAATCGACTACAGGACGCAAGGAAAGGCGCGGATTTATGGTTCGTCATATTGCATAATTTAAAAGGCGCAAAACTGTGCAATTTTCACTTCCATGCAACTTTTTGCGCGATGTATGCAAAAAATTGCAGGCAAGTCCAAATCCGTTGACAAGGATAAGACCCGCGTGGTATAAATAACTCAAGCCAAATGCAAACGATTGTATAGGCGAAATGCGAAAGAGAGTTGGGACGGCAGGCGCGCGATGCAAGATCATTCTTTTTCCGAAGCTAAACAATAATTTCACTAAAAAAAGGAGTTTATCATCATGGCTAAGGTTAAGAATTTCAAGACTATCTTCCCCGCGGTTTCCGTTCCTCTGAACGACGATTATTCCATCAACGAGACCGAGTTCCGGGCCTACCTGCGCTGGATCAAGAGTTTCTACAGCCAGGGCATCGAGGGCCTGGTGGTCAACGGCCATACCGGTGAGATCACCGGCCTGACCCGCGCCGAGCGCAAGCGCGCCGTGGAGATTTGCGCCGAGGAGTGCGGCGACATCATGACCATCGTGTCCGGCGTCAACTGTGAGAACACCGCCGAGTCCATCGAGATGGCTGCCGAGGCCAAGGCCGCCGGCGCCGATGCCATCCTGCTGATGCCGCCCCACATGTGGCTGCGCTTCGGGATGCACCCCGATGCTCCCTTTGAGTATGTGAAGGACGTGGCCGAGGGTGCTGACATCGACATCGTTATCCACCTCTATCCCGCCACCAGCAAGGCGTTCTACCCCGTGGAGACCCTGATTAAGATGTGCAAGGAAATCGAGCACGTGAAGTGCATCAAGATGGGCACCCGCGTGACCTCCATCTATGAGCACGACGTTCGCCTGCTGCGCCAGGAGTGCCCCGACATCTCCCTCATCACCTGCCATGACGAGACCCTGTGCGTCAGCTGGTTCCCCGGCATGGACGGCGCTCTGATTGGCTTTGCCGGCTGCGTGCCCGAGCTGATTTGCCCGGCCCGCGAGGTCTTTGCCCATCCCGAACAGCACACCCTGAAGGAAGCCCAGGATTGGTCCGACCGGATCTATCACATCTCCCAGGCCATCTATGGCGGCGGCCAGCCCTCCGGCGAGGCCCACGCCCGTCTGAAGGAGGCTCTGGTGCAGCGCGGCATTTTCAGCAGCGGCCTGATGCGTAAGCCCGTCCTCCCCCTGAACCAGGAGGAAAAGGACTGGATCGCTCTGGGCCTGGAGCGCAGCCAGCTGCCCAAGGTCGATATGTCCAAGTTCCAGTAATCCAACCTTCTTCGCAAAGGGGCGCTGCGATAGCGCAGCGCCCCTTTTTGCGTCCATTTACGTCCTATATTTGACTGTTTTGCCCGTTTTGATAGCTTATTTTCCGCAAATCGCAGCTGTTTCGCCTGGTTGGAACTTCCGCACCGCAGGCGCAAAACTGCGAAAATTCCAACACAAGGAGGCATTGTTATGGGAGAAAAAAATACCGCCGTTTTCGGCTCTGATGTAAAGCGTCTGCCCTTGAAGGACCTGCTCAAGCGCATTGGTCCCGGCCTGATCGCCACCGGCATTGTCATCGGTCCCGGCGCTGTGACCACCGCCGCCATGCTGGGCGCAAACTATGGCTACGCCCTGATTTGGCTCATCTTCCCCATCATCTTCATGGGCATGACGTTCATGATGGTCACCAACCGTCTTGCCATCGTCACCGGCTTGCCCACCATTCACGCTATCCGCAAATATTACGGCCCCGTGGCCTCCGGTATCGTGGGCGTGGCCACCTTCCTGGCCTGTCTGTTCTTCACCATGGGCAACATCTCCGGCAGCGGCGCCGGTATGAACCTGATTTTCGGCATCAACTGGAAGATTGGTTCCCTCATCCTGATTGCAGCGGTTTTGTACTGCTATTTTGCAAAGAACGTCTATTCCAAGGTCGAACGACTGATTACTGTCTGTCTGGTGGTCATGGTTGTCTCCTTCTATGCCACCCTGATCGGCGTCGGCGGCCCTGACGCTGGCGAGCTGGGAAAGGGACTGATTGGGTTCCAAATCCCGGAGGGGAGCCTCGCTACCGCGCTGGCCTTCATCTCCACCAACGCCGCTGTCACCGCCGGTATTTACGCCACTTATCTCGGCAAGGAGAAAAAGTGGAACCGGGAGGATCTCTTCAATGGCGTCATGTTCACCGACGCGCTGGTTCATGTGCTCAGCGTGGTCCTGATTTCCGGCGCCATCATCCTGGTCGGCGCAATCGTCCTGCACCCCCAGGGAGAATCCATCAGCGCGCCCGCGCAGCTGGCGGAGCTGCTGGTCCCCGTTATGGGCAGCTCTGCCAAGTATATTATGGGCCTCGCTCTGGTCGGCGCGGGCTTCTCTTCGCTGCTCGCCAACACCCAGCGCGGTATGGTCCTGCTGGGTGCCGGTCTGAACAAGGACACCGCCCTGGAGAGCAAGTTCGTCCGCTGGGGCTGCCTGGCCTGCCTGGTGTTCGCCATGGCTGTCTGCTACAGCTACGGCGGTTCCCCTACCCAGCTGATTTTGATGGCGAACGTAGCCACCTCCATTGCCACCCCTGTGGGCGGCCTGTTTATCCTGCTGCTCATCTGGCGCAAGGATGTGAACGAAGGCTATAAAAGCCCCACCCTGCTTCGGATTTGCATGACCATCAGCTACGTATTTGTGCTGGTCATGACCATTTCCGCCCTGTCCGGGTACATTCCCAAGCTGATTGCTATGTTTGTCGGATGATGTAATCCCGTTTGAGAGCAAACGTCCCCCTTTTCCGCATTGGAAAAGGGGGATAATCTCTATGGGCGTCAATTTTTCGCAGCATTGATGTGCCGCCGGAGATCCTCCACTACGGCATTGCGTTTTATAAGAAGAAGTGCCGTGTAAAGATGGAACGAATACAGGGAGCTTAACGAGATTTGCTTGCCCCCATTTTACCCCAACCGGAACACTGTTGTTTGCGACGAATTAGAAATTGCGTATAAATGCCTTAAAAATGCTTTCCAAACCCACATAGATACGCCATTATAGGAACAATTTTTAAGAAATCAAAATGTTGTCATCCTATACGCCAAAAAAATCTTTTGCGATACCATTGAGTTGCTCTGAGATTTTGGAAAACGAGCAACCCAGATTCAACGTTTTCACGTCGATTCGATTCCCGCTCATTTGATAGCTGTTGTCCGGCTGAATCGCTTCGTCGGTCTGGGCGTATAACAGCATCCCCGAAACGGTGTGCGGCGTGCCTGACAAAGCGGCATCCTTGTTTTTGACATAAGTAAAAATCTGATATAGGTTGCCGGAGCGAAGGGTTTGTGTCTCCCATCTGGTTTGCATAGTTTGCTGATAATATTTGGCGTCAATGATCAGCACCGTATTCCCACGAGAGAGTGTGATGTCGCTCTGCATGATGGGCAGCATTGCATCGATTCCATCGTCCAAGGCCCACGGGATTTGTGAGGCGGAGACGTGCAGCTGAGGGAACTCCTGCCTGTAATATTCGAGGATAAACTTTTCATAGAGGCGGCACATCCGCTGCTCGTCCAGAAAGTCCATCAGCTGGGTGGTTCCATCGGCGTTTGTCTGAAGTAGTCCCTTCACCACAAGATAGCAAATGGAGATCAGCATACGATAAGTCTGGTTATTGCGATCATATTGGAGGTTCCAGTTGATGGAGTGGATATCCAGCACTTCGACCTCATCGAAATAGACCAACAGCTTGCGCAGCTCCTTCTTTCGACGCTTTGAAAGGTCAGAGCGCAGAAGGAGCAGCATCGTTGTCTTTAGGATTCGGTTTCGGTAGGCGTTAACGGAAAATACATCGTAGGTGCAGACCATCTGCTTTCGCAGCATGGTCTGCGTTTTGATGGAATCTGTGACCTCGATTTTGCCGCGCAGAGCGGACAGCGGTTCTGTTTCCTGTATGTATTCCCGCCCCAGGCCGCGTTTGATTTGTACGGAGACCCCTTTTGCCAGGATCGCCGCACACAGCTCCGTCACGTTGTCGAACTGCTCCGTTGCGATATTTTTATACCCCTGCTCCTTCAGCACCCGGAAAGCGTAGGCAAGCATATAATAGATATTCTGCACCGGGATCATTGGATGGCGCTCCTCAAATTGCGGCTCCAATCTCTCACATTTGCAGGCTCGTCAAACCAGTATTCCTTCAAAAGTGGGATCAGTTCATACTCCACGACACCGGAAAGAGTTTGGTCTGTCATGGTCTCCCCATCAAAATTGCAAAAGTAGCTATGGCCGATGCAGAAGCCCTCGCCCAGAGAATCGTCTGCGGAAATCGCCTCATTTAAGCGCTCCACGCAGGAAATCAGCCGGTCAAACTTGGCGCTGTTCAGCTCCGTTTGGTAGGCGCGGAAACCTTCCGTGTCAAATCCGGGTTTCATCTCATAAAAGGCGAAGCGGCGGCGCAGAGCGTAGTCCAGCATGGCGAGGCTGCGGTCCGCCGTGTTCATCATGCCGATGAGGTACACGTTGCCAGGAACGGAGAACTTTTCGTTGGAGTAGAGCAGCTGGAGGGGGATGTCCCGCTTGTCGTTTTCAATCAGCATGAACAGCTCACCAAAGATTTTGCTCAGGTTGCCTCGGTTGATCTCGTCGATGATAAAGAAGTAGTCGTTTTCGCTGTCCTCTTCCGCTGCCTTGCAAAAGTTGTAAAACACGCCCTTTCGCAGCTCGAACCCCGTCTCCGTTGGGCGGAACCCCATGATGAAGTCCTCATAGGAATAGCTCTGGTGGAATTGGACCATCATCACGCGATTCGGGTCTTTGACCCCCATCATAGAATAGGCCAGCCTCTTGGCGGCGTAGGTTTTCCCCACCCCCGGCGGTCCCTGGAGAATGACGTTCTTTTTGTAGTGTAGCAGGCCGACCAGCACCTCATAGCTCGCCTCATCCATGTAGACCTGAGAGAGAAACTCCTCCCTGCCATAAGCGGGATAAGTCCTCTCCTGTTCCTCGGTGTCCTCTTCTTCCTCCGTATCGACAAAAAGGGCTTTCACTTTTTCTACATATTCCGTATAAGGAGTGACGTCTGTCAGGGTTTTCATAGGGCCTTGAGAGGGATGGCCCATTCGCCCTTGTGCGTCCATTTCACTTTTCGGACATTTTTATAATGGCTGCGGTCAGCGTTAAATTCGTAGTCTGATTCTACAACCCCTTTGCCAATAATCAGGTGCAGGCCCTTCTTGGCAAATACAATATCTCCAGGCTTCAAATCGTGTACGAACTGCCACGTGGCGTGAGCGGAGTTTTTATAGGACTTGCTGGCGTCGTAGCACTCCTTCATCCGCTGTTTCATGGCATCCTTGCTGGGAAATACGCTCAAATCGCCGATTTCATCCCATCCTATCGCCATAATGCCCGCATCGTAAAATTCCTCCCAACTCGCCGCGCCGTCGCCGGGAGAAAACATCCAATAGTGTACAGTCTCCACGTTGTCGTCAGCCACCGCAGCCCCTTTGGTTTTCTTTTCCGCCTGTGCCTTCTGCGCTTTTTCCGCATCGTTGACCTTCTGGGAAAGCACCCACGCCTCAAAGCTCAGTTCCTGGAAGTTTTTCAGCCTGCTGCCGTCGCTTTGCAAATACGCTTTCAACTTCTCCGCAATCTCAAAATACTTTGCCGCAGAAATTTTTGTTTCCACTGCGGGGAGCGACTGCACCACACTGGCGGGAATCTTTCCGGACTGATAGATGTACCACTCATTTCGACTGTCCAGATTCAGGAATGTGTCCGGGGCGATCCAGTAAAGCGCCATGGTGATTTTGCTGTTGCCGTTTCCCTTTTTGCCGATGGCCAGGTCAAACAGCCTGGATACTTCCGCCTTGTTCTCTGCCGTGGGGTCGTCCGCATAGCGGAGCGCGAACGCAAAAAGCGCCCAGAGTTCATCTATGTCGTGTTCTCCGCGCTCATCAATAAAGTAATAAAACGTGGCGTTCAACGGATTTAAAACAGGGACGCTGTCAAAGGAGACAGGTATAGGAGGAGACACCGGCAGCACCTCCGCCACAGCCGTAATGATACTCACTCTGTTCGCTGGCTTCATAGAGGTTTTGTTGAACAGCCCAAAGAACGTAAAGGGGTCTATATCCACAATGGCGTTGTCCTGTTCCAAGGTGGGCAGTTTCAGCTTTGCTCTCTTGAAAATCTGTTTGACCTTAGAAACCAACTCTGTGCGGTCATCCTTGAAGTCCAACAGCCTGTCGGCCACCTTTCGATAGAAAGGGACCCAATCGAATTGATTTGTGTTGCTCATAAGCGGTTCCTCCCGTGGGGCAATGCCGGAAAATTGAGAATGTCTGTCGTCACCTGATATACTCCACCTTCATGCCCGTTCTCGGCTTTCTTGGATAGGTCCCGTCATAGTTTCCAAAGGCAGCCGCCCCGCAGATCGTCTCGTCCCCGCCAAGGCCCAGGGGTTCGAGATAGTTCCGTACCAGCGGGTTTTCATCCAGCCAGTGGAGCTGATTGATCCAGCAGGAGCCGACGCCCAGCGCCTCCGCCGTGAGCAGCATATTTTGCAGGGCGCAGGCGGAATCCGCCATGGCGTTGGGGTAGCCGCGCCGGTTCGACACCACCACGAGGGCGGGCGCATGATAATCATAGACGTAATCCCCCCGCTTCGACTGCTTGATGGAGTTTTGGATGCTGAGATACTGCCCTTCGGCAAGCTCCATCCCGGCAAAAGCCTCTTTCACCCGGACGCGGAGGGTTTCCAGCACCTCCCCGTTGGTGATGACGAGAAAGTGGGTGGTCTGGCAGTTGCCGCCGGTGGGCGCCCACCGGCCCGCCTCCACGATGGCGGACAGCGCCTCCTCCGAGAGCGGTGTATTGTTAAACTTGCGGACGGAACGCCGGTTCCGAATGATTTCTTCCACGTTGGTCATTTTTTTGCCTCCTGTTTTACGATTTGTGCAGCTGCGCCTGTAATTCCTGAAAACTCTCCACGGCGCTTCATAGATTTTCGATGATGTCGCTGGCCAGTTCGTCGGGAGAGAGCAGGTCATCCAAATCGGCAAGGAATTTGGCCTTAATCCAGAAAATGTCCAGGCTGGTTTTGGCCCTCCCTAGAATTTCCTCCACTGGGAATTTACACCTGCGCTCCAAGGCTCTTTGTATCCAAAAGGAAAAGGACGCGGTTCATTCGCCTATACTTGAGTAGCCGGTAGGCGGCTGTGGTGGCCGTGTAAATTTCCCCCGCGCCGGTGGCCATTTGACCAGCGCTTCTGGCAGATGAAACGAGAACACGGTGCGGGAACGGTATTTCAGGTCTTATAGTCCGCAAAAAGAATGAGTCCTTTTGTGGGACTACATTCTATAATAATACTTCTTAATAAAAAAAGCAATTACAAGTACGGGGTTTCCTGTTTTCAGCCTGTATTTCCATTTATGTTGCGATGCCAATAAAAGAACCAAAGAACAATGCTGGATATTATTCTATAGCAACTCCAAAAAACTATGACGATAGTTTGATGCCCGAAGCCATCCCAAAACATCATCGCAGGTAATCTGGGCCAGTGCAGTTTCAACGGTGGCAGACAGCGCTTTTTCCCTGCGCGTATCCTATTGTCCACCGCTGCGTAACTGGCGGACAGATGCGGCTCTTCCCGAATTTCTTCGATAGTCATATCTGCTTTCTCGTCAAGGCACTGACGAATACAAGCTTTTTTCCTCATCTCCTGGCACTGTTATATACCCATTGTCAAGTGCGTCACCTTTTTTGATTGTTGCTATAAATATTTTACAAGTCGGTCTTGCTTAGACAACGCAGACAAAACACACTTCACACTGGTTCATTGCTTGTCACTTTTTATGCATGCAATAATGATTCGACAAAATGGTACGTGATTGGTTGACACAACTGAACTATTATGCTACAATTTTACAAAAGGGGCGATAGCATCTAAGCGTATGAAAACAGAATAGCAACTAAAAAAGAAGAATAACGCGATACCGAAGTTTTGTTTATCTACAAATCAGATGATAGCTTCCGTCCTGTCAACCTTTGCGCCACGTTGGAGAAGCATGGCCTTGTGTTGGCAGGATTTTAGTTTTTAGCCACTTTGAAAAGAAAAAGGATGGTGATAAAATGTTATCTCTAATGTTATCTCTTTTTTATAAGATGGGCGAACTTTTATTTGATAATTTTGTTTTAGGTATTGTTCTCTCCGCTCTCATCACGCTTGTTCCAATTCCGACGTTGCTGGTAAAGATGCATCAATATTTAAGCCGGAGGAGAAAAGCAAGGCTTATTGTGTTGGAAGCTGCCCTCGTAATCGTCATATTGACATGCGGAATGGTGTATTCCTCCCATTTTCAGTTCCCTGACAACATCGTGTTTTCCAAGTATTCTACGGTGGAGAAGGTGCTTCTTGACGAATCAGATAATAAATGCACGTTTGCTCGTGCCGACGGATATGCCGTCTCTGACGACAGCTATGTGTTTGAAGTTATGCTTACCGATTCCGGAAAGTATCTGTCCGCCGGTGATATTATCAAAAAGACAGCGTCCATCACTTTATACACCACTTATGACTATGACAAAATTGCGGAGTATCAGGCCGGAACCCTGACGCTTGAGCAGATGCAGGAGGTCGTATTGGAGCGGATCACGGCAACAAATAAAAAGGGAAGTTTTTTTGTCGGAGATAAAGTGGAAAAAAGCGACATCAAGGTCGTTGCATACTATTCCGATCAATCCGAGCGGGAGCTTACGGAGGAAGAATATCAAATCACCAGCTCAACGGTATTGGAGCAGCGCGGAGACAATATCATTACGATCTCCTATACAGAAGGGAGCGTTAAAGCGACATACGAACTGACCGTAGAGGCCGAAAAAGCCGTATTAAAGAGCATTTCGGCCCAATATGTTGGCCCCGACCTGGTGGATGGGGAAGAATTGGACCCTGCAAATTTCACTGTAACGGCAAAGTGGTCAGATGACCGCGAGTCGGTCGTGGAAGAGGGGCAGTTTGAGATCGATCCGCAAACGGTGACGGAAGGCGCTAACACGATAACGGTCACTTATGAAGGAAAAAAAGCTACCTGCAAAATCACTGCTTACAGCAAGGATGAAATACGGCCAATCGACGAGGTGGAGCCAAACAACAACTTCAGTACCGCCACAAAAATCACAGCCCCCTGCAGCATAGATGGGAAGATCAGCAGCACCTCAGACGTGGACATCTACGAAGTAGCATTCTCTGTGTCTGGCTGCCTGAATATCAATGTGACATCCGAAATGGAATATACGGCCATTTATGTCTACGCTTCCTCAAGCAGTGAGGCGGTCTGGTATTCCGAGGACAATCAGTATGATAGTTCTGTAGGCGTGTGGAAAAAGAATTTCGCATTGAACCTGTCAAAAGGAATCTACCAAATCAAAATCACCGGGCAGCAGTACAGCGACAGAGAATCTACGACTGGCAGCTACAACTTGACTATGCAATTTGACTCCGCAAACTGTACAGAATCCGGAGGACATACGACCTTAGACAGTGCGCTGGAAATTTCCGCTGACTGCGACATAAACGATCAGATTTCCCTTACGGAATGGAACAGATTTTATCGCTTTGAAGTGACAGAGTGTGTAAAAATCACATTTGAAACCACCTCCTATATCAATTATCTGAGTTGGTGGCTGTATCCAGAGACGGAAACAGACAGTTTTTACTCTGCAGTAAATGTGGAAAAAACAGCATCTCTTGGAAAAACCGTGAACAAATATGTGATCTATCTGGAGCCAGGCTCCTATTATCTCAGGATCTCCGGAAGGGAAAATGACACGGAAGCCTCCAATACCGGCAATTATTCTTTCTCCATGTCCGCAGCTGAATGTGAAATTTCCGAAGCGGATACCTTGGGCGAAGGCACGCTGAAAGGCATGGTTGCCGCCACGGAGACCTCGGTGCAATATGGCCTCACGTTATCGGCAGACGGCAGAATCAACCTGACAGTCGGCACGGAGGAGGAAGCGTACATTGAGATCCTGACCACAAGCGGAAATCGAGTTTGGTATAACACTGCAAATGCAGAATACTCCTATTTTGAGGGCATTTTACTGGACAAAGGCAGCTATTATGTTGTCATCAACAAGCGGACAGACGGAGGCGTCTCCTTTAAAATGTCCTATGTTTTCGTTAAGGATGCAGGGTAAGTGCCGGCTGGTGATTCCCTGGCAGAGTATTGCCCAGAAATGAGGTCCGGCCCCAATCTGCTGCCAGAGAGGAAAACAAATTTCACTTTGCCTACGAGGACGGCGCCCGATTCCAGCCCTTCGGCGCCACTTGTTACGCCTGGGATATGACTGTCACCAAACTGCCGCAGCATCCGCATTGACTTGCCGGAAAAGCAATATATGGCGATCCGCATGAAAAAAGTGGAGGCGTGACCCTCCACCGAACGGCTGTATTCGACTTTGAAAAGCCGTGATATAGAGCTTTCCCCCTTTCCCAGCCGCCGGGCAGTTCTGCCCGGCGGCGTTTTTGCATTTCTTACACCGAACCACGCTTCACCAAATCATAAGAGTCAAAACCGACGTCATTTTACTTACGCTAATCGCTTAATCAAGCTCTTCCCCGTTGCTGGCGATCACGCGCTTGTACCAGTCGAAGGATTTCTTTTTCGTCCGGCGCCGGGTGCCGTTTCCTTCATCGTCCAAATCCACATAAACAAAGCCGTAGCGCTTTTTCATCTCGCCGGTGGAGGCGGAGACCAGGTCGATGGGCCCCCAGGTGGTGTATCCCAGCAGCTCCACGCCGTCCTCGTCAATGGCGTCCTTCATGGCCTTGATATGCTCCCGCAGGTAAGAGATGCGGTAATCGTCCTCCACATAACCGTTTTCGTCCGGGGTATCGGCGGCTCCCAGGCCGTTTTCCACAATGAACAGGGGCTTTTGATACCGATCATAGAGGCTGTTCAGCGTGATGCGCAGCCCCAGCGGGTCGATTTGCCAGCCCCATTCGCTGGTTTTCAGGTAGGGGTTGCGGACTGTGGCAAAGACGTTGCCCGCCGTGGTGTCAATGGTGGGGTCCGCGCTGGCGCAGCGGGAGGAGTAGTAGGACAGGGAGATAAAGTCCACCGTGTTTTCCCGCATGACCCGCTCGTCCTCCGGCGACAGATCCAGCTGAATGTTCTCCCGCTGGAAGAATTTCTTCGCGTAGGAAGGATAGTACCCTCTGGACTGCACGTCGATGAAGAAATAATTTTCCCGGTCTTTATCCATGCCCTTCCAGACATCCTCCGGGTTGCAGGAATAGGGATAGGTCATCCCCGCCGCCAGCATACAGCCCACCTTGTTCTCTGGGTCGATCTCGTGGGCGATTTTGGTGGCCCAGGCGGAGGCGATCAGCTCATGGTGCGCCGCCAGATATTTGGTCTTGGTTTCGTTCTCCCCCGGCTCGAACACCAATCCGGCTCCCATAAAGGGCAGGTGCAAAATCATGTTGATCTCGTTGAAGGTGAGCCAGTAGTGGACCAACCCCTTGAACCGAGTGAACAGCACCGTCACCAGCCGCTTGTAAAACTCGATGAGCTTCGGGTTTTTCCACCCGCCGTATTGCTCAATCAAATGGATGGGGCAGTCGAAATGAGTGATGGTGACCAGCGGCTCGATGTTGTACTTTTTGCACTCCCGGAACAAATCCTCGTAGAAAGCAAGCCCTTCCTCGTTGGGTTCCAGTTCGTCGCCGTTTGGGAAGATGCGGGTCCAGGCAATGGACATCCGATAGCAGCGAAATCCCATCTCCCCGAACAGCGCAATGTCCTCTTTGTAGTGGTGGTACAGGTCAATACCCTGCATGGCGGGGTAGCGGTGCGCACTATCGGGGGCCAGCATCTTCTTGTGGCCCGACATCACCGGGAAGCGGTCCTTCCCTGCCGGAATGACATCCACGTTGGCGAGGCCCCGGCCTCCTTCCTTGTATGCGCCTTCACACTGATTGGCGGCTGTTGCTCCGCCCCAGAGAAACTCTTTCGGAAATCCCATGCTGTACCTCACTTTCTGATTTGCATTGTGGCGGGGCCTTGAACGCCAAAGGGTTCAATGACCATATAGTGGCTTATACCGTCCCGGACGGCGGTGCCGAGGGTGTTTGTCACCTCAACGGAAAGCTCGTTCTGCCCTGGTTTCAGCAGACCGGTCAGGTCAAACCGATAAGGGCGGCAAATGCGGCAGCCAGCGGACTGGCCATTGACGAACACCTCGGCGGTCTCGTAGACCTGCCCCAAATCCAGCGCTGCGCCGGAACAGGCGGGGACCTCCACCTGGGCGGAAAACCGCAGGGTGCCACACTTTTTCTCCCAGCCCGCAAGGGTCTGGACACAGCAGAGGTCCTGTACCGGCACATCTTCCGTGAAAGTCGGATAAGAAAGACTATCGGCAAACTGTACCTTCCAGTCGCAGTTCAGCGGCACTTGCTCCCACGTTCCGCAGGGATGCTTTTTCGCCGCCAGCGGCTCCTGACTGACCACAAACACGGCGGATTCGTAGGCGTCCAGCGTCAGCGGGCAGCCAACTTCCTGCCGGGGTTCCTCCCAGAGGGTGTCCGTCAACGCGTCATAGCGGTACAGATTGCCATTCTCCGGGAACGTTACGTCAGTTTGAATCGCACGTCCAATGTTCTCGTTGAACAGCATATAGAACCGCTTGCCATCTCTGGCGTATTCACCCACCACCAGGTCGGGCTGTGGCTGGGACAGTTGGACCGCCTGATACGCAGACAGCGCCTCGCCCAACTCTTTCAATGGAACGACCTCCAGCCGCTCCAGCACCGCCGCCGGAATCGCGCCCCCGGTCTGGCGGGCAGGCTTTTGGTTCACGGTCAGCACCCGCACTCCCTGCTCTAACAGCCGCTCCAAGAGGGAGACCAACTGGTTGGGCAGACATTCCCCGTAGGGCAGCACCAGCACCTCAAATCGCTGGCCGTTGATGGAGTACCCGCCATTTTCGATTTCCGCCGCTTTCAGGTAGTCCAGCGACACGATGTCGAAGGAGATTTGGTGGGTAGTCAGTTCTCTGGCCGGTTTTTCCACCGGCAGATAGGCCCCGCACCACTCCAGCTCCGCCGGGTAGAACAGGCCGACCTTCGCCGGGTGGGTCCCCTCCCGAAACAGGCTGGACACCCGGTTCACATAGTCGCTGAACGTCTTGAAGCAGCGAAACTGGGGGTTGTGGCCGTGGGCGTAGAAGTGGGGCGGGCAGTCGAAATCCGGGAACGCCTTGGGGTCAAAGGCGTGGGGGACGATATAGTTGATCCCCCGCACCAGCAGATGGTCTGCGATCCACTTCATGGCTTTCAACCCCTCGTTCCAACCGTAAGCGCCGAAGGCTTCGCACATGGCCCGTCCCTGCTTTTTGGGGTCCAGATGGGCGGCAGAGGAGGCCAGCTTTGCCAGCGCGTAGTGGTAGAACTCGCCGTTGCTGCCGCCGGTGCTGAAGGCGTCGTGATGGTAGTTCATCCCCGGCACGATTTGCCCACCGATGGTGTCGATTCCGGCGAAGTCCATGTCCTGCTGCCCCCGGAAGTAGTGGCCGGTGCCGTAGCCCAGCCGGGCGTGTGCCCCGTTGTCCTCGATGGTGTGGCCCAGATACCAGACGCCATGCGCCCGGCACCAGTCCCCCAGCACCTTCGTGAAGTTTTCGTTGTAAAGGCGGGTGACGGTGTCCATATAACGCAGGCGAACGTCGCTTTCCCTGCCACCGGCCCTGACCCAGAGCAGGGGGAGGAATTTGGCGTCAAAGCCCAGCTCCCGCTCCAGCCCCTCCCGCCAGGGAAGCACCATATCGGTGCCGATGGCGGCCTCGGTCCCCTTTGCGTTGCCGAAGCGCGGCTCGTCGGAGAAAAAGCCCTGTATGGTCTTTCCAAATTCGTCCCTGTAATGGGCGTAGTGCGGCTCGTAGACCTCCCGAATCAACACCTCGGTGGCCTCCCGCACCAGCGGATTCAGGTAATCCTTCGTGGCCTCCTCGCCGCGCTTTTGGGTCAGGTAGACCACAAAAATGCTGTAAGCCCCTTCCGGCACGTCCAACGTCAGCAGACGGGTGTCCGGTTGCATCTGGGCGGTGATGTCGGTCAGCGTCTCCGGGTCGATAGGGTCGCCCTCCACTGTCTCCTGGGTGGCGCGTTTGGCCAGATAAACGCCCAAAATCCGCTCACTGGTATCCGGCTTTTCCCAGGGGCGACCTTTCAGCAGGGTGAAATCCACCCGTGCGCCCTGCATGGGGCCTTGCACGTCGTAGCGCCGCATATCCAGATACCATTTCAGGTACTGGGGATAGTCCGCCTTCACCCGCCCGTTGGCAAAGCCGGTGGGAAAATGGGAATCGTCCAGAATCCACAGCTTCATGTCCAGCTCTTTGGCTTTCGCCAGGATGCAGTCCAGGTCATCCCACCAGCCCTGTTGCACAAACTCCGGGTGGGGCCGGGCCTCAATGCAGACGCCCTTCATGCCGGAGGCGGAAATTTTCTCCATATAGTCTTCCAGTACAGCGTGAGGCTCCCCATGCTGCCAGAAAAAGGGGTACAGGGTGTTCTGCCCTTCTGTCCCTAAAATCGTATGCAGTCCACTCATTGGGACTTCGCTCCTTTCCACGAGGCCCCGTATGGCAACCTGCCATACGGGGTTCTGTTGCTGTTTACCGGACAGAAATCAGTTCTTCCATCCGGCTGCCGGAGGTTTCCTGCACCTGGAGGGAACCGTAATCATCGCTGTTGGTGACCAGCACCGCCGTCACGGGGCTGAATCCGGCCTTTTTGATTTCGTCGATGTCAAAGCGGATCAGCTCCTGCCCGGCTTTCACCTCGTCGCCTTCCTTCACCAGGGTCTGGAAGCCCTTGCCGTTCATCTTGACGGTGTCCACGCCCACATGGATCAGCAGCTCCATGCCGTCCCTGGAGGCGATACCGACTGCGTGTTTGGAATCCACCACAGAGGTGATTTCGCCGTCAAAGGGGGCGACTACCAGGCCCTCGGTGGGGTCGATGCCGACGCCGTCGCCCAGAATGCCCTCGGCAAAGGTGAGGTCGGGAATTTCCGTGCGGGGGATGACCTTGCCCTGCACCGGCGCGTAAATCGTCATGGGCTTGGTGGAGGTAGAAGCAGAAGCGGAGGGCGCAGCTGCTTCGGAAGGCGCGGCAGGCTCCGCCACAGGCGCTTCCCCGGCGTCCGTGAGGATAAAAGCCAGGATGCCGGACACCGCGAAGGCCAGCAGAGCGCAGGCGATGAAGCCGTAGAAGCTGATGTCCAGGCCCTCAGGGTTGATCATACCGGGGATACGGAACAGGCCGTCACCGGCGAAGGAGTACAGCCTGCCACCCAAGCCGCCAAAAATCGCACCGGCCAGACCGCCGCCGATCCAGGCGCAGGCAAAGAGCTTGATGTTGGGCAGTGCGATGGAGTAAATGGTGGGTTCCGTCACGCCGCAGAGAGTAGAGGCCAGGTCGCCAAAGCCCATGCTTTTTTTCTCCGGGTCTTTGGATTTCAGGGCGTAGCCCAGAGACACACCGGCAAGCGCCCAGACGGTCAGACCCATGACGCCGTTGATGGGGTCGGAACCTTGGGTGAGCAGGTTGCTCATCAGGATGGGAATCATGGCGGCGTGGAGACCCAGCACCACCATCAGCTGCCAGAAGGCGCCGAACACCGCGCCGCCGATCACGGAGTTAAAGTTGAAGATGGCGTTCATGCCGATGGACAGAGCATTGGACAAAGCGTTCATGATGGGGCCGATGACCAGCCAGCTCAGAGGCACAGTGATGACCAGTACAAAGGCGGGGACCAGCATCAGTTGCAACATCTTGGGGATGAACTTTTTACCCAGCTTCTCCAGCTTACTGGCCAGGAATCCCGCCAGAACGATGGGGAGGAAGGTGCTGGAATACGAGGCGGAGGCCACGGTGATGCCCAGGAACTTGATGCCCTCCTCTGCGGAGACAGCCGTGACCAGGTCGGGATAGACCAGCGCTGCGCCGACGACGGCGGTGACGTAGGGGTTGCAGTCAAACACCTTGCCGCAGGTGAAGCCCACGATGATGGGCATGAAGTACAGGATGGAGTCCGCCGCCGCGTACAGCACCAGATAGGTGCCGCTGTCGCTGGACAGCAGCCCGAACGTGGTCAGGATGGTCAGGACGCCCTTGATGATACCTCCGGCGATCATCGGGCCAAGCATGGGCATGATACAGCCGGAGATGGTCTTGAAGAAGCGATTCCACAGGCTGTCCTTTTTCACCAGCTTCATGGACTCCTTGTCAATGCCGCCCTCGCCGATTCCAGCGGCCTTGCGCACGTCCTTGACCACTTCGTTGACGTGGGTGCCGATGATGACCTGGTACTGTCCGCCCTGGTTCATCACACCCTTGACGCCCTTGACCGCCATGACCTGGTCCTTGTTGGGGATGCTGTCATCCTTGAGGACGAACCGCAGCCGGGTCATGCAGTTGGTCACGTCGATGATGTTCTCTTTGCCGCCAACGGCCTTGACCACGTCCGCCGCTAACTGCGTGTAATCCGCATTTGCCATGTTATTCTCCTCCTATGTGATAAAAGTTGGGTGAATTGGCACTGTACAGATGCTCTTTCGTTTCCGGTGAGATAAGTATACTTCTTTTGCGCAAGGGGCGATATAACAAAAGGACGAAAGGGCATTGACCAAATCCACACAAAATGCTATCATTATTGCAAAGTGGTTTCCATTGCGGAAAGGGGGAGCAAGATGAATTTGAATGAATTGCACGAGCGGCTGACGCGGCTTTCTGACAGCGAGCAGGCTTATCAGGCGGGGGTTTACTTTAATGGCTGGGAAGATATGCCGAAAGAACTCGTGTATGGCAGGGAGGTCATCCGAATCCCCTACCAGCCTTTAGCTGGACACGGAGAGCCGTTGTCAAATGCAGGCCAGAACCTTTGGACGATACAGGAAAACCTCTCCTTCAAGCGCAATTCCCGCTTCAATCCCGTACCGGAGCATATCCACTCTTACATTGAATTGAACTATGTATACTCGGGTAGATGCCCGCAAGTGGTGGACGGTACGCCTGTTGTCCTAACACAGAATCAGGTTTTGCTGATTGACACCGACTGCCCTCATTCCATTGCTGCCTTGGGAATGGAAGATGTTATGGTCAGCGTACTCATTCCGAAGGGATTTTTGCGGGACAACCTGTTTTTGCGGTTTTCTCAAAGCAGCGTCCTCTCCGACTTTTTCATCAACGCCATCAATGTCCAGACAGACCACAACCATTTCCTGCTGTTTCACGCGGAGAAGGACCGCCGCATCTCCCTCTTTTTTCAGGAGCTGTTCTGTGAATATCTGGACCCCTCCGTCAATTCCGGGGACATCATGATGTATCTGTTCTCCCTTATCATGGCGGAGCTGATCAACGTGTACGAAAGCGACTTGACACAGGAGGAGACCTTTTCCACCAACCCCATCGTGGGCATTTTGCGGTACATCGAGCAGAACTTCGCCACCTGCACCCAGGCGTCGGTGGCGGAGCAATTTCACATCAGCCAGAATTACGTTTCGACCCTGCTAAAAAAACACACGGGAAAAACTTATATCCAGACGGTTCAGGCGCAAAAACTGAAATACGCTGCCAACCTGCTGAAAAACACAGACCGCCCCATCACGGAAATCGCCAGCGAAGCCGGGTATGAGAATATCAGCTTCTTCTATAAGAAGTTCCAGAAGCAGTTTGGGTGTTCGCCTGGGGAGTTTCGGGACAGGTGATGACAACGTGCAGTTGAACGCTGCGAAAATATAACAGTCTGTATCACCACACCAGAGGGATATTCGTTTGCGCCGCCTGACTTTCCTGCGATACAGTTGACAGCCTCCACAGCAGAAAATGGAATTACCCAAATTACAAACTGCCTTCACGTGGAGTTGACAACCAACCTCTTTTCGCCAAATACCAGCCCGCTGATAGGAATTGAACTTGCTCCAGGCCAATTTGTGGTGCAGTGTGTGCTGTAGAAGGCGCAACGGCATTTTGAACTTTTTTACCCCGAAGTAGGGCGCTACTCCGGGGTAAAATCGTGATGCAGGGCCATGGCAGGGCCGTATTTCTCTTTTTTACATCTTTAAGATGTATTTACATTGAAAAAGTTCTGAAACCATCAGATTTCAGAACTTTTTTGACTCTATGCTCTATCATAACATTTGCTGAACAAACCGCCATGCGGTTTGCTTGCGCGGCTGCCTGGTACGACACGAGATTTTTTTGGGCATAATGGCCAAAAAAAGCCCGTCAAAACTGTGTAAAACGGAAAAAAGAATCGTATGGGCAAAATTTCTCTTGCGTCCACGTTTCCACAATGCTAAAATATGAACAAGAAATGAATACAGGGCTTGTTACTGTTCAATCAGGCAATACCAAACAAAGATGACTGTGGGCGCGGTGCGCTCCTTTTGGCAGCGTCATCCTTGTTTGGTTTTTTTGGTTTTCCGGGGAAGAGAGGGATGCAGGACGCTATGATCGTCAAAAAGATTCTGAACAACAACGTCATCACCTCCGTCAGCGAGGACGGGCAGGAGATTATCATCGTCGGCAACGGCATCGGCTGGAAGCAGAAAGCAGGAGAGCCGGTGGACGGGTCCAAAATCGAGAAGATTTTCCGCATGGACACCGCCACCTCCACTGCCCGGTTAAAGCAGCTCTTCCTGGAGGTCAACGTAGAGTCCATTCGAGTGAGTTCCCAAATTGTTGATTACGCCCGGCAGTACCTGGATGTGGAGCTGAAGAAAAACATCTACATCACCCTGACCGACCACATCGACTTCGCCGTGGAGCGCTGTTCCAAGGGCATCAGCTTCCAAACCCCGCTGTATTGGGAGATCCGCACCCTCTACGCCAAGGAATTTCACGTGGGCCAGTACGCATTGGAGCTGATTCAGAAACACATGGGCGTCACCCTGCCGGAGGAGGAGGCCGCGTCCATTGCCCTCCACCTGGTCAACGCTGAGTACGATGGCAACATAACCCATACCGAGTCCACCATCGACATCGTCTCCACCGCGCTGAGCATCGTGCGCCTGCTGACGGGCACCCCCTTCCACGAGGATTCGCTGGACTATCAGCGCTTTGTCACCCATCTGCTCTTTTTCGCCCAGCGGGTGCTGAGCGGCAAGCTGCTGGAAAACCAGGGCGATCTGTTGTATGAGACGATGAAAAGCACCTACCCCAAGGAATTTCAATGCGCGGAGAAAATCGCAAAATATGTGAACCGCCAGTATCAGGCCCAGGTGGGCCACGAAGAGATGACCTTCCTGACCGTCCACATCGTCCGGGTGGTCACCAGCAGCAAAGAGCGGAGCGCCGCAGAACAAGAGGACATCTGAGAAGCATTTGGATGTTATCCGGGCAGTTCGGCCGCAGTCCCGGATCATCATATAGGGAAACATCAACCATGCCATTCAAGAAGGAGGAAACATCATGGCACCAGTCAGAGACTACGCCAAACTCGCCAAGGACATCCGGGATGCCGTTGGCGAGTCCAACATCATCAGCGCTACCCACTGCGCCACTCGTCTGCGCCTGGTTCTGAAACAAAGCCCGTCCGAAGAGGTCACTAAGCAGATCTCCTCCATGCCCGCCGTCATTCAGGTCATGGAAAAGGGCGGTCAGTATCAAATCGTCATTGGTACCCACGCCAAGGACGTTTATAACGAGCTGAGCCAGATTTTGTCCATTGACGAGACGGAGCAGCCGGAGGTCAAGCAGAGCCTCATCAACCGGGTCATCGCCACCATGTCCGCCGTCTTTGCGCCCTTTGTCTACATCCTGGCGGCTGCCGGTCTGGTACAGGGCTGCTTGATCATCATCAACCAGTTCGCCCCCGCCTTTGCGGAGACCGGCACCTATTCCGTCCTGAGCTTCATCTCATGGACCCCCTTCACCTTCCTGCCGGTGTTCATCGCCGTCACTGCCTCCAAGCACTTCAAATGCAACACCTACATCGCCATGTGGTGCTGTCTGGCGCTGGTCAACTCCGACTGGAGCGCCATCGCTGACCAGATCGCCAACGGCGAGACCATCAAGTTCCTGATTTTCAACATGTCCGAGACCACCTACACCTCCACCGTGCTGCCCCCGCTGTTCCTGGTGCTGGTCCTGTCCTATCTGGAGCGGTTCCTGGACAAGCACATCCCCGATGTGCTCAAGGCGCTGGGCGTCCCCTTCATTTCCGCCATCATCATGGTCCCCGCCACTATTCTGGTCATTGGCCCCCTGTCCGACACACTGGCCAACGGCATCGCTATGGGTTACAACTTCCTGGTGAACCACGTCCCCGTCCTGGCCGCCATCATCGTCGGCGGCGTCTGGCAGGTCATCGTGATTTTCGGCGTCCACTGGGGCGTCACACCTATGATTCTGGCCAACTTTGCCAATTACGGCTGTGACACCTTCCAGGCGTTCCAGACCTGCGCCGTCATCGCCCAGGCCGCTGCCTGCTTCGGCGTGTTCATCAAGACCAAGAAGAGCGACATCAAGAACGTGGCTCTCTCCGCCGGTCTGACCGGCATCTTCGGCATCACCGAGCCGGCCATCTACGGCGTCACCCTGCGCCTGAAGAAGCCCTTCATCTGCGGTTGTGTCGCGGGTGCCATCGGCGCTGTTATCGTCAGCCTGTTCAACACCATGTACTATGTCTACGCCGGTCTGCCCGGCCTGCTGACCACCGTCAACGCTATCAGCGCCGACAACCCCACCTCCTTCCCCGGTATGATGATCGGCGTTGCCGCCACCATCGTCATCACCATCGTTCTGGTCCAGATAGTTGGCTGCGACGAAAAGGAGCCGGAGACCGCCAACGAAGCCCCCGCTCCCGCCGCTCCCGCTGCTTCCTCCGCCTCTGCGGGCGACACCGCCACCGTGTACGCTCCCCTGAATGGCGAGGTCAAAGAGCTGGCGCAGGTCGATGATCCCACCTTTGCCGGCGGCATCCTGGGCCTGGGCGTAGCCATCGTCCCCTCCGATGGCAAGCTGTACGCTCCCTTTGACGGCACCGTCGCCTCCATCTTCGACACCAAGCACGCCATCGCGCTGGAGAACGACATCGGCGCGGAAATGCTCATCCACATCGGCCTGGAGACCGTCTCCCTGGGCGGCAAGTATTATACCGCCAAGGTCAGCGCCGGCGACCGAGTGAAGGCAGGCGATCTGCTCATCGAGTTCGACCTGGCCGCCATTGCCAAGGACTTCGACACCATCACCCCCGTTCTGGTGACCAACGCCGAGGACTTCGCTGATGTTGACCCCATCAAGACCAGCGGGACCGTCAAAGTGGGCGATCCTCTGCTGACCCTGAAAAAGTAACAACTACACCGTATAAAAGCAACTATTCCCTGCCGTCCACGGGCGGCAGGGACCCTTTTCCAAATTGATACAGGAGGTACTTTATGGCATTACCGGAAACCTTTTTGTGGGGCGGCGCGGTAGCTGCCCATCAGCTGGAGGGCGGCTGGAACGAAGATGGCCGCGGCCCCAGCGTCAGCGACGTTCTGACCGCAGGCGCCCACGGCGTCCCCCGCCGCATCACCGACGGCGTGGTGGAAGGGGAGAGCTACCCCAACCACAAGGGCATCGACTTTTTCCACACCTACAAAGAGGACATCGCCCTCTTTGGCGAGCTGGGCTTCAAATGCTTCCGCACGTCCATCTCTTGGAGCCGCATCTTCCCCGTGGGAGATGAAGCGGAACCCAACGAGGCCGGTTTGCAGTTCTATGACGACATGTTCGACACCCTGCACCAGTACGGCATCGAGCCGGTCATCACTCTGAGCCACTTTGAAATGCCCTATGGGTTGGTGAAAAAGTACGGCGGCTGGATGAACCGCAAGCTGGTGGACTTTTTCGTTCACTATGCCGTCACCGTCATGGAGCGGTACAAGGACAAGGTCAAATACTGGATGACCTTCAACGAAATCAACAACCAGAGCAACACCGCCACGGACATCTTCGGCTGGACCAACTCCGGCATCAAGTTCTCTGAGTTTGCCGACCCCAAAAAGGCGCTCCATCAGGTGGCCCACCACGAGCTGGTGGCCTCCGCGCTGGTGGTCAAAAAGGGACACGAGATCAACCCGGACTTCAAAATCGGCTGTATGTGCTCCTTCGTCCCCTTCTACCCCTATTCCTGCGACCCGGACGATGTGATGATCGCCCAGGAGTCCATGCACGAGCGCTTCTACTTCGCGGACGTCCACTGCCGGGGCCATTACGCCGCCTACGCCAAAAAAGCCTGGGAGCGGGAGGGCAACGCCCCTGTCATGGAGCCGGGCGATGAGGACATCCTGGCCCAGGGCAAGGTGGATTACCTGGGGTTCAGCTACTATATGTCCAACGCGGTCAAGGCCGACCTGGAGCAGGTGAACACCGACGTCAACGGCGGCAACGCACACTCCATCCGCAACCCCTATGTGAAAGCCTCCGACTGGGGCTGGCAGATCGACCCGGTGGGCCTGCGCTACTCGCTGAACGTGTTGTACGAGCGCTACGAGCTGCCCCTGTTCATCGTGGAGAACGGGTTCGGCGCCATCGATAAGCTGGAATCCGACAATACCTGTGACGACAGCTACCGCATCGACTACCTGAAGGCCCACATTCAGGAGATGAAGAAGGCCGTGGAGATTGACGGCGTGGATCTGATGGGCTACACCCCCTGGGGCTGCATCGATGTGGTGTCCTTCACCACCGGCGAGCTGCGGAAGCGCTACGGTTTCATCTACGTGGACCTGAACGACGACGGCACGGGCACCGGCAACCGCTACAAAAAGAAGTCCTTCAACTGGTATAAAAACGTCATCGCCACCAACGGCGAGGAGCTGTAAGCGAGAACGGTAAGAAAAAGCAGAATCCAACCCAAAACAGACAAAACGAGCCACATTGCAGGTCCCACAGCGAGGCCGCAATGTGGCTTTTCTCACCTTGCTGCATGAAAGTGTCACAGTTTTCCCCATTTGTCCCAAAAAGCGACAACCGGCCTCCGATGGCAAAATTTCTCCTAGGGCGTATCTGAAAACTAAAAATTGCACAAATGGGTGTAGATGAGGTATAA
>JAJBVG010000084.1 GCA_020859945.1 Clostridiales bacterium | reverse complement strand
TAACCAATAAACTCTTTCCCTTTTCCCTGTCTCACATCATTGACAAATGAACATTCAAACGAATTTCGCCCGGCGCAGCACCGGCAGCAGCCGCTGCTGCACGTAGGTCATGATTTGGGAAAAGGCGATGTCGTAGCACACAAAGACCACGTTCCCCACCGCCAGCAGCGCCCAGGAGCCGACGCCCCGGAAGGTCAGGGTGATTTGCAGCAGCTTTTGCAGCACCCAGTAAACCGCCAGCATCAGCACGTTGCCCACGGCCAGCTTCATGACCCACTCCAGAATGAGATTTTTCCGGGTCTCGATCCACGCCTTGACCACCGGGTAAACGCCGAAGCACAAGCAATAGTAAATCGCCACCTCTTTGCTTGGGAGCAGCAGCAGGCCCAGCACACCGCTGACCACATAGCAGCTCAGCCCGCCGCCGTAGCCCACGGCGCACACCGCCACGGCGACGGCCAGGCCGCTGACGGCAGAGAGGCCCATCCGTCCCGAAGGCAAAAAGCTGGCAATGAGCAGCAGCACCAGGGTGACGGCGCTGAGCATGGCGCACAGCGCCACCTGCCGCAGTCGGCGGCGACGTTCCTCCATCTCAGCGCCCCCCGCACAGGCAGTTCAGGCACATCAGGGCGGTGCAGCAGTCCATCATGTCCATACCCGTGCCCGCGCCGGTGTTGCGGTACATGGGGCCTGCGCTCTGCATCATGTTCAGCGCCTGCCGGTATTCGCCGTTGTTGGGGTCCATGGACACCGCCTGCTGGTAGTCGTTCCGGGCCTCGTCCAGCCACCCCCGCCGGTAGGCGATACTGCCCTGGCAGAAGTACCACTCGGCGGTCTGGGGCTTCTGGTTCAGCATCTGGGCCGCCCGGTCCAGGTCGTTGGCGTTGATGGCGGTGCGCACGTCGTTGTAGAGGGTGCCGCCGCTGTAGCCGTAATTCTGCTGCTGATAGCCCTGCTGGTAGGTCTGCTGATACCCCTGCTGGTAGCTCTGTTGGTAGCTCTGACCGCCGCCGCTGTTCGGCTGATAGGTCCCGGCCCGCATTTTGGTAATCTGGTCGTAAGCCTCGTTGATCTCCTTCATCTTTTCCTCGGCCAAATCCGCCAGGGGGTTGTTCTGGTAGTTGTCCGGGTGGTACTTCCGGGCCAGCTGGCGGTACGCCTGCTTGACCTCGCTGTCGGTGGCGGTGGGTTCAATGCCTAACACGCTGTAAGGATCGTTCATCTCTTTTGTCTCTCCCGTAGTAATCGTTTTTGCTGTTTCCACTTGCCGCTGAGGACAAGCCGCTGTACCAGGGGCAGTCCGCCCCATAATATATTTTCCAGAATGGGGGTGCTTTCCGTCTCCTCCAGCAGCGGGAGGGCGGACAGGGCCAGGTTGACCGAGTGGGTCAGCGTCACCCCCAGCTGCTGGCCCTCCGGCCCGTCCGGGTCCGGGGCCTTGTCCAGCCCGTAGCGGAGCAGGATGGGGTTGTAGCTGCCCTGTTCCAAATCCTCCGCCAGGTCGTCCCAGGCGTCGGTCAGGTAGATCCACCGCCCCACGTGGTAGAGCAGCTGCTCGGTGGCCCGGTCCCGGCCCGTATCGCCGGTGGGGGGAATCGCCCCGGCCAGAATTTTGGCGAAGGCGTCCGCCGGGCGGTCCAGAGAGGGACAGCGCTCCGCCTCCAGCCGGTGCAGCTGTTCCAGCTGCGCGGAAGTCAGCCGGTCAAAGTCCGGTCTGCGGCGCTGGGCGCGTCGATAGGCCCGCCGGAACACCCGGGACAGCAGCCTTGCCCCCAGCCCCTTGAAAAAGGGCTCGTCCTGAATCTGGTCCTGGAGCTTCCACCAGGTCAAAATCATGCACTCGTCCGCCGCCAGCTCCAGCGCGGAACTGTTGGCGCAGCAGCTGCGCCCCCGGCAGGGAGCCACCGGGCAGCGGCACCTGTGTTGGTCGCCGCCCGCCCCCAGCAGCAGGGCCAGGAAGGTGAAGTCGTAGCTCAGCAGCAGCCGGGACAGCTGGCCGCACTGTCTGCCCATGGTGTGGCACAGGCCGCAGTAGACCGCCCGATAGCGCTCCCAGTCCTTCACCTTTAATTCTTCCCGGAGGGGCAGCACATAACCAAACATTATCCCAGCTCCACCGTCACTTCGTAGTCGCCTACCGCGCCCACGTCGGACATGCCCATCACCTTCACCGTGGCGGGGAGGGTGACAGTGCCCGTCACCTCAGAGGAGACGTCGCTCATGTCCACCTCTACCACCACGTCGTCCTCCACCAGCAGCGACATGGTGTCCTTGTCGCCCCGGATGCGCACGTCCAGGCTCTCCGTCACCAGGGTGGCGGTGACGTCCTCCGCCTGGTTGACCAACTGGATGTTGGTGGTGGTCACTTTGGTGGTGGTCAGGCTGCTGTCGATGGTCAGCGTCACCGTGGCTACGGTGGTGCCGCTGACGTTGGTGATGCCCTCCGGCAGGTCGATGGAAAAGCTCTGCCGCTCCGACGTGACCACCTGAGACAGGTCGATGGTGCCCACGCTAAAGGTGTCCAGCCCGTCCAGAGCCTCCTGGGTGCCGGAGACCTTCAGCGTCTCCGGGGAGATGGTGTAGGTCACATCGTCCTCCGTTGCGCCGCCGCCCTCCACGATGGTCACGGCCAGCGAAATCTCCTTCACCAGTGACACCGGGAAGGTGGCCTGTACCTCGCTCTGGCTCAGGGTCAGCCCCGTCTGGTCCACCTCGTTGCCGTCGGCGTCCACCAGGGTCAGGGCCAGGGTGCCGGTCCAGGTCTCGGAGAGGTTCTGTTCGGTCAGGGTAGCCACCGCGTGGTCCACCTGCTCCACCTGCGACTCCTCCCCGGTGACGGTGATCCCCGTCACGTCGAAGGAGAAGTCATTGCTGTCGTACAAATAGCCCTCCGCCACCGAGCCGGTGAAGCTGCCCGCCACGCTGACGGTCTTATTGCCCACTTTCACCACCGCCACCTCGATGGAGGAGACGCTGCGGGAACGAATTTTTACGCTGGACAGGTTGATGGTGTTTGGATAGGAGACGGTGTAGTTCAGGGACTGGGTCCCCGCCTCTGTGACCTGGGTGGTCAGGTCCACCGTGATGGTGATGTTGGTGCGCTTGAGCTGGGAGACCACCGCGCGGGTCCCCACCAGCGTCAGGGAGACGGTGGCGTCCTGGCCGTCGGTGATCATCAGTCCCTCCTCCTGCAACGCCTCCTCCCCCACGAAGGTGACGGGGATGTTGCGGATGGTAACTCTGGTGTCGGGTTCCACCGTCACGTCCACATAGAGCCAGCAGAGGATGGCGCAGACGATGGCCAGCAGGACATAGGGGAAATTGATGTGCCTGAGTTTATTCAGCATGGTCGGAATCCTCCTTCCTATGCCGCACCAGGTCGGTCAGGCGCAGAGCGTTCAGACTGCGGAGCAGGCTCTTCCAGTTGAGGGAGCTTTCCTCGTCCTCCAGCGCCTGGGGCAGCAGCTCGTTGCGCAGCAGCCGCCGCAGGGTCTCCGGGGCCAGATGGCGCTTGAGGGAGCCGCCCACGGCCACGGAGATGGAGCCTGTCTCCTCGGAGACGATGGCCACCACCGCGTCGGTGTGCTCGGTGACGCCGATGCCCGCCCGGTGGCGGGTGCCCAGCTCCCGGCTGATGCTGGTGTTGCTGGACAGGGGCAGCACGCAGCCGCCGCCGACAATGCGTCCGCCGCGGATGATGACCGCTCCGTCGTGGAGGGGGGCCTTGGGCCAGAAGATATTTTTCAGCAGTTCGGAATCGACCTTCGCGTCCAGGGCGGTGCCGCTTTTGATGCAGTCGTCCAGGATGCTGTCCCGCTCAAAGACGGTCAGCGCGCCAATTTTGTTTTTGGACATGGTGGTATAGGCATCCACCAGCTCGTTGATGGCCGCCTCGGTCTCGTCGGCGTGGTCCAGCCTCGTGTCGCTCCTGCCGAACATGGAGGAAAAGCCCCTTGTCCCCATCTGCTCCAGAAAATGGCGAATTTCCGGCTGAAACACCACGATCAGCGCCAGGAAACCCAGCTCCAGGGCATTGCTCAAAATAAAGCTGACCACATGGAGGTTCAGCAGGCTGGACACCCACATGATGCCCACCAAAGTGGCGATGCCTTTCAGCACCTGCCCGGTGTTGGAGTTCCGGGCCAGCAGCAGCACGCGATAGATGACATAGGCCAGGATACCGATGTCGATCAGGTCTGTGATTTGGATGGTCTTGATGTAGCCCAGGCACTGCTGGGCCACGGTTAAAATCGCTGTCATAGGTTCACCATCCCTGTTTCTCAATGTTCCGCGATTTGGCCCTGCCCTGCGCCCTGCATCAGCGGAGACAGAGGCCGTGGCTATTCGCCTATACAGAATCAGTATAGACGAATAGCCGTGAAATGGCAAGAGAATATCCTTGAATTTTCTGTGACAGAGTAATTGGTTATCCCTTTGAATCAGCCGCATTGTGACAAGCTATTAGTCGTTAGCTGTTAGTCAGGTACCGCCGGTCTAAAGCGAACGGCCAAAAAGGACGCTGAGAGCAAAACCACCTGTTCGTAAAGTCATGCAAACGGTACTCGCAGCACGTAATGCCAGGAACCACAAGCTAAGAGTTATCAGCTATTACTGCGGCCGGTCACGTCCGCCAGCGCCTCCGCCAGGCAGCGCACCTCCCACCCCCGGTTGAAGGCGGAGAAGCTCACCCGCACCGTCCCGGTGGCGAGGGTGCCGCCGCTCTCGTGGGCCAGGGGCGCGCAGTGGTAGCCCGCCCGGACGCAGAACCCCCGTTGGCCCAGGGCGTTCCCCAGCGCCTCCACGTCGTGGGTCTTGGAGACCAGGGACACCACCCCGCTTTGCAGCTCCGGGCGGGGGGATTCGATGGGGTAAAGGTCGGGCACGTCCCGCAGCGCCCGGACCAGCTGCCGCCGCAGGGCCTGTTCCCGCGCCCCGATACGCGCCACCCCCAGCGCCTGGACGAACTCCATCCCGGCGGTCAGCCCCGCCGCGCCGGGGACGTTGTGGGTGCCGGCCTCCAACCGGTCGGGCAGAAAGTCCGGCATCTCCTGGAGCTTGGAATTGCTGCCCGTTCCGCCAGTCAGGAAGGGCAGCGGCTCCACCCCCGGGGCGCAGAGCAGCAGCCCCGTCCCCTGGGGGCCGTAAAGCCCCTTGTGGCCGGGCATGGCGAGATAGGCCGCCCCCAGCGCCTCCATGTTCAGCGGCACCGTCCCGGCGGACTGGGCCGCGTCCACCACCAGCGGCACGCCGTAGGTTTTGCACAGCCCGGCAATTTCCTCCAGGGGGAGGATGTAGCCGAACACGTTGGACACATGGCAGCACACCGCGAAGTCCGCCCCCGGCAGCAGCCGCGCAAACTCCGCCGCCAGCTCCTCCGGGTGGAACAGGCGGCCCCGGGCCACGTCCACCTGCACCTCCGGCAGACTGGACAGCGTGCGGGTGACGGCGTTGTGCTCGTAGCCGGAGATCACCGCCCGCCCGCCGTTTTTCGCCAGAGAGCGGATGGCGATGTTCAGGCCGTGGGTGGCGCTGGTGGTCAACACCACCTGCTCCGGCCCCGCCGCCCCAAAGAGCTTTGCCGCCGTCTCCCGGCAGCGAAACACCGTCTCCGCCGCCTGCGCCGCCGCAGGATAGCCGCCCCGTCCGGGGCTGGCCAGCGTCCCCATGGCCCGGGCCACCGCTTTGGCGACTGCCGGGGGCTTTTGCAGGGTGGTGGCGGCGCTGTCCAGAAAAATCACAGGGCCACCTCCCGGTAGCTGCCGTCGCTCTCGGTGATGAACACCCGCGTGGGGGTCAGCCCCGCCCGTTTCAGGACGGTCAGCGCCGTGGTCAGGCTGCGCTGGGCGATTTTGACGCAGTGGCTGCACCCGGAATCGGAGAGCTGCTGGGGAGAGCGAAGGATGTGCGCCCCAATGCCGGAGCGCTCCAGCGCCGCCTCCGTCCGCTGGGCGTAGGTCAGGCTCTTACAGACGATCAGATAATAAATCAAAACACCATCTCCTTTCAAAGCCCTTATTCCATCTATATGCAGGGACAGAATTGTTGTGTGCTGTCGAAAGGAGAGTGTGGAAAAGGCTCCGGGGGAGCGGTCCTCCCTCGAAGCCTCTTGAAGCTTGTACTTGTAGGGGCGGCCCGTGGCCGCCCGGGGAACGAACGCAAATTCTGCGGGCGGCCTAGGGCCGCCCCTACAGAAAAGCGTTGTCAAATCTTAAACCTTCTCAATCAATGCCACGGCCTGGGCCGCCATGCCGGAGGAATCCCCGGTGAAGCCCAGCTTTTCCTCGGTGGTGGCTTTGACGTTGACCCGGTCCGCCGGGATGCCCATGTGGGCGGCCAGATTCTCCCGCATTTGGGGGATGTAGGGGGCCAGCTTGGGCTTCTGGGCGATGACGGTGGCGTCCACGTTCACCGGCTCGTACCCCGCCGCCCGCAGCTGTTCCATGGTCCGGTCCAGCAGCAGCAGGCTGTCGATGCCCTCCAGGGCGGGGTCGCTGTCGGGGAAGGCTTTGCCGATGTCCCCCAGGCCCGCCGCGCCCAGCAGCGCGTCCATGACGGCGTGGGTCAACACGTCCGCGTCGGAGTGGCCCAGCAGCCCCATCACCCAGGGGATGTCCACGCCGCCCAAAATCAGCTTCCGCCCGGACACCAGGCGGTGTACGTCGTAGCCCTGTCCGATTCTCAAACCTGTGCCTGACATTGCAAAATCGCCTCCCCCATCGCCAAGTCGATTGGCGTGGTGATTTTCAGGTTCTCATAGGAGCCTGTTGTCAATGTAACGGTCATGCCCAGGGCCTCCGCCGCCGAGCAGTCGTCGGTCAGGGGGATGCCCTGCTCCCGGCAGCGCTGGAGCGCCCCGGCGATGAACCCCGCCTGGAACACCTGGGGGGTCTGGACGGCGAAGAGGGTGCTGCGGTCCAGCGTCCGCTGTACCTTGCCGTCTGCGGCCTGCTTGATGGTGTCCTTCACCGGGACGGCGGGGGCGGCAGCGCCGGTTTTGGCGGCGGTCTCCAGCACCTCCCGCAAAATCTCCTGAGAGACGAAGGGCCTGGCCCCGTCGTGGATGGCAGCCAGCTCCGCCTGGCGGGAAATCTCCCGCAGACCCAGGCTCACCGATTCCGCCCGGTCGCGCCCGCCCTTGACCACCTTCGTCACCTTGTCGATGGCGTACTGGGCGCACAGGTCGCTGATGGGAACGATCAAATCCTCCCGGGTGACGACCACGATTTCATCGATGAGCGGGCACTCCTGTAACGCCAGCAGCGTCCGGGCCAGGACGGGCATCCCGCCCAGGTCGGTCAAAATTTTGTCGATGCCCTGCATCCGGCTGGCGTTTCCCGCTGCCGGGACCACCGCCGCACAGTAAGGGTGGCCCTCCGGCCCCCGGTGAAACAGTTTTGAAAACAAACCGGCCATTGCCATTCTCCTCATAAACCCGTTTTGCGGGGGTGTGCCGTGTGGTGAAAAGCTGACAGGAAATGGGGGTTGCGATAGGGTTGCGATTCAGGACAAACTTTTTAAAATTGAAAAAATGGTTTTTCTTAAGGGAAAGTTTGTTTTCAGCCGCAACCTACCCGCAACCCGCCTGAATTTTCCA
>JAJBVG010000055.1 GCA_020859945.1 Clostridiales bacterium | reverse complement strand
AGCGCACGCGCAAGCGCGCACGTTTGGGGCCTCCCTGTGTGCTTTTGCCGGTACATGCCCGGCTAAAAGCACGAATTTCATTTTATTTTGTTGCTTCGCAACAAAACTCCTGCGGAGAGCTTTTGAGAGCTATTTCCCTTATCTTTTTATAATACTTCACATTCTTGAAATTGATTTTTAGAATAATCTGAAACGCCGCTCCCTGTTATGGGAACGGCGCTTCTCTTATGCGGTAAAGTATCCAATCAACTGGAAGATGCCTACAATGAGCAGGCCCAGGGCGAGGATGGCACAGATGATTCCCCGCACTAATTCTCCCTGTCCGCCGGGCTGGGGAAATTCCGGCTCCTGAAAGTCGGGGTCCTCCACGTGGCCCACCCGCCCGTGGCGGATGATCCACCGCCGGTTGAAAAACTGAGCGGACAGGGCGGCGAAGGCGGGGAAAAGCATGATGCCCGTGATGCCGGAAATCAGGTCCATGGTGGCCATCCAGTAGACCATCAGCAGCACGATGATGACCATGTACACCACGCCCATCATAGCCCAAATACGTTTCGAGAGCATCTTACTCCTTGCCCTGCTGTTCCTTGAGCAGGTCGCGGATCTCGGTCAGCAGCTCTTCCGTGGTGGGACCGGCAGGCGCAGGGGGTTCTTCCTCCTTCTTGGGCATGATCTTGTTGACCACCTTGACGATCCAGAACACCACGAAAGCGGTGATGAGGAAGGTGATGATTGCGTTGATGACCGCGCCGACGCCGAAGGGTCCGACTTTGATGCCGGAGAAGTCGGTGCTGCCCATAATCAGCGCGATGATGGGGGTCAGCAGGTTTTCCACAACGGAGGTGACGATGGCGGTGAAGGCGGAGCCGATGACTACGCCGACGGCCATGTCCAGCACGTTGCCCCGCATGATGAAGGTTTTAAATTCGTCGATCCAGGATGGTTTTTTCATTGGTGTTCTCTCCTTTGTCTACGATAAGTCTGATGGGTACTATTTCTCAGGAGAGAGCTTGCGGCGGTCTCCCAAAAACCGAAGGGTTGGAAGTTAGTCCTGGGGCGGGATATAGGTCTTGGCCTTTTCCAGCTTGGATTTGCCGCCCATATAGGGCCGCAGGGCTTCGGGGATGTTTACGGAACCGTCGGCGTTCAGGTTGTTCTCCAGGAAGGCGATGAGCATCCGAGGAGGCGCTACGCAGGTGTTGTTGAGGGTGTGGGCCAGCTTGGTGATGTTCTTGACCTTCTTGCGGCCCTTCTTGTCCACGGTCTCCACCTTCTCGCTGTAGCGGATACCCAGCCGCCGGGCCTGGGCGTCGCCCAGGTTGGAGCAGGAGCAGACCTCGAAGTATTTCTTCTGCCGGGGGGACCAGGCTTCGATGTCGCAGCTCTTGACTTTCAAATCGGCCAGGTCGCCGGAGCAGCACTCCAGCTGCCGCACGGGGATGTCCAGACTGCGGAACAGGTCCACGGAGTTCTTCCACAGCACGTCATACCACTTCATGGATTCCTCCGGGCGGCAGATGACGATCATCTCCTGCTTTTCAAACTGGTGGATGCGGTAGACGCCCCGCTCCTCCAGGCCATGGGAGCCTTTCTCTTTGCGGAAGCAAGGGGAGTAAGAGGTCAGGGTCAGAGGCAGCTCCTGTTCAGGGATGATTTGCCCGTTGAACCGTGCAATCATGGAGTGCTCGGAGGTGCCGATGAGGTACAGGTTGTTCTTGGGGTCGGTGACGGTGGGGTCATCGATTTTGTACATCATGGCGTCCATTTCCGGGAAGGACATGACGCCCTCCACCATCTCGCCGCGGATCATATAGGGCGGGATGACATAGGTGAAGCCCCGGTCGATCATGAAGTCTCTTGCGTAGGCCAGCACCGCCTCGTGGAGCCGAGCGATGTCGCCGATGAGGTAGTAGAACCCGGTTCCGGACACCCGGCGGGCGCTGGTCAAGTCAATGCCGTTGTAGGCCCCCATGATGTCGGTGTGGTAAGGGATGTCGAAGTCGGGCACCACCGGCTCCCCGAACCGCTGGACCTCCACGTTGCAGGTGTCGTCCGGCCCGATAGGGACGGAGGGGTCGATGATGTTGGGGATGACCAGCATGATCTCCCGCACCTTGGCGTCCAGCTCGGCCTGCTTCGCCAGCAGCGCCTCCCGTTCTTCGGACTCGGCTGTGACTTGGGCGGTCAGCTGGGCGATTTTGGTCTCGTTCTCCTCCGCCAGGGCGGGGTTCTTTTTGGCCTGGCCCTTCAGCATACCGATTTGCTTGGAGAGGGCGTTTCGGTTGGCTTGGAGCGCCTCGGCCTTCTGTTTGGCGTCCAGCGCCTGGGCGTACAGGTCGATGACCTGGTCTACCAAAGGCAGTTTTTCGTCCTGGAATTTGTTCTTGATATTTTGCTTGACAACCTCCGGGTTGTCGCGGACAAATTTAATGTCTAACATAACATCCACCTTGTTTTGTTGTTGGCGGGACAGATGCTCCCGCAACAATTATTTTAGTCTCACAGACCGCGCTGTGTCAATACGGAACAGAAAAAATCACGCCTTTTCCCGTTTGGGCAGCCCTTGCAGGGCGTCCAGCAGGTCATTTAGGTCGTCCACGCCGTAGTATTCCAGCTCCAGTCGGCCCTTGCGCTTGCCGGCGACGATTTTCACCTTTCGTCCCAGCTTGTCACCCAAATCTTTGGCGGCCAGCGCCGCATAATCCACGGCCAGAGGGTCAGGCGCAGGTTTAGGCGGCTCCTCCGGCTGGGGGGCGGAGAGCTTTTTCGCCAGTTCTTCCGCCTGTCGGACGGAGAGAGAATCTGCGATGATTTTCTCCGCAAGCGCGTACCGGGCTTCTTCGTCTGTCACGGAGAGAATGGCCCTTGCGTGACCTGCGGTGAGCTTGTCCTCCTCCACCAGGGCTTTCAAGTCCTCCGGCAGGGACAGCAGCCGGACGGCGTTTGCTACCGCGCTGCGGCTCTTGCCAACCCGCTGGGAGACGGCCTCCTGGGTCATGCCGTAATCCTGCATCAGCGTCAGGTAGCCCTGGGCCTCTTCCATGGCGTTCAGGTCCTCCCGCTGGAGGTTCTCAATGAGGCTCAGTTCCATGGCCTTGCGGTCATCCGCCTCGATGACGATGACCGGTATCTGTTCCAGCCCCGCCTCCCGTGCGGCCCGCCACCGGCGTTCGCCGGAGATGATTTGGTAGTATCCGCTGGCTAGCAGCCGGACGCAGATGGGCTGGATCATCCCGTGCTGGCGGATGGAATCGGCCAGGTCGGAGAGGGCTTCGGCTTCAAAGAACTTTCGGGGCTGGGCGGTGTTGGGTTGGACTTTCTCGATGGGTAGTTTGGTGACGCCCTCCTGCTCTGGTTCCAGGGCGGCCTCGCCCAGCAGGGCGCCCAGACCCCGGCCCAACCCGGAGGACGTGGTTCGTTTTGCCATTGCACTGCTCCTCTCTGTCTTTTGTTTTTCGGTGTTTCACGTGAAACATCACTTGTTTTTGGATATGATCTCCCGCGCCAGCGCCAGATATGCCTCCGCGCCCCGGGACCAGCGGTCGTAGGCCATAATGGGCTTGCCGTGGCTGGGGGCCTCGGACAGGCGGACGTTTCGGGGAATCAGGGTATAGTAGACCTTCTTCTTGAAGTGACGCTTGACCTCTTCCCCTACTTGAATAGAGAGGTTGGTCCGCCCATCGTACATGGTCAGCAGTACCCCCTCGATATCGATGTCCGGGTTCAGCTGCCGTTTTACAATGCGGATGGTGGACAGCAAGTCGCTGAGGCCCTCCAGGGCGTAGTATTCGCACTGTACGGGAATCAGCACACTTTTGGCGGCGCACAGCCCGTTCAGCGTCAGCAGTTCCAGGGAGGGCGGACAGTCAATGATGATGTAGTCGTAGTCCGGCTCCAGCACGTCCAGCGCCTTTTTCAGTAGGTGCTCCCGGTCGGGGAAACCAATCAGCTCCACCCCGGCGCCCGCCAGGGACTTGTGGGAGGGCAGCACGTCGCACCAGGGGGTGTGAGCCACCGCCCGCCGGGGGTCTGCCCCGTTGACCAGCACGTCATAGATATTTGGAGAAACGGCGTTTTTATCCACGCCCAGACCGGAGGTGGCGTTGGCCTGGGGGTCAAAGTCCACCATCAGTGTCCGCTGGCCTTGTTGTTGGAGGGCAGCGGACAGGTTGACGGCGGTGGTGGTTTTGCCCACGCCGCCCTTTTGGTTTGCGATGACAATGCGTTTTGCCATAAACAGCCATGTCCTTTCTGTGTTTCACGGTACATGTCTATTATAGATGTTCTGCAAATTTATTTCAACTGTTTTGCGGCAAAAATCGCAAAAAATATGTTTCACGGGAGAAACCAAGAAAAAAGACGTTGTGTTTCACGTGAAACAATCCCGCAAATCTTTCATTCTCCGAAGGAAACCAAGAAATTTTTCCATTTCCCGGCTTTCGACGGTATTTCCCCGCCCTTCCTGCTACACTATGAGAAAAGGTATATGGAGGTGAGCGATTTTGCCTTTCGCACGAAAGAGAGGGTTATTTGAGAGCAACCGGGTGCTGTTTCTCCCAGTGGAGAGCATCGTACCCAATCCCAACCAGCCCCGGACCCACTTCAACCCTGAGGGGCTGAAGGAGCTGGCCGCGTCCATTCAGGAACACGGCGTCCTCCAGCCTCTGTCTGTCCGGCGGCTGTCCGGCGGGAAATATGAGCTGATTTCGGGAGAACGGCGGCTGCGGGCCTCTCGGCTGGCGGGATTGGAGCAGGTGCCCTGCATCCTGGTCAACGCCGACGACCTGGAGTCCTCCCTGCTGGCACTGATTGAGAATTTACAGCGGCGGGATTTGGACTTCGTGGAGGAGGCCACAGCACTGCAAACGCTGATCTCCACCTACCACCTCTCCCAGGAAGAGGCAGCCAAACGGGTGGGGAAAAGCCAGAGCGCCGTGGCAAACAAGCTGCGGCTGTTGAAGTTGTCCCCTGCCCTGCTGGACCGGCTGCGACAGGAGCAGCTGACAGAACGACACGGACGCGCCTTGCTCCGCCTGCCGGAGGAACAGCGGGAGCTGGCGGTGGAATATATTGTAAAAGAAGGCTTGAATGTGGCTCAGACAGACGATTACATCGACAGCCTGCTTTCTGACCACCCAGAACCGCCCAAACCCAGAGCCAAACCCACTATCTACATCCGGGACATTCGCCTGTTTTTAAACACTCTCCGCCGGGGAATGGAAACTATGCAGCGCAGCGGCTTGGACGCCACGCTGGGTAAGGCGGAAACGGAGAAGGACATCACCCTGACTATTACCATCCCAAAGCACAAGGTCAAGCCAAAGTAGGCAGTCACATGCAAGAGAAAATGCAAGTTGCATCGCCAAAAGAGAGAGGCGGTGCTTTTTCTTTTGCCGATTGAAAAAAATAATTCATTGAATGATGAATTTGTGTGGAAAAGTTTCTGGAAGGGTGGTATAATAAATTTATCTATAAATATTTGTCTGACCGGCCTTCCTCTACTTCTGTTGCGCCGGAGACGCACCCTTTGGAGGAAACGCAATGCAGGAACTGATCGAGGCCGGTCTGCGGGAGATGGACCTCTCCCCCGCTCCGGGCGCGGCCCTGGCCCGGTATGGTCGGCTGCTGCTGGAACAAAATCAGGTGATGAACCTGACCGCCATCACCGACCCTGTGGCGGTGGCTCGGCTCCATATGCTGGACTGCGCCGCCCTGCTTCACGCGGCGGACTTCGCCCACAAATCCGTACTGGATGTGGGTACCGGCGCGGGGTTCCCCGGCCTGGTGCTGAAGCTGTGCCAGCCGGATATCCGACTGACCCTGCTGGACTCCCTGGACAAACGGGTCCAGTGGCTGGCTCAAATCGCCCCTGTGCTGGGGGCAGGGGACGTGACCTGCATCCACGATCGGGCGGAGGAGCTGGCGCTGCAAAGCGCTTACCGGGAGCGGTATGACATCGTCACTTCCAGAGCGGTGGCGGACCTGCGGGTGCTGGCGGAGCTGTGCCTCCCCTTTCTGCGGGTGGGGGGCGTGTTCCTGGCCATGAAGGGACCTGACAGCGCCTCGGAGGTGGACCGGGCAGGCCGGGCCATTTCCGTGTTGGGCGGGCGGCTCCAGACGGCGTACACCTATCAAATTCCCGGCACTGACGTGACTCATAAAGTGATTCGCGTGGAAAAGGTTCGTCCCACGCAGGAGCGTTACCCCCGGCGATTTGCAAAAATCAAAAAAGATCCTTTGTAAGGAACGGATATGGATTTTGCAAAAAGGGCGCGAAACAGGGTGGATGCAGCGGTTATTTACGTCCCAAGCGAAAAGATTTTTTGGAAATTTAACAAATTACTATTGCTATCGCAGATTTTTTTTGTTAAACTGATACATATAAGAGGTTGACAATGGGTATTGCAATCGTAGTCACCTCCGGCAAGGGAGGGACCGGAAAAACCTCCGTTGTGGGCGGAGTGGCCTCCTGCCTGGCTGCCATGGGCCACCGGGTACTGTGCCTGGATATGGACATCGGCCTGCGCAACCTGGATATGACGCTGGGCATGAGCGACCTGGTGCTGATGGATTTTTCCGATGTGATTTATCAGCGGTGTTCCCTGTCCCAAGCGGCGGTGGAGCACCCTAAAATCAAGAACCTCTTCCTGCTGACGGCCCCCTTTAACAGCCGCGCCTCCCACTTCGACCAGTTGGATTTGATGACCCTGCTGTCCCAGGCCAGGCAACAGTATGACTATTGCCTGATCGACAGTCCCGCCGGTATCGACGTGGGCTTTCAGCTGGCCGCTTGCGGTGCAGACCGGGCCATTGTGGTCTCCACCACCGAGCCTGCCGCCCTGCGGGACGCGCAGCAGGCCATTGCCCAGCTGCGAAAACAAGACATCCCCATCCATCTGGTGGTCAACAAGGTTTCCCGCAAGCTGCTGCGGAAGCTCCACACCACCATCGACGACGCCATGGACACCGCGGGCCTTCCCCTGCTGGGAGTTATCCCGGAGGACAGCCAGGTGCCCGTCTGCGGCGGTAAGGGCCAGCCGCTGATTCTCTGCCAGCGTCGGGGCGCTTGCGCAGGGTATTATAACATCGCCCGGCGTCTGACCGGTGAACAGGTCCCGCTGCACCGGTTTTGAGCCGTTTCCCCTTCTTCAACACAAATCAATCAGACCGGCGACGGCTGCATGACATGAAAGGAGCGCTATCATCATGAACATTGCACTTTTGGCTGACGAAAACAAGCAGGAACTGATGGTTCAGTTCTGCATCGCTTACTGCGGCATCCTGGCCAAGCACACCATATGTGCCACCAACACCACTGGACGCATGGTGGCGGAGGCCACCGGCCTGGATATCAAGCTATGCCTTTCCCATGAGCATGGCGGCAGCCAGCAAATTGGCGCCCGCATCTCCTACAACGAGATCGACATGGTGCTGTTCTTCACCGGCCCCAAGAACGATGACTATGTGGACGATTTGAAGTATATCTGTCACCTGTGCGACATAGGCAACGTCCCTGTGGCGACCAATATCGCCACCGCCGAAATGCTCATCATGGGCCTGAACCGGGGCGACCTGGACTACCGGGAAATTCTCTATCCCCGGAAGAAGCAGGTCATTGTCTGAGATTTAGCGCAAAGCCAACAAACAGGAGGAACCTTTCGCCGGAGGTCCCTCCTGTTTTCTATGCTAGTTTTCCTTTTTGACGCGCAAAAAAAGCTGTCCGTTCATTAAAAACAGACAGCTTTTTTATGTGAGCGTTACCTATCTTCCCGGAGCGTCTCCACTCAAGTATTGTCGGCGCAA
>JAJBVG010000070.1 GCA_020859945.1 Clostridiales bacterium | reverse complement strand
GGGCTGAGGGGCAGGCTGAGGTTCGGGTTCGGGCTTCTTCTTGCGGCTGCGCAGCACCAGCAGGATTACCACCGCAAGAACCACCACCGCGGCAATGACGATGGGAACGATGGGCAGGCCAGCGTCGGCGGACGAATCGGTTTTCACGTTGTAGGGGATTTCTCTTTCGTCCAGGGTGTCGCGGACGTAGTCGATGTAAACGGCGTAGTTCAGGCTCTCCGATTCGGTGCCGCCGTAGGTGTTGATGCCCAGCACCACGCCGTCAGCATTCACCAGGGGGCCGCCGGAGTTGCCGCCGTTGATGGTGGCGTCGTGCTGGATGATTTTCACATTGTTTTCCGAGGCCATGGTGGTAAAGCGGGAGACGGAGCCGGTGGTCACGGTCACATCGCTGACGGTGGAGTTATAGGTCTGGGTGTAGGTGTAAATGGGAAGTTCCATATATTCCCCGCCGATGTAAGCAGAATAAGCGTTGCCGGAATCCACCCAGCCGGTGGAGGTGGTGGTCTGGTCGCTGACCGCAGGGTAGCCCATAGCGTAAACCGATTCTGTCACACTGGCGGTTTCCGCGCCGTCGGCCAACTCCAGGGCGACCCGGCCAGATACCGGCTCCCCGTCCGAGGTCTGAATCACTGCGTAGTCGTAGTCCTCGTCATAGTACAGCACTTTACACTCCACCATGCGGTTGTAGTTGATGTCATACTGGGTGTCCAGCAGGTCTCCGGCGTCAATGCCGATCAACGCCAACCCAAGGGCATCATACAGATCGCCGTAGAGTTCTACTGCGCGGAGGGTCTGCGTATAAACGTCCTCCCCCAGCATGATATAGACCCGCTGGGCCTGGGTATAGCTGCCGTCGGCGTTTTCCGCCGTCACCACATGGCGGTTAGTGATGAAGGTGTTGGGCTCCTCGCCCACGGTGCCGATGCCAAAGGCAGAGCCGATGACTGCCTGGGCGTCGCCATTGGAAAGAGTCGTCTCGGAGTACACCTGCACCACGCCGCTGGTGGCGTTGGTGAGGGTGTCGGCGCTGTCGGTGGTGGTGTCAGTGGCGGCGGCGGTCATCGTCAGCGCCAGCGCGGTCAAAATGGCCAGGCAAAGTGCAAAAATCCGCTTTTTCATGGTTGTTCCTCCTTATTTTTTCTCTGTTAAGGTTCCAGCCACACGACGGCGGCTGTGTTGTTGTCGTTGCCCGGCTTGATCCGCCGGGAAAGGCGCTCGCGCATCCGGGACAGCCAGTCCTCCGGGTTTGCTGCCGCCCGAAGGTCCTCTTCCATCTCCGGCTCCAGCACGTACTCCCAGAAGCCGTCGGTACACAGCAGGAAGGCGTACCGCCCCGGCTGGAGGGTCATGCCGCCCACTTCTACCTTCACATCTCCCTCCTGGCCCAAGGCCCGGAGAATGCGGTTGCGGTCCTCGTGGAAGCGGATCTGGTCCTGGGTGATGTTTCCCAGCAGCACCGCCACCTGGGAAGCGCTGTGGTCCCGGGTCTGGAACTCCAGCGACCCCTCATAAAAGCGGTACAGGCGGGAGTCCCCCACGTGTGCCCAGGCCGCCTTTCCATCGGCCAGGGCCAGCACCACGGCGGTACTTTTCATCTGACAGGCGGAGGTCTGTTTGGCCTGCACCGCCTGGTGTGCCTTTTGCACCAGGGGTTTCAGGGCCTCCGGGTCGGTCTCCCCCTGCCAGGCGGCGCAGATGGTCTTTGCCGCCGTGAAGGAGGCCGTCCTGCCCCCGCCGTGACCGCCCAGGCCGTCCGCCACCACCATGCACAGGGTATCCGTACCCTGCCGCAGGGCGCGGGCCGTGTCCTCGTTTTCCGGGCGGCCCCCCTGGTCGGTATAAATTGCAGTGTATAGCATTGTGTGTATCACCTCTACTGTCAAGCAGTCCTTCTACCGTCAAGCGGTACTTCCGCTTCGCTCCCTGCGGGGCATTGCCCCTCCTTGTCATGGGCCGCGTTCAGCACTGTATGATGAGCGCGGTGTAGTTGTCCTGTCCGGGCCAGCTTTTGCCTTCCACGGCCTGGCCCAGGGCGTCCGCCGCAGCCTGAGCGGTGTCCAGTTCCAGCGCCCGGCACAGCTCGTCCTGGGGCAGCGCGTTGTAAACGCCGTCGCTCATCAGCACGAACCGGTCGCCGGGACGGGCTTCCACCGGGGCGTCCGGCTGGTCCAGATACCGCAGCTGGCCCATGCCCAGAAAGCTGGTCAGCCCCGACGCGCGCGGGTGGGTGCGGGCCTCGGTCAGGGTGCCCTCGCCGTTGACGGCCCACAGCTCCAGCTCCCGGCGGTAGATGTGTTCCCGGTTCAGCTGCATTAAAACGCCGTCCCGGTACAGGTAAATGCGGCTGTCGCCCACGGACAGGAAGTAGAACCGTTCATTCTTGAGCAGTCCGACCACCACGGTGGAACCGCACTGACCGATGCGTTCCAGGCCCAGCATCCGGTTGACCGCGCCGTTGGCGCTGGAGAGCAGCTGGAGCAGCTCCTGGGCCGGGTCCGGTGTCTGGGAGGCGTAAAAGCCCTCTACAATGGCGGTCACAGCCGTTTGGCTCACCTCGTCGCCGCTCTCCAGACCGCCCATGCCGTCGGCCACCACCGCTAGCAATCCGAGATTGGGGTAAAGCTCCTCCGGGGTGGCGGAGAAGCAGTCCTGCTGCCCCTCCCGGCTGCCCTGGGCGTGGAGCTTGCCCACCTGGGGGGAGAACACCTTCGGCAGCTCGGTTTGCAACAGCTGTTCCTCTTCTGGTCCTTCTGGCGGCTCCTCCTCCGGGGCGACCGGCTTCGGCTCCTTCCGGCGGCTGCGCACCAGCACCACCACGGCTGCTGCTGCCAACAACAGTACCACCACGCCCAGCAGGATCAGTACCCACAGGGGCACTGAAATGGAAGAGGTCAGGCGCAAGACCTTATCCGCTGTATCCGTCGTCCCTTGGAAGCTCTCTGTTATATTAGTTGTGGTATTCACCGTGTCTCCCATAGCGTTTAGCGCATCCTCCGGCAAATCTGTCAAATCGACTTCTTCGTTAGTCGCAGTCAACAGAACCGGTCCAAAGGAATGGGAGAGAGCGGCAGTCATCCATTGCAACATCGGTCAGCCCTTCTTCCAGCTGAACTGTTCGCCGCACAGGGCCACGAAAATCAGCTTGGTGGTGCCGATGGAGATGATGTCGTAGCTGTGCAGCTCTACGGCGTTGATGACGGCTTTGCCGTTGACCTTGATGATATTGCGCCCGGCAGAGGGACCAACGTAGTAAATCAGGTCGGTTTCGTCAAAGGCAATCATGGCGTGGTTCTGGCGGGAGATCTGCTGGTCGCCGCTGATGCGCACGTCGCCAGCCTCCCGGCCAATGTAGTTGTAGCCCGCGTGGAGGCGGTAATCGTTGCCCCGCACCGGACCGTCGATGCACACCAGCCAGCCGACCACCGGCTCCGCGCCGCCGCGGACTCCCAGGTCGCCGGCGACCATGGTTGGCCCGAAGGGGGAGCTGCCGCCGCCGTTGTCGGGATAGAGCGGCTCTGTCGGGCTAAACCTGTCGCCGCCGTGGGGTGATTCCGTCGGGCCGAAGCTGCCGCTGCCGCCGTCGGAGTAGGGCGGCTCGGTCTTGATGAAGCTGCCGGTGTCGGGGGAGTAGGGCATCTGCGTCTCGTCAAAGGTGGTGGAGCCGATGCCGCCTCCGCCCACGGGAATGGTAGCGCCTACCTCGCCGCCAGAGCTGCAAAACGGGCAGCTGGCGTGGATCGAGGGGTTGTAGTAATTGCCGCACTTGGGGCAGACCACCGGGTTGTTCTTGATTTCCATACGTAATTCCTCCTGTTTTTTGTTTTGGGTTTTGGGTTGTATGGGGTTGGTTTAAAGGGTACTGATTTGGAACAGGTTTGCGGGGGTAGCCAGATAGAAGCGGCTGCCCGGTCCAACAGAGGTGGGGTAATGTGGGGGCAGCTGTCTGCCGTCTCCCAGGAAGGTGCCGTAGGCGCTGCCCAGGTCTGTCAGTACGGGTACGCCCTGCTGCCAGCTCAGGGAACAGTGGTGGCGGCTAATGCCGCCGGTCTCGGCGGGGAAGTGTACCGTGCAGTCATTGTCCCGGCCAAACATCAGGCCGTCCCGCCCCAGGGGATAACTCTGACCTTTCAGCGGCCCCGCCAGGCAGGTCAGGGTCAGACCGCCCGCGGCAGGCTGCACGTACTGCCCTGGGCGTTGCTGCTGCTGCGGTTGCTGCTGCTGGGACCGCTGCTGGGGCGGGCGCATGTCGTGCCCACTGATCAGGATCCCGACCACAAAGCCCAGCATCACGAAAAAGGGCAGGGCAATCGATCCATCCGTGCCGGACCAGAACAGGCCGAGCGGCCCGGCTATGCCGCAAAAAATCAGACCCCAGCGGCCCGTGTTGGGCCGATAGCGGCTACGTCCCAGGTAGAACGGGATCAGCCCCCAAAGGCAGCCGATCAGCACTGACAGTGCCACATAGAACAGAATCGTCAAAATAGCCTCCGTAACACTCATTGTAAATCTCTCCCAACCGCTTGTTTTTTATCAGCATCACGCAGCCTGCGCTGGGATGCTTTTTTAATTTTGTACATAATACCATGGCTGTTTTTGGGGCCGTCCAAGTGTTTTCCGATGCAATATAACGGATAGAAACGAAGCGTCATAGCCATCTGGCAGCCGCTGATCGCAAAGCGGCGCTGCCCTGGAGATGGCTGTCAAATCTACAATAACCGTTGATTTCATCCCTGATTTGTGGTATAAATAAAATGTACGTACGGGAAACTTGCGCATGATAAGAAGGAGGTACATTATGAAACGAATCATCGCGTTCTGTATGGCAGTTTGTATGTGCGTATCCCTTTCCCTTTCGGCATGGGCCGTGGAAGTGGAAAATCAGGAATACACGCTCGGATCCGTCGCGGTGGAGAGCCAGGGGGATTCCTCTGATGAATCCGCCGAGGAGGAGGAACAGGAGGACGCTGCAGAATCTGCTGAGGAGGAAGCCGCTGAGGAGGAAGCAACTGAGGATGCTGCGGAATCCGCTGAGAAAGAAGTCCAGGAGAATCCTTCTGAACCGGCTGAGGAGGAGGAACAGGAGGACGTTGAGGAATCCGCAGAGGTGGAAAGCCTGGAGACCACAGATGAGTCCACGGTGACGATCCTCTATACCAACGATGTCCACACCTATATTGATGAGGACCTGACCTATTCCATGGTGGCGGCCTACCGGGACACGCTGGAGAACGTGCTGCTGGTTGACGCAGGCGACCACCTCCAGGGGACTGCCTACGGCGGGATGGACAACGGCGCAACGATTATTGAAATCATGAACGCCATGGGGTATGACCTCGCCACCCTCGGCAACCATGAGTTCGACTACGGCATGGAAGGTGCGCTCAACGCCATTGAGTGGGCGAACTTCCCCTATGTCTCCTGCAATTTCTATCACATCGAGGACGGCGTTGTAGGAGAAAAAGTGCTGGACAGCTATCAGGTGTTTGAGGTGAACGGGGTCAAGATCGCTTTTGTGGGCATCACGACCCCCGAGTCCATCACAAAGTCCACCCCGAAGTACTTCCAGGATGACGACGGCAATTATATTTATGGCATCGCAGGCGGTACCGATGGACAGGAGTTGTATTCCGCCGTGCAGGAGGCCATTGACGCGGCGTCTCAAGAGGCGGACTATGTCATTGCGCTGGGCCACCTGGGGGTGGACCCCAGCTCCACGCCCTGGACTTCGGAAGAGGTCATCGCAAACACCACCGGCCTTGACGCCTTTATCGACGGCCATTCTCACACGACGATGGAGGCGGAGTATGTCACCGACCTGAGCGGCGACCAGGTGCTGCTGACCCAGACGGGCTGCTATTTGAGCGCGCTGGGCCAAATGACGATTGAGGCGGACGGCACCATCACCGCAGAGCTGCTGACCGCAGAAGATTTGGCGGACGTCACACCGGACGCCGAGGTTCAGGCCATCGAGCAGGAGTGGATCGATGCAGTTGATGCGCTTCTGGGCGAAAAAATCGCGGAAACGGACATTGATTTTACGATATATGACGAGGACGGCAACCGCCTTGTCCGCAAGGGCGAGACGAACCTGGGCGATTTTAACGCGGATGCCTATTATTGGTATCTCAATGAAGCGGACGGCATTGGGTGTGACGTTGCCATTATGAACGGCGGCGGGATTCGTGCTTCTGTGGAGGCCGGAGATTGGACCTATCTCACCTGCAAAACCGTCAACACCTTCGGGAACGTGTTGTGCGTGGTAGAGATGAGCGGGCAGGACATTCTGGACGCACTGGAGTATGGGGCGAGATACCTCCCGACCGGCGAGTGCGGCGGCTTCCTCCATGTGGCCGGTCTCACCTATGAGGTCGATATGGCGGTGGAAAGCACGGTCCAGGAGGACGAAAACGGAATATGGATCGCAGGGCCTTCCGAGTACCGCGTGAAAAACGTAAAGGTCTACAACAAGGAGACCGGCGAATACGAGGATTTGGACCTGACGAAAACCTATTCCGTGGCCGGAACCAATTACACGCTTCGGAACTGCGGCGACGGTTTCAATATGTTCTCCGATTCCGAGCTGATTCGGGACTATATCGTGGAGGATTATCTGGCAACAGCTGCCTATGCCCAGGCGTTTGCCGATTCCGACGAGAATGGGTATGCGAACATTTCTACGGCGACCAGTCCCCTTGCCGCCTATGAAGGCTACCTTCTCAACTATGAGAATTCCACCGGTGCCGGCAGAATCTCCATTTATTGCAGCCATGTCTGGGATGAAGGGACTGTCACTACCGAGGCGACAGAGACTGAGGACGGTGTGATGACCTACACCTGCACCGTCTGCGGCGAGACCAAGACCGAGGCCATTCCCGCCACCGGTCACAACTATGTGGCAGTTGTCACCGCCCCCACCTGCACGGAGCAGGGGTACACCACCTACACCTGCTCTATCTGCGGAGACACCTACACCGCCGATGAGACTGACGCCCTGGGCCACACCTGGGACGATGGAACGGTCACTACTGAGGCGACAGAGACTGAGGACGGTGTGATGACCTACACCTGCACCGTCTGCGGCGAGACCAAGACCGAGGCGATCCCGGCTACCGGAACTGGCACAGACACAGACACAGAGGAGACGGCTCCCGATGCCACTAAGATCACCTCTGCGGTGAACCGGGCCAAGGGCATCAAGGTTACCTGGAAGGCCGTGGACGACGCTGACAGTTATCAGGTCTATCGGAAGATTGGCAGCGGCAACTGGAAGAAGGTCAAGACCACTTCCTCTACTACCTGGACCGACACTTCTGCCACCAACAACGGCACCAAGTACCAGTACAAGGTCTACGCGGTGAACGACGCGGGCAAGAGCAAGGCTTCCGCCACCAAGACCATCTATCGTTTGACCGCCAAGCACTTCACCCGTGCCAAGAACGTCAGCGGAAAGAAAATCAGTTTGAAGTGGACCCGGAACACCAAGGCCACCGGCTATCAGATTCAATATTCCACCAGCAAGAACTTCTCCAACGCAAAGACTGTCACGGTCAAGGGCAACAAGAACCTGACCACCACCCTGAAGAACCTGAAGAAGGGCAAGACCTATTACATCCGTATGCGGCCCTACAAGACCTCCGGCAGCGTGACCTCTTACGCCGGCTGGAGCAAGGTCAAGACGGTAAAGGTCAAGAAGTAACGACATCTCTTTGGGAGAAAACGCCAAAAAAAGAAGGGGGTGTTGAAAAACACCCCCTTCCACAGTCTGTCAAAGAACCTCTATAATTGCTATGCGAAAGAATGAACCGCCGTATAA
>JAJBVG010000005.1 GCA_020859945.1 Clostridiales bacterium | reverse complement strand
TTTATGAATTTGGGGCCAGGTGCTTTACCTGACCCCAACATTTATTATAGAACCTGAAAATGACGCATTTAAAAGGGAGACCTCGGCGTTTCCCCTCTAAATGCGTCATTTTATTGCTCTTCGTATTTCGTCAGCAGCACATGGCTAAGAGCTAAAAGCTAAAAGCTACTTTCCTTCCAACCGGGCGATGGCCGCCTTTGCCGCCATTTGCTCGGCTTCTTTTTTGCTCCTGCCGCTGCCGGAGCCCACGCTGACCCCGTTCAGCAGCACCTCCATGGTGAAGGTTTTGTTGTGGTCCGGGCCGGACTCCCCAATGAGCCGGTAGCTGAGGCTCTGGCCGCTCTTGCGCTGCACCAGCTCCTGGAGGTAGGTCTTGTGGTCCCGGCTGGCCTCCTGCACCTGGTCAATGTTGCTGAGGATAAAGCGCTGCACGATGCGCCGGGCCTGGCTGATGCCGCCGTCCAGGTACACCGCCGCCAGCACCGCCTCCACCGCGTCCGCGATGATGGAGGGCCGCTGTCCGCCGCCGCCGCCGGCCTCGCCCTTGCCCAGCTTGAGGTAGCTGCCCAAATCCAACTGACGAGCCACCATCGCAAGGCTCCCCTCGCAGACCAGATTGGCCCGCAGCCGGGTCAGCTCCCCCTCCGGCAGGTTGGGGAAGGTGTGGTACAGGCTGTCCGCCGTCACCATGCCCAGCACCGAGTCGCCCAAAAACTCCAGCCGCTCGTTGGAGTGGATGCTGCCCATGTGGTGCTCGTTGGCGTAGGAGCTGTGGGTCAGGGCGTTCTCCAACAGGGAGCGATCCCGAAAATGATAACCCAGCTTTTCTTCCAGTGTTTTCATGGATTCACCCTTCTTTTCGTTCAGGTGGTTTGCTTTTCCGTTCCGGTGGTCTGTTTCGGTGTATCGAGGACCATGTGGTCGATGTTCTCCACAATGGCGCTGTTCACGTCGGCCTCCACAAAGAGCTTGGCCTGCCGCACGGCGTTCAAAAAGGCATAGGCGTCGCTGTTGCCGTGGGCTTTAAAGACGGGCTTCTGGATGCCCAGCATGGCCGTGCCGCCGGTGGAGCGGCTGTCCAGCCGTTCCCGGAAGCCCCCCATGCTGCCCCGCAGGAACAGATAGCTTGTCTTGGTTTTCCAGTTGGTTTTGAACAGGTCTTTCAGCGCGTCCACAATGAAGTTGGCCGTCCCCTCCATGGCCTTGAGCATGATGTTGCCCACAAAGCCGTCCGCCACCAGCACGTCGCAGGCGTCGGGGCTGGCCAGGTTGGTAGGCTCCACGTTGCCCACGAAGTTGATGCGCCCGGCGTCCCCGGCCTTTTGCAGCAGGTCGTGGACTTCCTTATACAGCTCGCTGCCCTTGCTGGGTTCGGTGCCGATGTTCAGCAGCCCCACCTTGGGGTTGGGTTTGCCCAGCACCTTTTCGGCGTAAAAGCTGCCCATGTAGGCGAATTGCAGCATGTACTCCGGGGTGCACTCGGCGTTGGCCCCCGCGTCGATGAGGACGGCGTTGTCCTTGCTGGTGGGCACCACTGGGGCCACCGCCGCCCGCTTGATGCCGGGGATGCGCTTGACCAGCAACGTTCCCGCGCTCAAAAGGGCGCCGGTGGAACCGGCGGAGATGAAGGCGTCCGCCCCGTCGTCCCGCAGCAGCTTGAGGCCCACGGTCAGGGAGGAGTCCTTCTTTTTGCGCCATGCGGTGGAGGGGTCGTCGCAAATTTCCACCACCTGGGTGGCGTTGACGATGCTGACGCCCTGGGGCAGTTCCTTGACGCCGTCCTGCTCCAGCACCTGGCGGATGGCGTCCTCCTGGCCCACGAAGGTGATCTCGCAGCCCAGCTCCTCATGGGCTTTCAGTCCGCCCCGGACGGGTTCCGCGGGGGCAAGGTCGCCGCCCATCGCGTCGATGATGATATTCATGAAAAAGGCCTCCTTTTTTTCTCTGTTCTGTCTATCGTTTGGTTGTCTCGTTGAACCAGCTATAACAACTCTGCCCGGAAAAATCCACCATTCTCCTGTAGGGGCGGAGGGGTTTCTCCCTGTCCCTCACAGGCTCAGCCCGTCCAGCGCCTCCAGCGACCGGCGGGCCAGTTCCGCGTTTTTGGCCCGCTTGCCGCCCCGGACCCGGCGGCCCAAAGGCGGAATGATACCAAAGTTGACGTTCATGGGCTGGAAGTCGGCGGAGGGGGTGCTGACGTACTGGGCCAACGCGCCCAGCGCCGTCTCCTGGGGGAAGTCCACCGGGGGCAGTCCCAGCACCCGATGGGCCAGCTCCGTCCCGGCCAGCAAACCGGAGGCGGCGGACTCCACATAGCCCTCCACGCCGGTCATCTGCCCGGCAAAAGTCAGCCGCGGCTCGTCCACCACCTGATAATAGCGGTTCAGCAGCCGGGGGGAGTCCAGATAGGTGTTGCGGTGCATGACCCCGTAACGGATAAACTCGGCGTTCTCCAGGCCGGGAATCATACGGAACACCCGCCGCTGCTCCGGCCAGGTCAGGTGGGTCTGAAAGCCCACCATGTTGTAAATGCTGCCCTGGGCGTTGTCCTTGCGCAGCTGCACCACGGCGTAAGGCTCCTGCCCCGTCCTGGGGTCGGGGAGGCCCACCGGCTTCAGAGGGCCGTAGCAGAGGGTATCGTGTCCCCTGCGGCCCATGACCTCCACCGGCATACAGCCCTCAAAGACGTTTTTGTCCTCGAAGCCGTGGAGCTTGGCCTCCTCCGCCTGGCACAGGGCCAGCCAGAAAGCGTCGTACTCCTCCCGGCTCATGGGGCAGTTGATGTAGTCGGCGGTGCCCTTGTCGTAGCGGCTGCCGAACCAGGCTTTGTCCATGTCGATGCTCTCGAAGGACACCAGCGGGGCCACTGCGTCGAAAAAGTGCAGATAGTTCTGCTGGGGGAACCGCCGGGCCAGATGCTCCGCCAGCGGGTCGGAGGTCAGGGGGCCGCTGGCAATCAGCACCTGCCCCTCCGGGGGCAGTTCCGTGACCTCCTGCTCCACCACCGTGATGTTGGGGTGGTTTCGGATGGCCTGGGTGACGGCCTCAGAAAAGGCGTACCGGTCCACCGCCAGCGCGCCCCCGGCGGGGACGGCGTTGGCGTCCGCCTGGGCCATGATAAGGCTCCCGCAGCGGCGCATTTCCTCTTTCAGCAGGCCCACGGCGTTCTCCACGTTGTTGGCCCGGAGGGAGTTGGAGCAGACCAGCTCCGCGAAGTCCGGGCTTTTGTGGGCGGGGGTCTGCTTGTGGGGCTTCATCTCGTACAGGGTGACGGGAACGTCCCGCCTGGCCAGCTGCCAGGCGGCCTCGCACCCCGCCAGCCCCGCGCCTATGACGACGACAGGTTCCATTTATTCCTCCGATTTTTGCTGCCTGGCGGCCTCCCGCTTGGCCGCTTGAATGGCCCGGCCCCGCTCCAGCGCCGCCCGCTGGGCCTCGGTCAGCTCCCGCTTGGGCTTGTTGGGGTCCTTTTGGGCGGTGGATTTCTTCGCCGGGGCCTTCTTCGCGGTGGATTTCGTGGTGGTCGCCTTCTTCGCGGCAGGTTTCTTGGCTGTGGATTTCTTCGCAGTTGTGGACTTCTTCGCCGCCGTTTTCTTGTCGGCGGTCTTGTCCGATTCTGCAATCGCCTCCGCCGCCGCCTGGGAGACGGCGTCCTCCGTCTTTTCCTTGGGCTTGCGGTAGCCGGGGCGCAACTCCTCCGGGGTGAAGTTCTCGCACTTTTCGTTGATGCAGAAGGGCTTATTCGCCCCTCTGCCAGACTTTTTGAACATGGTTTGGCCGCAGATGGGGCAGTTCTCCTTCACCGGCACGTCCCAGGTCATGAAGTTGCAGACCATCTTATCGTTGGGGGAGCGGTTGTACTCACAGCCGTAGTAGGTGTACCCGTTGCGGCTGGTCTTTTTCAGGATGCGGCCCCCGCACTTGGGGCATTTGCCCGGCATTTCGATGACGAGGGGCTTAGTGAAGGTACACTCCGGGTAGCCGGGGCAGGCCAGGAACCGGCCAAATCTGCCGATTTTAATGACCATCTGTCTGCCGCAGACATCACAGACCTCGTCGGAGACCTCATCGGGGATCTTGATGCGCTCCCCGTCCAGATCCTTCTCCGCCTGCTCCATCTCGGCGTGGAACCCGGCGTAGAACCGGCGCAGCAGCTCCTTCCAGTCCTCCTTGCCCCGCTCCACCTCGTCCAGGTCGCTTTCCATCCGGGCGGTGAAGTTGGGGTCCACGATGTCGGTGAATTTGTCCTCCATCAGCTGGGTGACGACTTCGCCCAGCGGGGTGGGGCGGAGGGCGCGGCCCTCCTTGACCACATAGTAGCGGTCCTGAATGGTGGAGACGGTAGGGGCGTAGGTGGAGGGTCGTCCAATGCCCCGCTCCTCCAGCAATTTGATGAGGGTGGCCTCGGTGAACCGGGGTGGCGGCTGGGTGAAGTGCTGGACCTTGTCCTGGGCGGTCTTGCGGACAGTCTCGCCCTCGGCCAAGTCGGGCAGCGGAGACCCCACGGCCTCCTCGCCCTCCTCCTTGCTCTCCACATAGACGGCGGTGAAGCCGGAGAACTTCATGCTCTGGTGGCTGGCCCGGAACAGGTGGGTGCCGCTGGTCACGTCGATGGAAACGGTGTCGAACACGGCGTTGGACATCTGGCAGGCCAGGAACCGGCTCCAAATGAGCTTGTAGAGCTTGTACTGGTCGGAGGTCAGGCTCTTGCGCACCACGTCGGGGGCCAGCTCCACATTGGTGGGGCGGATGGCTTCGTGGGCGTCCTGGGCGTTGGCCTTGGCCTTGTAGACCCGGGTGTTGGCGGGAACATAGGCCCCACCGTAGCGGGCGCGGATGAACGAGCGGGCGCTGTCGGTGGCCTCCACGGAGAGGCGCAGGGAGTCGGTACGCATATAGGTGATGAGGCCCACAGCGCCCTCTCCCTCGATGTCCACGCCCTCGTAGAGCTGTTGGGCGATGGACATGGTGCGCCGGGGGGCCATGCCCAGCTTGCGGCTGGCCTCCTGCTGGAGGGTGGAGGTGGTGAAGGGGGGCGCGGGCTGGCGCTGCTTCTCCCCTTTGCGCACGCCGGTGACTACAAAGGGTTTCACCGCCACGTCCGCCAGAATCGCGTCCACCGCCGCCTCGTTGGGCAGCTCGGCCTTCTTTTTGCCCTCCCCGTGGTAGTGGGCCAGGAAGGAGCCGATTTGGGGGGCGATGCGCTCCAGCCGTACGTCCAGGGACCAGTATTCCTGGGGGACGAAGGCACGAATCTCGTTCTCCCGGTCCACTACCAGCCGGGTGGCCACGGACTGGACCCGCCCGGCGGAGAGCCCCCGGCGAATTTTCCGCCACAGCAGGGGGGACAGCTGATAGCCCACGATGCGGTCCAAAATGCGTCGGGCCTGCTGTGCGTCCACCAGGTCCTGGTCGATGGCCCGGGGCGCGGCGATGGATTCGTTGACCACGGTTTTGGTGATCTCGTTAAAGGTGACGCGATAGGTTCGGTCGTCGGGCAGCTCCAGCAGCTCCTTCAGGTGCCAGGAGATGGCTTCCCCCTCCCGGTCCGGGTCGGTTGCCAGGTAGACCCGGTTGCTGTTCTTAGCGGCCTTGCGCAGGCTCTTGATGATGTCCTCTTTGCCCTTGATGGGCTGGTAGTCGGGCTGGAAGTCGGCCTCGATGTCCACCCCTAGCTTGCTTTTTGGCAAGTCCCGGATGTGGCCCATAGAGGCGATGACGGTATAGTTGGGGCCGAGGTATCGGCCAATCGTTTTTGCCTTTGCCGGTGATTCCACGATCACCAGATCGGTTTTTGCCATAAAGAAGATTCCTCCAACGAATTGAAGTGCGAAACAGGTTGACGGCGGCTATTTCACCCGCAGCTCGGTTTTGAACCGGCCCCCGGACAGTTCCTCCACATAGCCCCGCAGGGTCAGCAGCGTCAGGGCCGCCAGGGTACGGGAGGTGGGAACGCCGGTTTCGGCGGTCAGCTCCTCGGCGGACTTTTCCCTGGCTTGGAGGGCCAGCAGCACCGCCTGCTCGTCGTCTGTAAAGGTCGAACCGCTTTTCCGTAAGTCAATATAGTCTGACTTTTCGCCGCTGTCAACCTTTTTTTGCTGATTCGGGGCAGCCGCCGCCTCGGGATCGGTCCTTTTTGCCGTCTCCGGCGCAGGGACGGGTGCGGTTTTCTCCGGCTTGGGGGCCGCAGCCCTGGGCTTGGGCGCCAGCCGGGGATATCGATCCCGGTAGGGCAGCAGCAGGTCCTCCGCCGACAGCACCGGCAGAGCCAGTCCGTTGCAGAGCAGGGCGTTGGTGCCTGCCGCTGAGGTGGAAGTCAGATTGGCGGGGATGGTGTACACCGTCCGTTGCTGCTCCTGGGCGAAGGCCGCCACTTGCAGCACCCCGCTGCGGCTGGGAGCTTCGATGCAGAGGGTGGCCACAGTCAGACCGGTGAGCACCGGGTTGCGGAACTGGAAGTGGGCGTGGTCGTTGTCGGTCCCTGGCGGGTAGGTGCTGATGAGCGTGCCCAGGGAGGCCACGTCCCGGTAAAGCTGACGATAGTAGGCGTTGTCCTCAAAGGGCACGTCCACCCCGCCGGGCAGCAGCGCGGCCACCGGTCCGCCCGCCTGCATCGCGCCGATGAGCGCCGCCTCATCGCAGCCGGAGGCCATACCGGTCACCACCAGCGCGCCCTGCCGGGTCAGATCCCGGGAAAACTTCTCCGCCATGGAGCGGCCATAGGCGGAGCAGCGGCGGGAACCGGCCATTGCAATGGCGCACTCTTCCTCCAGACGCAGAGGCTTGCCCAGAAAGTACAGCACCAGCGGCGGCGTGTAGATGTTCCGCAGCCGCTCGGGATAATCTGCGTCCTGCCAGGTGGAAATATGCACGCCCAACCGGTCACAGTCCGCCAGAATTTGTTCCACCCGCTGGGAAGAGGCGGATTTGTCCCCCAGTTGGGCGATTTGCTTGGAGGAAAGCCCTTCCACGGCCCGGTATTCGTCCGCGTCGGCAAAATACGCTGTCTCCGGCGATCCAAAGTGGCAGTAGACCCGCCAGGCGATGTCTGGTTCACAGACGGTGGACAGCCACACCCAGAACTTTGTCACAGACAGCATACGCCGACGCCTCCTCCTTATCGTGTCGTTTTTTCTGAATTAAGTGAATCGGCAAAATGTGCAATTAGCAATGTGTAATGATTGGGTTTTCCGAATTGTAAATTGCACATTGCTAATTGGAACGGTATCGTTCCCACAGCACCACCGTGGCGGCCATGGCCGCGTTCAGCGATTCACAGCGGGGTTCCATGGGAATTTTCACTGTCCCATCGCACAGGGCCAGCACCTCCGGCGAGAGGCCGCTGCCCTCGCTGCCGACGGCCAGGGCGCAGCGGCCCCCGTCCAGCTGCCGCAGGTCGGCGGTGTCCGCCTGGAGTGCGGTGCCCCACAGGGGCAGGTCGCTGGCGCGGCACAGGGTTTGCAGTTCCTCTGGCGTGACCTCCCACGCGGGCAGACGAAACGCCGCCCCCATGCTGGCCCGGACCGCCTTCCAGCTGTAGGGGTCGGCGCTGTGGCCGGTGAGCAGCAGCCCCGCCGCGCCAAAGGCATCAGCGCTGCGCCAGATGGTCCCCACGTTGCCGGGGTCCTGGAGGCCGTCCAGCACCAAATATGTCCGCCCGTCCAACCGCTCCGGCGGGGTCAAATCGGGTTGTTTACAGGTGAACAGCACCCCCTGGGGGGCTTTCATGGGGGAGATGGAGGCCATCACTCCGGCGGGGACCTGCACCAGCCGCCCGGTTTTGGGCAGGGTGGACAGCTCCAGTCCCTCGGAGCAAATCAGGGTGGTAATTTCCGCGCCCCACCGCAGGGCCTCCTCCAGCAGCTTGACGCCGTCGCAGACGAACTCCCCCGTCTCCCGGCGATAACTCCGGTCTTTCAGCAGTTTTTTAATGTGGCCCAGCAGAGGGTTCGTGCGGCTGGTGATTCGTTCCATCGCTTCCTCCCGTCACAGCTGCTGGAGCCGCGCCAGGGCCTCCTGGCTGGTCAGCACGGACATGACCCCGCCCTGCTCCGGCAGAGGGGTCTGGGGAGAAGGGGAAACCTGGAGCTGGCTGCTGCCACTGGCCTGAACGGTCAGCACGTTGATGTCGTATTTGGCCCGGACGTTCAGCTCCGCCAGGGTTTTGCCCCACCAGCTCTTGGGGATGGGGACCCGCACCACCGCGTAATCGTCCGACAGGTCCAGCAGGTCGTAAGCGCTGTGCTGGCTCAGGGTATGAGCCAGCCGCCGCCCGACATCGTGTTCGGGGAAGATGACCCGGTCCGCGCCGATGCGCTCTAAAATGCGGCGGTGGGCCTCGCTGCTGGCCTTGGCGATGACGCACTTGGCCCCGGCCTCTTTCAGGTTCAGCGTCACAAGAACGCTGGTGCTGATGTCGGAGCCGATGCACACCAGCGCCACGTCACAGGACGCCACGTTCAGGGCCTGCACCACCTCCGGGTCCCGCAAGTCCGCCTGCACCGCCCGGGTCACGTGGTCCGCGATGGTCTGAATGTGCTCCCCGTCGATGTCGATGGCCAGCACCTCGTTGGTGGGGCGGTGGCCCTTGACGGGGCGCATCAGTTCCCGGGCCACGGCGTCGCCAAAGCGCCCCAGGCCCACAACTGCGTAGGTTTTCATAATCATGTACCCTCCAGGGGAATTAGCAATTAGCAATGTACAATGTGCAATGGCCGGATTTTTAACTATCATTCTATAACCGGAGCGCACCTGAAGACAATGCGTCCAGCAGGAAAGCGACCACATTCGTTTTCCCCTAAATTGCAAATTGCTCATTGCAAATTGCACATTGATATTACCCGATCATCATATCCACATAGGGATAATTGATTTTTTCCTCCACCGGCCTGTGGGTCAGCACCGCGAAAGAGAAGGACAAAATGCCCACCCGCCCCAGGTACATCAGGCAGATGAGCACCACCTGGGACTGGGCGGAGAGAGACGCGGTGATGCCGGTGGAGAGACCCACCGTGGCAATGGCGGAGGCGGTCTCGAAGGCGGAGGCCAGGAAGGGCAGCCCCTCCCGGACGGAGAGGAACACCGCCCCGGCGAAGAACGCCATGACCACCAGCAGCGTCAGTGTCATGGCGTTGAACACCTGCCGATGAGGGATGGTGCGGCCCCGCACTGTCACGCGCTCCCGACCGTGGAGACCGGAGCGCAGGGCCAGGGCCAGCACTGCCGCGGTGCCAACTTTGATGCCGCCTGCGGTGGAGCCGGAGCCGCCGCCGATGAGCATATAGAAGATGCTCAGGGCCTGACTGCTCTCGGTCAGCGCCCCCTGGTCCACGGTGGAGAAGCCCGCCGTCCGCAGCGTCACCGACTGGAACAGCGCCGCCAGCAGCTTTTCCGGGCCGGAAAATCCGCTGAACGCGCCGTCCCACTCCAGCAGCAGGAAAAACACCGTGCCGGAGACCACCAGCGCCGCCGTGGTCAGCAGCACCAGGCGGCTGGGCAGGGAAAGGCGTCCGTCCCTATGCCAAAGCAGTTCCTCCCAGACGAAAAAGCCCAGGCCGGAACAGATGATCAAAATTACCAGCGTCAGGTTCACCACCGGGTCGTGGACATAATTCGCCATGCCCCCCACCAGGTCGAACCCGGCGTTGCAGAAGGCGGAGACCGAATGGAACACGCCGTACCAAATGCCTTTGCCCCAGCCGTACTCCGGCACGAACCGCGCCGCCAGCACGACAGCGCCCGCCCCCTCGAAGGAGAGGGTCAGTAGCACCGCGTGTTTGGCGATGCCCAGAGCGTCCTCCACGGTGTTGACGTTCAGCGCCCCCATCAGCACCATCTGCCGGGAGATGGACAGGCGGCGGCGCAAAACGATGGCGCAGGTGCAAAACACCGTCATAAAGCCCAGTCCGCCCAGCTGGATCATTACCAAAATCACCGCCTGGCCGAAGCCGCTCCACCACAGTCCGGTGTCCACTGTGGCAAGGCCGGTGACGCAGGTGGCGCTGGTGGCGGTGAAGAGGGCGGTCAGGGGGCTGGTCCAGGTCCCGTCCCGGCTGGAGACGGGCAAGGTCAGCAGCGCCGTCCCCACCAGGATGATGGCGAAAAAGCTGAAGGCCAGCACCCGCCCGGGATTGGCGGAAAAATTCAGTTTTCTGCGCTGCTTCTTCACTGCCGCGAAAGCCTCCTGCCGTGGGCGAGGGGAAACCGGAGGGCGGCGGCCCGTCCCACCGTTTTCTTCGTTTCGGGGAAATACTTTGCCCCGTTTTGCGGGAAAACACAGTCTTTTTATTATCATAACAAACCTTCTCTAAGATTGCAAGCCCTTTGAACCGGGAAAACGGCTCCGGCGGCCCCGAAATTTCTAAAAAATAGAAAAACGCTCCGGTTGTGCAAAATTCGCAAAACGGTTCATGTTCTTTTCACAACTCTTTTGCAGTTTCGCCAACAATTCGCCCCGGCGGAGTGGTAAGATAGGGACAGTCAAACAAGGCGCTGCGGCGGAAGCCCTCCGGGGGCTGCTTCCGCCGACGCTCCTGATAGATGGGCCACATCTTTTCTGACCTCACTGCTCCACTCGCTGGCAGCTGTCGGCGCGGGGGGCAGACTAAAAGCTCCGAATCCTGTGATTCGTTTTAGATACCACAGCGCCGCCCGTTTGGGCGGCGCTTTTTGCGCGGTATGTACATCTATTTTGAAAAGTGCTGGGGAAAATTGCCTTGCCTGTAGGGGCGGTCCGTGGCCGCCCGCAAGGAGTACACTTCGCTGATTTTGGAGAAGAATACCCTTGCAATTTCCCTTTTTTCGCGCTATTCTGGGAAAAAACCGAGAAAAGGAGACGGTGCGGATGGAACCCCACAGCTGGTGGGTCTATATGGTTCGGTGCGCCGACGGCACCCTCTACACCGGCATTGCCGCCGACGTGGACCGGCGGGCGGAAGTCCACAACCGGGGCCGGGGCGCGAAGTACACCCGCAGCCGCCTGCCGGTGGAGGTGGTCTACCGGGAGGAACAGCCCACCAAGGGGGACGCCCTCCGCCGGGAAATGGCAATCAAAGGGCTGACCCGCCGGGAAAAGCTAAAGCTGATAGACAGGGCAGAAGGAAGCCCTCATAATTCCATTTGACGAACAGGAACCCCCGTCCGTGTGTGCGGACGGGGGTTTTGTGCGTTAAAATCGTTTTACTTAAAAATCAGGTTGACGATCTTCACGGCCTTGGACTTCTTATCCCGCACGACGATCTTCCGCACCAGCTGCTTGCCCTCGGCCTGGCGCTGAATTTTGGCGTCGGCCAGAGCCGCGGCGACCACGGCCTCGTCGTCGGCGTCGGTGGGGACCACGATGTTGGCGCGGACCTTGCCCGCCACCTGCACCGCCAGCTGCACCGTGGCGGCTACGGTCTTGCTCTCGTCATACTCCGGCCAGGGTTGTTTGCAGATCATGCCCTCCCCGGCAAAGCCCAGGTTCTCCCACATTTCCTCGCAGATATGGGGGGCGATGGGGGACAGCAGCAGCAGCAGGGCCTTCAAATCGCCCTTGGTGCAGCCGTTGGCGTAGAAGTCGTTGGTCAGGGCCATCATGGTGGCGATGGCGGTGTTGAACTTCATGGCCTCGATGTCCTCGTTGACCTTCTTAATGGCCTTGTGGATGGCGGCCACGTTGTCGGGAGAATACTCCAGGCTGTCACCGCACTTCTCCTGGAGGTTCCAGACACGGTCCAGGAACCGCTTGCAGCCCCGCACCGCCTCGTCGGACCAGGTGGCGGTCTTTTCAAAGTCGCCGATGAACATGATATACAGCCGCATGGTGTCCGCGCCGTACTCCCGAATGACGTCGTCGGGGTTGACCACGTTGCCCAGGCTCTTGGACATCTTGACGGAGGGGCGGAGGGCCTGATTGCCGTACTTCTCCACCATGGCGTCCTTTTCCGCCTGAGTCTCGAAGTTGCCCACGTAATGGGGGTTCTTACCCAAAATCATGCCGTGGCTGGTGCGCTTGGCGTAAGGCTCGGCGTAGGGCACCACGCCGATGTCATGGAGGAAGTTGTTCCAGAACCGGCTGTAGAGCAGGTGGAGGGTGGTGTGCTCCATGCCGCCGTTGTACCAGTCCACCTGGCCCCAATACTCCAGGGCCTCCTTGGAGGCCAGAGCGTCGTCGTTGTTCGGGTCCATATACCGCAGGAAGTACCAGGAAGAACCCGCCCACTGGGGCATGGTGTCGGTCTCCCGCTGGGCAGGGCCGCCGCAGCAGGGGCAGGTGGTGTTGACCCAGTCGGTCATGGCGGAGAGGGGGGATTCGCCGTCGTCGGTGGTCTCGTAGCTCTCCACCTCGGGCAGCAGCAGGGGCAGTTGGTCCTCCGGCAGCGCCACATAGCCGCACTTGGGGCATTTGACGATGGGGATGGGCTCGCCCCAGTACCGCTGGCGGGAGAACACCCAGTCCCGCAGCTTGTAGTTGACCTGGGCGTGGCCGATGTGGTTCTCCTCCAGGTACTTGATCATGGCTTCCTTGGCCTCTTCCACCGTCATGCCGGTGATGAAGCCGGAGTTGACCATCACGCCGGTGGCCACGTCGGTAAAGGCTTCCTTGCTCAGATCCACCAGCGCGCCGTCGCTGCTGGCGACCACCTGGATGATGGGCAGGTCAAAGACCTTGGCGAACTCGAAGTCGCGGGTGTCGTGGGCAGGCACGGCCATAATTGCGCCGGTGCCGTAGGTAGCCAGCACGTAGTCGGAGATAAAGATGGGGATCTCCTCGTTGTTGACGGGGTTGATGGCGCGAACGCCCTCCAGCTTGACGCCGGTCTTGTCCTTTGCCAGCTCAGTGCGCTCAAAGTCGGACTTGGAGGCGGCCTTCTTCACGTAGGCTTCCACCTCGTCGTAGTTGGTCAGCTTGTCCTTCCACTTGGTCACGTAGGCGTGCTCCGGGGCGATGACCATGTAGGTCGCGCCGAACAGGGTGTCGCAGCGGGTGGTGTAGACGGTGAGGACGTCCCCCTCGGTGGTCTGGAAGTTGACCTCCGCGCCGGTGGAGCGGCCGATCCAGTTCTTCTGCTGGATTTTGACCCGCTCGATATAGTCCACGTCGTCCAGGCCGTCGATGAGCTTCTGGGCGTAGGCGGTGATTTTCAGCATCCACTGGCTCTTCTCCTTGCGAACCACGGGGGAGCCACACCGCTCGCAGACGCCCTCCACCACTTCTTCGTTGGCCAGGACGCACTTGCAGGAGGTACACCAGTTTACGGGCATGGTGGTCTTGTAGGCCAGGCCGTGCTTGAACAGCTGGAGGAAGATCCACTGGGTCCACTTGTAATACTTGGGGTCGGTGGTGTCGATGAGCCGGTCCCAGTCGAAGGAGTAGCCCAGCATATGGAGCTGGCGGGTGAAGTTCTTGATGTTCTCCTGGGTGACGGTGGCCGGATGCACGTGGTTCTTGATGGCGTAGTTCTCGGTGGGCAGGCCGAAAGCGTCGTACCCGATGGGGAACAGGACGTTGTAGCCGTCCATGCGCTTCTTCCGGGCCACCACGTCCATGGCGGTGTAGGGCCGGGGATGGCCCACGTGCAGACCCGCCCCGGAGGGGTAGGGGAACTCCACCAGACCGTACCACTTGGGCCGGGTGGTGTCGCCGGTGACGGCCTGGAACGCCTTGGCATCCTGCCACTTCTTCTGCCATTTTTTCTCAATGGCTGCAAAATCGTATTTCAACATGATCACTCTTTTCTCTGAAAATACTCAACAAACCCTTTCGGGCGGATTATTGTGGGAAGGGGTTTCTGTGTTTTTATTCCTCCGGCTTCGCCAGGAAGGGGGTGATGTCCACCTTGTCCGCGTCCTGCCACAGCCGCTCCAGGCTGTAGAACTCCCGCTGCTCCGGCAGGAACAGGTGGACGATGACGGTGCTGAAATCCAACACCCGCCAGCCGCTCTCCCGCTCCCCCTCCACGCTGTAAGGGGTCTCGCCCAGCTTCTCTGCGGCTTCCTCCGTCGCGTCAGACAGGGTGCGCAGCTGGGTGGTGGAGGCGGCGGTGGCCATGACGAAGTAGTCCGCCAAGGTGGTCACGTCGGTGGTGTGGAGCACCTCAATGTTCATGCCGCGCTTTTTGTCGATGGCGTTGACGATGGCGGCGGTCAACTCTAAGGCTTCTGCCATGCTGTGTTTCTCCTTTTATTTTTTGATTGTATAGCATCTATGATTATGATTCTGTTCATAGTTGGCAACATTCATTCTACTTTTTCTGCTGTAGCGTGGATATATATAACCGTGCCATTATCCACCTCAGCTCCAGCTGGGGTATACTGAAAATCGATCGCCCAACCTTCCCAATCAGTTCCGTATTTTTCCAGCTCATCATTGACACTAGTATATGTTGCTTGTGGAATCAACCCGGCAGCAGTTATGATGGATTCTGCCTCTTTCTTTGTTTTTTCAGTCACATCAGGCACAATAACTCGTTCTGTATCTTCCACGGCATCCACGTCATCATTTTCAGTGTTATTTACCGCATATTCTTCTACGTTGATTGATGAAGTGCTCGTATAAAGCAAAATACTTTCCCCTTTGAAAACCAAATCTCCTTTGGAATGTGAAGCCCAAATCACGATTTGGGAGCCATCCTCTGATTCCGTTTCTACGCCGGGGGCAAGTTCCCCACTCAAACCTCTGGATTCCAAGCTCTGGATTGCTGTACTCAAATCCTGGTTATAGACCGTTGGCATTTCTGTAAAGTTTGCTTGGACGATTTGCGTAAGCAAAGCGTATGTCACAGAAATACATCCCAAAAGGATAACGAAGGAGCGTTTGCCTAACGTGTTAAGTGTCTTTATCCCCACGAATGTATAGACCAAGGAAACAATACCTAGCACGGCAAGTATCGCCGAGACAAAAGACCAAGTGTTGTAAAGAAAAAGAATGGCATTGCTCATTTATACGCCCCCTAAATTATATCTTTTGAATCATCAATCCTTTGAAACAGATAAATCACGTTCACGCTGCGCCAGAAGGTACTCTCTCGCCTCCAGCGTCCGATAATGAATGGTCTGGCCCTTTTTCCGGGTGTGATTGACGGTGACGTTCAGCCCGTAGAGGACGGCGGCGTCCAGATCCTCCAGCACCAGCTCCCGCAGCTCCCGGCACCAGTCGTAGGTGCGGCTGGGTTCCGCGTAGTCGGCGATGTAGAGGATTTTTTCCAGCAGGGTCATGTCCGCCTTGCCGGTGGTGTGCCAGCAGATGGCGCTGCAAATCTCCTCCGGCATCCCGAACACCCGCCGGGCCACCTCCGCGCCGCTTTTGGCGTGGAGCAGAGACAGGGTCTCCCGCTCGACCTGGTCTAATAGGATACCACATTTTTCACAATATTGCAACTGTTCCTGGAGATTCCAATATTTTGTGCAGTCGTGGAGGATGGCGGCCTTTCGCGCCGCCGTCTCGTCCGCGCCCCAGCGCCGGGCCAGCAGCGCGGCCTCCTCCTCGGTGCCACGGATGTGGGGCAGGCGTTTGGCCTTGACCATGGAGTAGGACGCCGCCCGTAACTCCTCCAGCGAGAGCCGGGTCAGGTCCTTTTCCACGCCGTACAGCCCCTGCCGGAGGATGTAGCCGTAAACGCTCTCGTCCAGCAAGGCTTGTCCGCCCCCCTGTTCCAGCTCCTGCCGCAGCTGGGTGGAGGACACCTCCACCAGACCGGGCAGGGGGATAATTTGCACCGTAGCCCCGAAGTCCCGTTCCAGCCGGGCTTTCTGCTCCGCAAACCGGGCCTCGTCCCCCGCTGACCGGCCAAAGGCGGCGATGTGGGCCTTTTGGAAGATGATGTCAGGCCGATACCAGGTGTGGAGGGTCAGGAACATATCCGTCCCCATCAGCAGCCACAGCTCGTCCTCCGGGTACTGCTCCCGCAGTTGGGTCAGGGTGTCGGCGGAGTAGCTCCGCCCGGTGCGGCGCAGCTCCACGTCGGAGGCGACGACCTTTGTACTCCCGCCGGAGAGCCGGTCTGCGGCGATGCGGGTCATCTCCAGCCGTTGGTCCGGGGAGGCGGAACCGGCGGGCAGCTCTTTGTGGGGCGGCGTCCGGTCAGGGATGAGCAGCAGCTTGTCCAGCCCCAGGGCCGCAGATACGTCCCGCGCCGCCGCCATGTGTCCCAGGTGGGGCGGGTTGAAGGTGCCGCCGTAGATACCAATTTTCACTCGCTTCGACACGCCTTTACCACCAGCGCCAACACGCTCACCACTGCGGCCACCGCCGCGACAGCCGCCAGCACGCTCCGCCAGTTGGCCCCCAACGTGGCCAGCCAGTCGATTTTCTTTACCTTGTGGACGGCGGGGCCGCCCTCGTCCCTGGTGATGACCACGTCGCCGTAAGTGTCGTCGTCATCCAGCCAGGCAGATACTTCCTTTTCCCAGCTTTTCGGATAGTCCATAGGTCAGTTCCTTTCCGCTTGCAAGCACAGCGCCGACAGCGTAAAGCCGTCGTCGATTTTTCCCTGGCCGATCATCTGGCGGAGCGCTTGCTCCGTGCAGACGATGGCCTTTTGAATTTCCTCATAGCCCGGCCGGGGGGCCGGCTTTGAAATTTCGCACTGGTACACCTTCACCCGCGTCCCGGAAAGCCCGCTGTCGGCCACCACCTGGCCCAGGTAGAAAAACTGAGATGCTGTACAGCGCAGCTCTTCCCGGACCTCTTTGTGGGCGTTTTCCAGGGCGGACAGCCCTTCGCCAAACCCCCTGGGGAAGGCGTACTGATACCCCCGCAGGGCGTGGCGGTATTGCAGCAGCAGCACATACTGGCCCTGATATCGGGGGATGACCACCACCGCGTCCTTGGGGTTGGTGTTGAGGATGCGCTCATAGGCAAAGCAGGAGCCGTCCCCGTTTTGCACCACGTCCACCACCATCAGGTGAAAGGCGCTCTCGTATACCACCCCCACCGGCTTGCCGGTGCGTTCTGCGAACTGGCAAATCTGTTCCCGGTCTTTCACGATGGTCAGAGGGCCATTGTTCTGAAACTCCTCCGGGCGGGCGGCCATCAGCTCGAAATAGCGGTCAATGTTGGGGGATTGTTGGTTTGTCATGGTTGGTCAGCGTCCTTCCGTTTCGGCGGTCTTTTTGAAAATTTTACTCGTTGTTTCTTTACAGTGTGTGCAAATTCTATGAACCTGTCGAGAAAACCAACCCATTCCCGTTAAATATTTCTCAATCCTATTTTTCTTCCTGAGCAATGTCCACACCCTGCAAACTGTTTGCACCGCATCCTCTCCACTGCCCTTTTTTTGAATAAACCAATCAATTAGATAAGTTAACAAATATGCTATTATGTACGTTATTGCAGAATATACAGAAACATGTGATGTCACATACGATACTATGCGCAAAAAAAGTGGAACGCTCTTTAGCACACTGACAAAAGGAATGCAACGTAAAAACTCAGCAAATTTGCGAATTATATATTTCAAAGACGGCTCGACTACCGGGTCAACTAAACATATCACCAATACCAAAATTAACAAATAACGCAGCAAATGCTGAATTCGTCGTCTAATGGCCCTGTCAAATTTTTTATTCCACTTTTTCCTTTGCGCCTCAATCATTTTTGGAATTTTTCGGGGTGGTGGAAACGGCGCTTCTTCCTCGTTTTTCCTTTTTTCTTTAAGGTCCGTTTCATTGATAACATCCAGAGCGTCTCCCCACATCGGTAGCTCGATTTGTTCTCGTGTTATTTCCGCTGGGGCGCTTTGTCTATCTTCCACATGTTTTTTGATTTTTTTCAGCAGATGAACACATTGCTCTTCCCGAATTTCCTGGATTTGCTGACCTGATAAGCGTGTTCCTTTTTTGCCTGTTCTATGAGGTGTCCCATATTCTACGGATATGCCTGCAATGCCTGACTCAACTGCGATATTGTAACACAGGTCAATGATAATTTGGGCGTTTGCCTTATCCTCGGCGCTTGCAGTTTGGTATATCGTGAATCCAGTTGGATTCAGTTTTTCTTTTGGTTCTCGCCAGGGAGATCTGCGATTTCTTACCCCACTTTCTATTGTTTTATCGAGCTTATGGAGCAAGTCTATCGCACACAGAATTTCCGGGCAGTCTTTTATTGTATCATTGTACTGCTTCTGCGCTTGCACTCCCATGGACTTTGGATGAAGGATGTAGTTCATCAAGTCCTCAAAAGTTACCCTTATCTCTGTATCTTCCTCTTCCCAAATATTGTACATTCCAAGTTCATAAATCAATTTTATCACTCGACGGACATACTTTGCATTCTTTTTCTCTGTCTCATCTGTTTTTTTCTCGACCCATTCGTCTAATTTGTAAATTGCGCCGTTTTCATATGCATCCCTCATGTATGCGCGCACACTCAGGTCTTTTCCCACACCGGAAAAACAGAATTGCTCTCGCTCCATATTGTTCATACGGTATTCGACTAGAGACTCTACCTGTTTTTTCGTTTTTTCGTCTGTGAATTTGCATACCTTTATCATTCCTGTCCGAAACAATTCAAGGATAGTGTCATAGTTTTTATCTCCATTATCGCCGTATAAACCGTATATGAAACCCTCGCCGTCTACGATTTGGTTCGCACTGAGTACCACAGTATTCCCATTCCCAACAGTTTCCTTAAACAGCCGCTCCTGAGCAATTTGAATCTCGGCAGGGGTTTTGCGGACAGAGTCCAGCTCGTACAAATAGACTTTCACGATACACCTCCCTGTCATGGAAAGATGGGGCGCCGAGGACAGGGGAATGGCTTACTTCCCCTCGTATTTTTTCCCGGCGGTTTTCCGCTGCTTGGGCTGCACCAGGTTGATACACTTCTCCCCCAGCTTGTGGCTGTGGCGGTAGAGGACGAACTTGCCGCCGATGACCTGCACCGGCTCGGAGCGGGTGCGTTTTGCCAGTTCGTCGCAGGCTTCCTTCGCGGAGAGGGTGCTGCTCTCCAGCACCTTACATTTAATGAGTTCCCGCACCTCCAGCGCGTCGTCGGCCTGTTTGACCAGGTTTTCGCTGATGTCGTCCTTGCCGATGGTCAGCACCGTCTCCAGGCCGTTGGCCATGCCGCGCAGCTGGGCGCGCTGTTTGCTCGTCAGTTCCATAAAGTTACACGTTCTCCTTCAAATACGCCTCCAGCTCCCCGGCGAAGGCCCGCAGCGCGTTGCCCCGGTGGGAGATGGCGTTTTTCTCCTCCGCGCTCAGCTGGGCGAAGGTCTTTTTTAATTTCGGGACAAAGAAGATGGGGTCGTAGCCGAAGCCGTCGCTCCCCATGGGGGTGAAGGCCACCGTCCCCGGACACTCCCCGCGAGCCGTCAGCACCTTTCCATCGGGGAAACAGCAGGTGATAACGCAGACGAATTTGCACGTCCGGGGGAATTGGCCCTGCATGGCCTGCAAAATCAGCTGGCACTTCTGGGCGTCGGTGAGGCCGGGACCGCCGTACCGGGCGGAGTAGACCCCCGGACCGCCCCCCAGCTTATCCACGCAGAGGCCGGAGTCGTCGGCGATGGCAGGGAGGCCGCTGGCCTCCATCACGGCCTTGGCCTTGATGAGGGAGTTTTCCTCGAAGGTCTCGCCGGTCTCCTCCGGCTCCAGGTCCAGCCCCAGGTCGGACTGGGAGACGATCTCCACCCCCAGAGCGCCCAGAATCTCCCGCAGCTCCTTCAATTTGTTCTCATTGTGGCTCGCTAAGACGAATTTCATGCCGTTATCCCCCCAAAACCTGATTCTGTAACACAATCAGCTCGTTGATTCCCTTCTGACAGAGGGTCACCAGCGCCTGCTGCTCCGCCAGGGTGAAGGCCCGACCCTCGCCGGTGCCCTGAATCTCAATGAGTTCCCCTTTGGCGTTCATGACGCAGTTCAGGTCCACCTGCGCGCCGGAGTCCTCGTAATACTGCAAGTCCAGCAGGGGCACGTTGTTCACGATGCCTGCGGAGATGGCCGCCACGTTGGAGAGAATGGGATTCTCCGCGATTTTCCCCTCCTCCAGCAGCTTCCGGCAGGCCAGCGCCAGGGCCACGAAGCCGCCGGTGATGGAGGCGGTGCGGGTGCCGCCGTCCCCCTGCAACACGTCGCAGTCGATGGTGATGGTGCGCTCTCCCAGCTTGGACAGGTCCACTGCCGCCCGGAGGCTCCGGCCAATGAGCCGCTGAATCTCCGCGCTGCGGCCATTGAGCTTCAACTTGCTCACATCCCGGCGGCTGCGGGTCCGGTTGGCGCGAGGGAGCATGGAGTACTCCGCCGTCAGCCAGCCGCAGCCCTCCGCCACATGGGGCGGCGTGCGGTCCTCCACCGAGGCGGTGATATACACAATGGTCTCGCCGCAGCGGATGAGACAGCTCCCCTCCGCAAAGGCGTTGACGTTGGGGGTGATCTCCACCGGGCGCAGCGCGTCCGCCGCCCGTCCATCCCGTCTGTTCATTGGCTCATTTCCTTTCTGCCCGTTTCGTTGGCAACGTCTGTCCCTGTGGGAATATGCGATGGGTGGGTTTGCAATCATAAATCTTTTGAAACGGCCTGCGCAATTTCAATTGGCTCCTGTAGGGGCGGCCCGTGGCCGCCCGGACTATCACCTGCTTACCCAGGGCGGCCGAGGGCCGCCCCTACACATCAACCATTGGATAACAGCTGATAATTGCAAAGTTAAATCAGCGCGTCCACAAACTCTCTTGCGTCGAAGGGCTTCAAATCGTCGATGCCCTCGCCCACCCCGGCGAACTTCACCGGCACCTTCAGCTCCTGGGCGATGGCTACGGCGATACCGCCCTTGGCGGTGCCGTCCAGCTTGGTCAGCACGATGCCCGTCACGCCGCAGGTCTCCTTGAACTGCTTGGCCTGGGTCAGCCCGTTCTGGCCGGTGGTGGCGTCCAGCACCAGCAGCACCTCTTTGCAGGCGTAGGGGCACTCCCGCTGAATGACCCGGCTGATTTTGTTCAGCTCGTTCATCAGGTTCTGCTTGTTGTGGAGCCGTCCGGCGGTGTCCACCAGCACCACGTTAATGTTCCTGGCTTTGGCGGCGCAGATGGAGTCGAACACCACGGCGGCGGGGTCGGCTCCCTCCCCCTGCTTGACGATGGGGACACCGCAGCGGTCGGCCCAGATGGTCAGCTGCTCGGAGGCCGCCGCCCGGAAGGTGTCCGCCGCCGAGAAGAGGACGGTCTTGCCCTCAGCTTTCAGGCTGGCGCCAATTTTGCCGATGGTGGTGGTCTTGCCCACGCCGTTGACCCCGATGAACAGCACAACGGAGGGCCGGGTGTAGGTGCGCAGGCGGGTGGTGCCCTGGTCCAGCATCTCCACCAGGATGTCTTTCATGATCTCCCTGGCCTGGGAAATCTCCTTCACCCGCTGCTCCTTGACCCGCCGTTTCAACTCGTCCACCGCTTTCAGGGTGGTGTCCATGCCCATGTCGGAGAGGATCAGGCTCTCCTCCAGCTCGTCATAAAAATCGTCGGTCAGCTGGCTGAATCCACTGAAAATGCCGATTTTCTTGATTTTATCGAAAAATCCCATGGTTGTCGCCTCCGTTTTGTTCTCTTTTTCTATTTTGTCCCATGTATTAAATGAGCTATTAGCCGTTAGCTGTTAGCTCTTAGTTTTGCTGACACATAGCTAATAGCTAACAGCTAAAAGCTAAGAGCTTTTAATCGCCTTTTCCGCTTCGTTCAAATCCAGCGACAGCATCCGGGACACCCCTCGCTCCTGCATGGTCACGCCATAGAGGATGTCGGCCTCTTCCATGGTGCCGCGGCGGTGGGTGATGACGATGAACTGGGTCTTGTCGCTCATGCCCCGCATGTAGTTGGCGAAGCGCACCACGTTGTTGTCGTCCAACGCGGCCTCGATTTCGTCCATGACCACGAAGGGGGCGGGCCGCACCTTTAAAAAGGCGAAGTACAGGGCGATGGCCACAAACGCCCGCTCCCCGCCGGAGAGCAGGGTCAGGGTTTTCAGGGCCTTGCCGGGGGGCTGGGCCTTGATTTCAATGCCGCAGTTGAGGATGTCCGCCGGGTCCTCAAGCTCCAGGCGGGCGGTGCCGCCGCCGAACAGCTCCTGAAAGGTCTGGGTGAACGCCCCGTTGATGCGGTCAAACTGGGTCTGGAAGATGTTGGCCATCTCCCCGGTGATTTCCCCGATGATGGTCTCCAGCTCGGCTTTGGACTGCTCCACGTCGTCCCGCTGGCCGGTCAGGTAGTCGTACCGCTCCCGGATGCGGCGGTATTCCTCGATGGCCCCCACGTTCACCGTGCCCAGGGCGCTGATTTGCCGTTTGCCCTCGGCGATTTGCCGGGCGGCCTTGGCGGGGGACTCCAACTCCTGCCGCTGGGACTGGGCGCTGTCGTAGGTCAGCTCGTAGTTCTCCCACAGCTTGTCCAGCAGCTGTTTTTCCTCCATGGCCGCGCCGCTGCGCTTTTGCTCCAGGGCGGCGCACTCCCGCTCCATGTTCAGCAGCTCGGCGTTTTTGTCCCGGGCGGCTTTGTCCGCCTCCACCCGCTGCTTCTCCTGGGTCAGGCGGTTGGCGGTCATCTGGGTCAGCTGCTCGTTCAGGCCGGTTTTCCGGCTCTGGAGGGCGGAAAGCTGGTCCTCCCGCTGGCGGATGCGTTCCAGCAGCTCGGTTCCCCGGCTCTCGCAGTCGGCGATTTGCCGCAGGCGGCTGTCCCGGTCGCCGGTGATGTCCCGCTCCAGCGATTGCAGCTCCTCCAGCGCCTTTTGCGCGGCGGCAGATTCGCCCTCTAATGCCGCCTCCTCCACATGAAGGGCGGCGGTGGCTTGGGCCAGCTCCTCGGATTTCTTTTGGTAGTCCTCCCGGCCCTGGGCCTTGGCCTCGCTCTGAGCGCGGAGGGCGGCGGCTTCGCCCTCCAGCTGGGCGATGCGGCCCTGGGCCTCCTGGGTGTCGGCCTCGATTTGGGCGGTGCGCTGGGCGATGGCGTCCAGCTCTCCCTTCCACCGGGTCCGGTTGTCCCGGAGGGTGGAAAGCCGCAGGTCGCTCTGCAAGATTTCAGTTTCGGCCTTCCTGATTTGCCCGTCCAGGTCCTGCTGCTGCCGCTGGGCCACCTCCAGCTCATAGCTGGCGCTGTTGACCTCCCGCTGGCAGTTGTCCCGGTCCTTCCGGGCCTTGTCCAGGCTGCTTTGCAGCTGGGCTTGCTGGGCTTGCAGCCGTTCCAGCTCCCTGGCCCGGGAGAGGATGCCCGCGCTGCGGCTGACGCTGCCGCCGGTCATGCTGCCGCCGGGGTTTAAGACCTGTCCGTCCAGCGTGACGATTTTGAAGTGATAGCGATACCGCCGGGCCATGGCGATGGCGGCGTCCATGTCCTCCACGACCACCACCCGCCCCAGCAGGTTGGCGGCGATGTCCCGGTAGGTGTCCTGGCAGGTGACCAGCTCACTGGCTATCCCCACGAAGCCGGGGCAGCGCTCCACCCCCTGGTCCCGGAGGGCGTTGGGCCGCACGGCGGAGAGGGGCAGGAAGGTGGCCCGGCCCGCGTCCCGGCGTTTCAGGTATTGAATGGCGGCTTTGCCGTCCTCCTCGGTGGAGACCACCAGATTCTGCATGGCGCCCCCAAGGGCGATTTCGATTGCTACGGTGTACTGTTCCGGCGCCTGAATCAAACTGGCCACCGGCCCGTGTACCCCAGTCAGCTGGCGGCGCTGGACCGCCTGCATGACGGACTTGACCGCCTTGGAGTAGCCCTCGTACATTCGCTCCATCTCGGAGAGCAGGTTGACCCGATGGCGCAGCCCGCCTTCTTCCACGGTCAGGCGATTGACCTGGTCCTCGGCCCCTTTCAGCCGCTGCTGGCGGCTGCGGAGCCGGAGCTGGTAGCCCCCCAGCACGTTTTGCAGCCCCTCGGCCTGCTCCCGCAGGTCGGCCCGGTGTTTCTTCTGTACCTCGGCCTCCTGTTGGGTCTGTTTCAGCAGGTCGTCGTTTTCCTGAATCTGCCCCTGCAAACTGGTCTCCCGGTCCAGCAATTCCTGCTCGGAGGCGGCCAGGGCGGAGAGCAGAGCCTTTGCGTCGGCGGCGGAGGCGTTCTGAATGGCCTCCTGTTCCTGTAAGCGGTAAATCTGCTCGGCCAGCTGGCTGGACTGTTGCTGGTTGGCGGTGGCCTCCTGCTCCCGCTGGGACAGGGCCTCCCGGACCTCCTGCTGGCGTTCCTCGATTTCGTCCAGCCGCTGCTGCCGTTGCTCAATTTGGGCGGCGATGGAACCGGCCCGACCCGCCTGCTGCTCCAGCTCCATCTGGAGGCGCTGGGCGTTTTCCTCGTTGCTGCGCACCTGGGCCTTGAGGACGGCAATTTCCGATTCCTGGCTGTTGGCCTGGCTCTCCAAATCGGAAATTTGGCTGCGGATGCGGTCGGCCTCCACGTCCTGCTGCCGCATTTGGGCGGCGATTTCCTCCGCCCGGGCGTAGAGCTTTTCCTGCGCGGCGGCGGCCTCGTCCCGCTGGCGGGCGGCGGCGTCGCAGTCGGCCTGGAGCTTGCGGCTCTGCTGGCGCAGCTGGTCCAGGTTGTCCATCCACAGGGAGATTTCCAGCCCTTTCAGCCGGTCCCGGATGGTGAGGTATTGCTTCGCCTTTTCCGCCTGCTGTTCCAGCGGCTCCAGCTGCAATTCCAGCTCGGCGATCTTGTCCCCGATGCGGAGCAAATTGTCCTGGGTGCGCTCCAGCTTGCGCTCCGCGTCCTCCTTCCGGTGACGGTAGCGGGAGATGCCCGCCGCCTCCTCGAACACCGCCCGGCGCTCGCCGCTGCGGGTGGAGAGGATCTCGTCGATTTTGCCCTGACCGATGATGGAGTACCCCTCCCGGCCCATGCCGGTGTCCATAAACAGGTCGTTTACGTCCCGCAGGCGGCAGGAGCTGCGGTTCAGGAAGTATTCCCCTTCACCGGAGCGGTAGTACCGGCGGGTGACCATGACCTCGCTCTCCTCCAGGGGAAGGCTGCCGTCGCTGTTGTCCAAAATCAGGGACACTTCCGCGTAGCCCAGTTGCTTGCGCCGGGCGGTGCCGCCAAAGATCACGTCCTCCATCTTGCCGCCCCGGAGGGCGCGGGTGGACTGCTCCCCCAGCACCCAGCGGATGGCGTCTGCAATATTCGATTTTCCGCTGCCGTTTGGCCCCACGATGGCGGTAATGGCCTCGCCAAAGGTCAGCACGGTTTTGTCGGGGAAGGACTTAAAGCCCTGAATTTCCAGCGCTTTCAGGTACAAGGGGACACCTCTATCCTCAAATTTTCGTTCTCGATACAGCAATACAGGTTAATTATAGCCGTTTGTCTCCCAAATTGCAACGGGAAAGAGGACGGAGAAATCAATTTTGCGGAAATGATGACAAATACGGCTCTCTTTCGGGGTTGATTTTGCGAAGGTTCCGATTCACAGAAACTGTGAAGGTAATTTCATCCATCTTCCTGTAGGGGCGGAACATAAAATCTGCGGGCGGCGGAGCGCCGCCCCCACAAAAAGCAAATTCTTCTTTTCGCCTCAAAAAATGACTTACTGCAAATCCCCCCCCTGTATCCGCTCCCAGCCCAGCCGCCCCGTCTCCCCCAGCAGGGCCAGCAGCGCCGTCACCGGACAGCCGGGCGGCAACTCCACCCCCGGCGCGGAGAAGGCGATTCCCGGCACATTGGGCCGCATTTCTCCCAGCAGCAGGCGGTTCTCCTGCGGCGGGGCGGGGGTGAAGCAGAGGGTGACGGTCCCTTCTCCCCGGAACACGGGGATGCCGTACTCCTGTTGCAGCTCCCAGGACAGGGTCTCCCGCTCCGGCAGCTCCAGGGCCAGTGCCCGCACCTGTCCCGCCAGGGCGCGGCAGGCGGCCTCCAGCTCCCGGCTGGCGTGGCTGGCCCAGAGGCCCACAACCGCCGTTTCACGCGGCACGCCCCGCCGTTCCAGCTCCACGAGGGCAAGTTCCGCCGCCTTGCGGCGATAGAGGGAACCCGTCTCGGTCAGGGGCAGCGCGGCGTTCTCCGGGCCATTCAGCAGGCAATGCACCCCCGCCCGGCAGAAAAAGCGAAGGGCCTTCCGTTCCCAACGGGCAGAATTGCCCCGCTGAGGCAGCTGGCCCCGGAGCAGGGGCAGGCCCAGCGCCTCCTCCCGGAAGTACCGAGGGCAGTTGCCCTGGGTGACGAAATAACCGACCATAGTTCACCTCACACGAACAGTTTCGCCCTCTGGACGGGGTCGGGGCGGTGTGGTATACTGAGAATGTGCAATTATCAGCTGTTAGCTTTTAGCTATTAGCTGTTAGTGAGCAGAAGCGGAGCCAACAGCTACTATATCGACAGGATGGAAAAACTATGCTGCGAATCAACAACCTTTCCCTGCCGGTGGACTACCGGGAGGAAGAATTATACCGCAAGGCGGCCAAGCTGCTGCGGCTGCCCCCGAATCAGCTCCGGCGGCTGGAGCTGGTGAAGCAGTCCATCGACGCCCGGCGGAAGGACGACGTTCACATGGTCGTGGCTGTCAACGCGGCGGTGGACGACGAGGCCGCCGTACTGCGCCGGGTCCGGGACAAGCGGGTCAGCCAGCTGCCCCGGCAGACGTACCAATTCCCCACGCCGAAACGCAAGGGCGGACTGCCCCCGGTGGTGGTGGGCATGGGCCCGGCGGGGCTGTTCGCAGCCCTGTATCTGGCCCGGGCGGGCATCCCCTCCATCGTGCTGGAGCGGGGCGCTCCCGTGGAGCAGCGGACGGCGGCGGTGGAACGGTTCTGGCGCACCGGCGAGCTGGACCCGGACAGCAACGTCCAGTTTGGCGAGGGCGGCGCGGGCACCTTTTCCGACGGCAAGCTGACCACCGGCACCCACGACCCCCGCATCCAAACGGTGCTGGACACCTTTGTCGTCATGGGCGCGCCGGAGGATGTGGCCTATTCTTTCCGGCCCCATGTGGGAACAGACGTTCTGCGGCAGGTGGTGAAAAACATCCGGCTGGAGCTGGTGCGGCTGGGCTGTGACGTGCGCTTCGGCCACCGGCTGGTAGGGCTGGAGCAGGCGGGAGGCCGTCTCACCGGGGTACAGGTGCGCACCGCGGAAAGCACCTACACCCTCCCCGCCGACACGCTGATTCTGGCTCCCGGCCACAGTGCGCGGGACACCTTCCAGGTGCTGTTGGAGGCAGGGGTCCCCTTGGAACAGAAGCCCTTCGCCATCGGCGTGCGCATCGAGCACCGGCAGGAGGCCATCAGCCGCGCCCAGTACGGCGACTTCTGGGACAGGCTGCCCCCCAGCGACTACCGGCTCAGCTGCCACCTGCCGGGTGGCCGCAGCGCCTTCTCCTTCTGCGTCTGCCCCGGCGGGCAGGTGGTGGCCTCGTCCTCGGAGCCGGGCTTGCTGGTCACCAACGGCATGAGCCTCCGGGCCAGAGACGGCGTGAATATCAACGGCGGCTTTCTGGTGGGGGTGAACCCCGGTGACTTCGGCGGCGGTGACCCGCTGGCCGGGGTGCGGTTTCAGCAGCAGTGGGAGCGGGCCGCGTTCCTGGCGGGCGGCGGCGGCTTCGTGGCTCCCGCCCAGCGGGTGGAGGACTTCCTGGCGGAGCGGGCCAGCGTCAGCGGCGGAGAGGTGGAACCCACCTACCGCCCCGGCGTCAAGTGGACCACGCTGGAGGGCTGTCTGCCCCCTTACGTCACCGAAACCCTGCGGGGGGCGCTGCCCTTGCTGGACCGGAAGGTACGGGGCTTCGCCCACCCGGACGCGGTGCTCACTGGCGTGGAGACCCGTTCCTCCTCCCCGGTGAAGGTGCCAAGAGACGAGAGCGGCCAGTGCGCCCTCCGGGGGGTGTACCCCTGCGGCGAGGGCTGCGGCTACGCCGGAGGCATCGTCTCCGCCGCCGTGGACGGAGTGCGGACGGCGGAAGCTGTCTGCGTCAATTAGCAATTAGCAATGTGCAATGTGCAATGACAGGAAAACCACCGTTTCCCCAAAAAGGACAGGGAAACGGTGGTTTTAAGCATTTTTCGTTCTGCACTGTTCGTATCAGCCAGCCGTATCCACGAACAGCGAATGGCTGGCAGCTAGTCTTTTTTCTACCGCTGAACGGAAGGCGTCGAAGGCGCTGGGTACGGCGTACACCGCCGCCAGCTCCTCCGCTCCGGCCCAGACCCAGCCGTCGGGCAGCTCCGATCCGCCCAGCTCCACCAGCAGGGAATCCATGTGCCACTCCCGGTGGGTGAAGATGTGCTTCCCCGTGGGGCCGGGGGCGGTGGAAACAGCCCCGGCCAGGTATTCCGGCGTCACGTCAGACAGCTCGTTGGGAAACTCCCACAGTCGGGCCAGCAGCCCCCGCTGAGGGCGGCGGCGCAGGGCCACCTTGTCCTCCCAAAAGAGCAGGTACACCCGGCGGCTTTCCACCGTCCGGGGCCGCTTGGCGGCTTTGACGGGCAGCTCGGCGGTGCGCCCCTGCTGACAGGCCACGCACCACGCCGCCACCGGGCAATGGGCACAGTCCGGCGCGCCGTTGGGCAGGCAGACCAGCGCCCCCAGCTCCATCAGCGCCTGGTTGTAGGCCCCCGGCAGGTTCCGGGGCATGGTGTCCAGCAGCAGCCGGCGGATGCGCTGCTTGGTGTCCGGGCGGGTGATGTCCCCCTCGTCCCCGGTGAGCCGGGCGATGACCCGTAAAACGTTGCCGTCCACGGCGGGCACCGCCTGCCCAAAGGCGATGGAGGCGATGGCCCCGGCGGTGTACTCCCCCACACCGGGGAGGGCCAAAATGTCCTCGTAGGCGCTGGGGAACTGCCCTCCGTGGACCTCCATGATCTGCCGGGCGGCCTTTTGCAGGTTCCTGGCCCGGTTGTAGTACCCCAGCCCCTGCCACAGCTTGAGCAGCGTGTCCTCGTCCACCTGGGCCAGATCCGCCACCGTGGGCAGCGCGGCCATGAACCGGGTGTAGTAGCCCAACACCGCCGCCACCCGGGTCTGCTGGAGCATGATCTCCGACACCCAGACATGGTACGGCGTGGGGTCGCTGCGCCAGGGCAGGGTGCGGCAGTGGTCGTGATACCAGTTCAGTAGGGGAAAGGACGCGGCGGCGCAGCGCCCGGCGGCATCGGACATGGAGAACGCTCCTTTTCATCGGACAAATGGCGGCTTGACGAGGCCGCCCGGTTTGTGTTACACTACTAGAAGCAAAATGCGGGTATGATGGAATTGGCAGACATGCAAGATTTAGGTTCTTGTGCCTTACGGCGTGCAGGTTCGACCCCTGTTACCCGCACCACGTCGGAGCAAGCGCACATCGGCTGAAAGTTGCCGGTGTGCGCTTTTTGCGGTTTACCGCTGATATTCAAACTGCAAATCGTACAACACCACGGTGTCGCCGTCCTGGATGCCCATGGCCTCCAGCTTGTCGAACAGTCCGGCCTCCCGGAGCTGCCGGTCGAACCAGTTGCGGCTCTCGAAGTCGCTGAACGTGGTGCAGGCCACCAGATGCTCCAGCCAGGGAGCCTCCACGAACCAGTAGTGGTCCTCCGTCTCGATGGAGACTTCGCCGGTGGTGTCGATGACCGGGGGCTGGGGGACATAGTCGGCCTCAAAGACCTTTACCGGCGGCAGAGAGGCCAGCTCCTCCGCGATTTTCCGCACCAGAGGCTGCACCCCGGCGTGGGTGGCGGCGGAGAGGTCGAAATACTGATACCCCAGGGCTTCCACGTGGGCTTTCAGCCGGGCGGCGTTGTCGCTGTCATAGCAGAGGTCGCTCTTGTTGCCGCAGACCAGCATGGGCCGGGTGGCCAGCTCCGGGGAGTACTCCTTCAGCTCGGCGTTGATGATGTCGAAGTCCTCCACCGGGTCCCGGCCCTCGCTGCCAGAGACGTCCACCAGATGCACCAGCAGGCGGCAGCGGTCGATGTGCCGCAAAAAGTCGTGGCCCAGGCCCGCGCCCTCGCTGGCCCCCTCGATGATGCCGGGGATGTCCGCCATAACGAAGCTGACGCCTTCCTCCACGTAGACCACGCCCAGGTTGGGCATCAGGGTGGTGAAGTGGTAGTTGGCGATTTTGGGGTGGGCCTTGGACACCACGCTGAGCAGGGTGCTTTTGCCCACGTTGGGGAAGCCCACCAGCCCCACGTCGGCCAGCAGTTTCAGCTCCAGAATGACCTCCCGGCTCTCACCGGGGAGACCCGCCTTGGCGAAACGGGGAGCCTGCCTGGTGGGGGTGGCGAAGTGCTGGTTGCCCCAGCCGCCGCGCCCGCCCCGGGCCGCCACGAAGCGGTCCACGCCGGACATGTCCTGGATGACCTGGCCGGTCTCCGCGTCCCGCACCACCGTCCCCTGGGGGACCTTGATGATGAGGTCTTTGCCGTCTCTGCCGGACTTTTTCGCGCTGGAGCCGTCAGCCCCCGCTTCGGCGGCGTATTTCCGCTTGTAGCGGAAGTCCATCAGGGTGGACAGGCTGGGGTCGGGGACCAGCACCACGCTGCCGCCCCGTCCGCCGTCGCCGCCGTCGGGACCGCCGTTGGTGACGTACTTCTCCCGGTGGAAGGCCACCGCGCCGTTTCCACCCCGGCCTGCGCTGATGAAAATTTTCGCCGTGTCTACAAATGCTGCTGCCATACCGTTCCTCCTGATACAGACTGTTGAAAAGGTGGTTTTCCGAGGAAAAGCGGAAGAACGTCTCCCCCACGGAAATTTTGTTGCGCAGCAACAAAATAAATTGAAATCCGTGCTTTTAGCCGGGCGTGTACCGGCAAAAGCACACAGGGAGGCCCCAAACGTGCGCGCTTGCGCGTGCGCTGCCGGGGCCGCATTTTCGACCAAAATCCGTGATTTTGGTCGAGAGCCGCAAGGCTCAAAAAACGCACCGAACGAAGTATGTCCGGTGCGTTAAAGGCGAGTGATTACTGCTCGATGGCTTCGACGATAGAGACCTGCTTGCGGTCTTTGCCGAGGCGCTCGAACTTGACGGTGCCGTCCTTCAGGGCGAACAGGGTGTCGTCCTTGCCCTTGCCCACGTTGGTGCCGGGGTGGATCTTGGTGCCGCGCTGACGGACCAGAATGTTGCCGGCCAGGACGAACTGCCCATCACCGCGCTTGACGCCCAGACGCTTGGCCTCGGAATCCCGGCCGTTGCGGGTGGAGCCAACGCCCTTTTTGTGGGCGAAGAACTGGATGGAAATCTTCATAAGTCGTTACACCTCCGTAACTTCAATATAATCGGGATAGTCTTCGTGGAAGGCGGTGAGATAGACCATCATGCCCACCAGCATGGTCTGGCAGGTGTTTTCGTCCATCTCGGAAAGGCCCCCCGGCAGACGGAGGGAAAGGTGGCCGGAGTCCGGCTCCAGCTTGACGGCGGCGGCCAGGCCCAGCACCTCGTTAAAGGTACACTCGACCATACCCGCCACGGCGGAGATGGCGGCACAGACGATATCGCTGCCCTCCTCGCCATAGCCGCTGTGACCGCTGATGTCGAAGCTGACGATGCGATCCCCCTCCATATGAAAGGCTGCGGTGGTCATTGCAACCCTCAGGCCACGGTGATCTTGCCGATGGTCACCTTGGTGTAGGGCTGACGATGGCCCTGACGCTTGCGGTAGCCCTTCTTAGGCTTATACTTGAAGATACGGACCTTCTTGCCCTTGCCGTTCTTGACGACGCTGGCCTCCACGCTGGCGCCCTCCACCACGGGAGTGCCGAAGGTGGCGTTCTCGCCGTCGATCACGGCCAGAACCTGGTCAAAGGTCACGGTATCGCCGGCCTCCACGGGCAGTTTCTCGATGAAGAGGGTGTCGCCCTCCGCCACCTTGTACTGCTTGCCGCCGGTCACGATAATTGCTGTCATGCGGTTGCACCTCTTTCCTTGATTACGGGCTCGCTCTTGCAGGTGTTGAGACTCTTTGGACAGACCTCACCCTTGCTGCCTGCTCGATGCGGCTTGAATAGTTTATCAGTTTTCACCGGGCTTGTCAACGGTTTTCGCGGAATTTTCCCTGTAAAAAATATTCTTACAGCCTGGCTCCGCCGAACTCGGACAGCTCCAGCCCTCTGGCCTTATTCTTGTCCATCACCCAGTTCACCGACCAGGGCGCGGAGAACAGCAGCAGCTTCGCGCCGTGGTAATCCTCCACCAGCTTCACGTCCTGGCCGTCGCCGATGATGAGGTCCTCGGTCAGGTCGCCATCGAACCGGTCGATCCACCGCAGGTACTCGTAGGGCAGGCTCTCCATCACCAGGTCCACCTTGTACTCGTTTTTCATCCGGTACTCGAACACGTCGAATTGCAGGGTGCCCACCACACCCACAATGACCTCCTCCATGCCGGTGTAGGGGATCTTGAAAATTTGGATGCCGCCCTCCTGGGCGATCTGCTCAGTGCCCTTGATGAACTGCTTGCGCTTGAGGGTGTCCTTGGGGCGCACCCGGCGAAAATGCTCCGGCGCGAAGGTGGGGATGGGGTCAAACTGGAAGTTCTTCCCCGGCGCGCAGAGGGTGTCGCCAATGGTGAACATGCCGGGGTCAAAGACGCCGATGATGTCCCCGGCGTAAGCCTCCTCGATGATTTCCCGCTCGGCGGCCATCAGCTGCTGGGGCCGGGAGAGCTTCACCTTCCGCTGCTGCTGCACCAGGTAGACCTCCTCGTCCGCGTCGAACCGGCCGGAGCAGACCCGGACGAAGGCGATGCGGTCCCGGTGGGCCTTGTTCATGTTGGCCTGGATTTTGAACACGAAGCCGGAGAAGCTGTCGTCGAAGCTGTCCACCGTCACGTCACCTGCCCGGCGGGACAGGGGCGCGGGGGTCATGCGGAGGAACGCCTCCAGAAACGGCTCCACGCCGAAGTTGGTCAAGGCGGAGCCGAAGAACACCGGGGAGAGCTTGCCGTGGCGCACCTTGTCCATGTCGAACTCGGCCCCGGCCCCCTCCAGCAGCTCCACCTCGTCAGCCAGCTGGTCCCGCTTGGCCTGACCGATGAGGTCCACCAGGGCGGGGTCGTCCAGTTCCACCTCGGTGGCGGTGGCGGCTTTGGCGTTGGTGTGGGAGGTGAAGTGCAGAATTTTCCGCTCCCGCAGGTCATAGACGCCCTTGAACTCCTTGCCGCAGCCGATGGGCCAGTTCATGGGGCAGGTCTCCACCCCCAGCTCGGACTCGATCTCCTCGCACAGCTCGAAGGGGTCCCGGGCCTCCCGGTCCATCTTGTTGATGAAGGTGAAGATGGGGATGTCCCGCATGGCGCAGACCTTGAACAGCTTCCGGGTCTGCGGCTCCACGCCCTTGGCCGCGTCGATGACCATCACGGCGCTGTCCGCCGCCATCAGGGTGCGGTAGGTGTCCTCGGAGAAATCCTGGTGGCCCGGCGTGTCCAGGATGTTGATGCAGAAGCCCTCGTACTGGAACTGCATCACCGACGAGGTGACGGAGATACCGCGCTGCTTTTCGATTTCCATCCAGTCGGAGGTGGCGGCCCGGGCGTTTTTCTTGCCCTTGACCACGCCGGCCTGGTTGATGGCCCCGCCGTAGAGCAGCAGCTTTTCCGTCAGGGTGGTTTTGCCGGCGTCCGGGTGGGAGATGATGGCAAAGGTGCGCCGGCGTTCAATTTCCGCTTGGAATTTATGAGACATAGAATCCTCCAAAAAGAGTACAAATTGGAATAAATAGTCGAATAGATACGTTTCGTATATTTTTATGTGGGACTGACCAAACAGTTTCCCGCTGAAAACAGGTATTTCATGCGACCCTCCATCCCGCCGTGATCGGCGCAAAGGAAATACAACTATCGTTTATCATACCACAGGGAAAGAGTTGTGTAAACGAAAAATTTCACAGCAAAAGCGGCCCCGAATCATCGGAGCCGCCGGAAAGGGTACAAACGCGAATTATTCCGCCGCAATGACCCGAAGGGTGGTGTCGTACAGGGTATCCATCTCGTCGGAAATTTCAGTGCTGGAATCAGCGTCGTCTGTCACCGTCTCGGTGGTGGTGGAGACGCTGACATCGAAAATCTCATAGGCCCCATCCCACTCCACGGTGATGGCCTTGTCCGTCTCGCCCGCGTTGGCGATGAAGCGGCCATACTGCTGAGAGACCACGTAATCCTCCTCGCCCTGGGCGAAGGCGGCGTATTCCTCGGTGTCGTAGGCGGTCAGCTCCACCAACAGGGAACCTTCCCCGGTGTAAGACAGGGTAAGGGTGGTGCTGGAGCCGCTGTCGCCGCTCTCCTGGGCGGTGAGGACGACGGAGCAGGCGTTGTCGCTGTAAAGCTCGGTCCCCACCGGGGTGTCCACATACCAAACGGCTTCGGCGGTGGAGGAATCCTCCTCCAACACCTCGGAGCCGTCCACGCCCTCGTCCACGGAGCTGTCGGCGGAATCCGCTGCGGAACCGCCGCAGGCGGTCAGGGACAGGGCCAGCATCAGGGCCAGCGTCAGGGGGAGAAAGCGTCTAAAGATGCGTTTCATAGTGGAAACCTCCTTGTTCGTTAAGAAGCGGCGCTGTCGGCGGTTTGCTTCCCGTAGAGCAGGGGAATGGCGATGGCCTTCTTGAGCACCTCGATGAGCGGCCCCATAAAGAAGGCGGTGATGACCGTGCCGATGCCCACCACTGCGCCGCAGGCATACCCGATGATGACGCAAATCAGGTCGCTGACGATGCGGATAAACCGGAAGGGAATCACTTTCCCCGCGATTTTAGGCTTGCGGTCGGTGATGAACAGGGGAATGGTGTCATAGGTGGAGACGCCCAAATCGGCGGTGTAGTAGAGGGCGGAGGCCAGGCAGCACAGGAAAATGCCGATGATGAGCAGCACCACCCGAGTCGCAAACCCCGGCTCCGGCACCACCTGATAGATGCACCACTGGGAAAACGTCACCAGGTAGCCCACAAAGAACATATTCAGGAAGGTAGCCAGGCCGATGTAATGCCGGTCCAGAAACAGGTCGATGACCAGCAGCACCAGGTTGACGGCGGTGTAGAAGGTGCCGTAGCTGGCGAAAACAGGGATAAACTGGAATTGGTTGTGCAGCCCCTGGGCGAAGCACTGAAAGGGGTCTACGCCGAACACGGCAGTGTTGAAAAAGCCCACGGCCACGCCGCAGATGCACACGCCCACCAGCGACATGATGAGCCGCTTGACAAAAAGCTTGTCCCGCATGGAGATTTCATCCTTTCCCTTCGGTTGGAAAATTAAGTATTCAAATCGGTGGTGTGAAAGGTCTTTAGATTGCCGGTTTTTCCGCTGCGGCGGTCCAGCTCGTCGGCCAGGGCCGCCACGGGGATGTCTTTTGCCACCATCATAGCCAGCAGGTGATAGAGCAGATCCGCCGTCTCATAGGCGATTTTCTCCCTGTCCCCGGCTTTGCCCGCCAGCAGGAGCAGACTGCACGCCTCTCCCACCTTTTTCAAAATCTTGTCCAGCCCCTGGCCGAACAGATAGGCGGTGTAGGAGCCATCGCCGCCGCTGGCTCCCCGTTGGGCGATGATGTCGTAAATCTCATCCACGCCCAGCCCCTGGGCGGCGCAGCGGACGTTCAGCGCGTCCATCACCGCCGCGAGAGAGACCTCCTGCTGGCAGAGCAGCACTGTGACGTGGTAAATGACGTCGTTCAGCTCTCCCACCGTCTCGGCGGTATCGTCATTTTTGGCGGCAATGACCGCCTCAAAGGTCTCCTCGCCGCACTTTTTCAGGATTTTATCCAGCCCTTGGGTGTAGAGGTAGTTGGTGTAGGACTTGCCCCCTACAGGGTGGTTTTTCCGGTCCAGGGCCACGTCGTACTGCTCCTGGATGGCCTGCTGCGCCCGGCTCATGCCTCTTCCTCCCAGATGTCCCGGAAGAAGCAGCTCCTGGCCCCGGTGTGACAGGTCGGCCCCTTGGGGTCGCAGATGTAGAGCAAGGTGTCGGTGTCGCAGTCGGTGATGATTTTCTTCACAAAGAGGAAGTTGCCGCTGGTCTCGCCCTTGTTCCACAGCTTCTGGCGGCTGCGGCTCCAGAACCAGGCAGTGTGGGTCTCCAGCGTTTTCAAATACGCTTCCTCGTTGGTGAAGCCCAGCATCAGGATGTCCTTTGTCTCCCGGTCCTGGATGATGACGGGAATCAAATCGGATTTTTGAAACAGGTCTTTGGGTTCAATCATGTTCTCACCTCATTACCGCACGGGGATGTTCCGGCCCCGCAGATAGTCCTTCACCTGGGGAACGGTCAGTTCCCCGAAGTGGAACAGGGAGGCCGCCAGCGCCGCGTCCGCGTCCGCCTGCTGGAACACCTCCGCGAAATGCTCCAGGCTGCCGCAGCCGCCGGAGGCGATGACGGGGATGTTCACCGCGTCGGTGATGGCCTTGGTCATTTCGATGTCAAAGCCCTGCTTGGTGCCGTCGGCGTCCATGCTGGTCAGCAGGATCTCGCCCGCGCCCAGGGCTTCGCCCTCCTTGGCCCACTCCACCGCGTCCTTCCCGGTGGGGATGCGGCCTCCAGCCACGACCACTTCGTAGCCGCCCTCGGCCCGGTGCCGGGCGTCGATGGCCAGCACCACGCATTGGCTGCCGAACCGCTCGGCGGCGCGGGAGATAAGGGTGGGGTCCTTGACGGCGGCGGAGTTGACGCTGATTTTGTCCGCTCCCGCCCGGAGCAGCTCCTGAAAGTCCTCCACGGTGCGGATGCCGCCGCCCACCGTCACGGGGACGTAGACCCGCTCCACCGTCCGGCGCACCATGTCCGCCACGGTCTTGCGGGCCTCATAGGTGGCGGTGATGTCCAGAAAGACGATTTCATCGGCTCCCTGCTGGGAGTAGTAGGCCGCCAGCTCCACCGGGTCGCCTGCGTCCCGGATGTTGACGAAGTTGACCCCCTTGACCACCCGGCCGTCCCGCACGTCCAGGCAGGGAATGATTCTCTTTGCTAACATAGGGTTCCCTCCTCCTTACGGGTTGGCCTGGCTGCCGCCCACCCGGACCGCCGCCGCCAGGTCGATGGTTCCGGCGTAGTAGGCTTTGCCGATGATGGCCCCGTAGAGGCCCATTTCTTCCAGTTTGACGATGTCCTCCAGCACATGCACGCCGCCGCTGGCCACGATTTGGCAGGAGACGGCGGACTGGAGCTTTCGCAGGCTGCCGAAGCTGGGGCCGGAGAGCATCCCGTCGGTGTCGATGTCGGTGAACACCAGCGTTTTCACCCCCAGCTGTTCCATGGAGCGGGCGAAGTCCAGATAGTGCAGGCCGCTGCCCTTCTCCCAACCGGCGGTTTTCACCTCGCCGTCCTTGGCGTCCACGCCCACGGCGATGCGCTCACCGTAGCGCGCCACGGCCTCTTTGACAAAGTCGGGGTGTTCCACTGCGGCGGAGCCGATGACCATGCGCCACACGCCCATGGCGTCCACCGCTTCCAGGTCGGCCATGGTGCGGATGCCGCCGCCCAGCTCCACCTGCAAGCCGCTCTCCCGGGCCACCCGGCGGACGATGTCGCCGTTGACCCGCACGCACTGCCGGGCGCCGTCCAAATCTACCATGTGAATGACTTTCGCTCCCGCGGCGGCGAACTCCCGCGCCACCGCCAGGGGGTCGTCCGCCACCTGATGGACGGTGTCAAATTCTCCCTTTTTGAGGCGGACCACCCGCCCGTCCTTCAAGTCGATTGCCGGTTCAATGATCATCGGTTCAGCCCTCCAAAGTTCCGCAGCATTTGCAGCCCAATGTCCCCGGACTTCTCCGGGTGGAACTGGGTGCCAAAGACGTTGCCCCGCTGGACGGCGGCGGTGATCTCCGTGCCGTAGTCGGTGGTGGCGATGACGTCCTCCGGCTGGGTGGGCATCCCCCGGAAGGAGTGGACGAAGTAGACATAGCTGCCCTCCTCCACCCCGTCGAACAGGGGGGAGGGGGTGTGGAACGTCAGGTTGTTCCAGCCGATGTGAGGCAGCTTGTACTGGGTCTGGATGTACTCCACCGTGCCGGGGATGAGGCCCAGCCCCTGGGCCTCCCGGATCTCGTATCCCGTCTCGAACAGCAGCTGCATTCCCAGACAGATGCCCAAAACCGGCTTTTTCGCGCTCTGGCGGCGAATTTCCGCCATCATGCCCCGCTGCTCCAGCTTGGCCGCCGCGTCGGGGAAGGCCCCCACGCCGGGCAGGATGATGGCGTCCGCCAGCTCCAGCTCCTTGGGGTCCGCCGTGACTTTTGTGGAAAAGCCCAGGTACTTCATGCCGTTGTTTACACTCATCAGGTTGCCCACGTCGTAGTCAACCACAGCGATATATCCCATCTGTTCTCACTCCTCAAACCGGACGCGAATGGAGTTGGCGTGGGCGGTGAGATGCTCCGCCTGGGCGAAGCACTCCACCTCCCGGTGGACGGCCTCCAGCGAGGGCCGGTCAAATTCCAGCACGCTCATGGTCTTTAAGAAGCTGTCCACCGACAGCGGCGAAAAGAACCGGGCCGTCCCGCTGGTGGGTAGCACGTGGTCCGGCCCTGCCAGGTAGTCCCCCAGGGGTTCCGGGGCGTAGCTGCCCAAAAACACCGCTCCGGCGTTTTTGATGCCAGGGAGCAGAGCGCGGGGGTCGGCGGTGCAAATTTCCAGATGCTCCGGGGCCTCCAAATTGGCCAGCTCCACCGCCCGGTCCAGGGTGTCGCAGACGATGGCCGCGCCGAAGTCCCGGAGGGAGGCTTTGATGATGTCCCGGCGGCTGAGGGCGGTGGACTGACGAATAATTTCTTTGTCCACCGCCTGGGCCAGTTCCTCGCTGGTGGTCAGCAGCATGGCGGAGGCCATGCGGTCGTGTTCCGCCTGGCTCATCAGGTCGGCGGCCACATATTTGGGGTCGGCAGTCTCGTCGGCGATGACCAGCACCTCGCTGGGGCCAGCCACCATGTCGATGTCCAGCGTGCCGTAGGCCATGCGCTTGGCGGCGGCGACGTAGGCGTTGCCCGGCCCCACCAGCTTGTCCACCTTGGGGATGAACCCGGCCCCGTAGGTCAGGGCGGCTACCGCCTGGACGCCGCCCACGCCGATGACCCGGTCCACCCCGGCGATTTTGGCAGCCGCCAGCACCGCCTGATTCAAGTTCTCCGTGGGGGGCGTGACCATGATAAGCTCCTCCACCCCGGCCACCCGTGCGGGGACGGCGTTCATCAGCACCGAGGAGGGGTAGGCGGCGGTGCCGCCGGGGACGTAGATACCCACCCGGGTCAGGCCCCGGACTACGCGGCCCACCTTGCCCCCGTCGGGGCTGGTCCACTCTGCGGATTTCGCCAGCAGGTGTTCATTATAATCCCGGATGTTGGCGGCGGCGTGTTTCATGGTCTGGATGAGCGCCGGGTCGCAGGCGTCGTAGGCCGCCTGTAGCTCGGCGGCGGTGAACTCCTTCGGCTCCGCCTTGTCGAATTTCAGCGAATATTCCCGGACGGCGTCGTAGCCCCGCTGTTCCACCGCGGCCATGATTTCCGCCGCGGACTTGGTGATGCTCTCGTTGGCCTGGGCAGCGCGGGTGCGCAGGTTGTCGATGAGCCGCAGCTCGGCCTCGCCGTCGGCCTTTACAATTTGAATCATTTGCTGTCCCTCAGTTCCTGCTCACATTTGGAGATAAAATCCAGAATTTCGTTTTTGTACAGCTTCATGCTGGCGGTGTTGACGATGAGCCGGGCGGAGATGGGGGCCACCGTCTCGATGGGGACCAGGCCGTTGGCCTTGAGGGTGGCGCCGGTCTCCACGATGTCCACAATGCCGTCCGCCAGCCCCAGGATGGGGGCCAGCTCCACGCTGCCCTCGATTTTGATAACGTCCACGTCCATGCCCTTGGCGGCGAAGAACGCCCGGGTCACGTTGGGGTACTTGGAGGCGATGACCCGGTACTTATAGGTGCCGTAGAAGTCGGCCCCCTCTCGCACCGCCAGGGCGAAGCGGCATTTGCCAAAGCCCAAGTCCAGCACCTCGTAGAAGGAGCCGCCCTTCTCCATGATGGTGTCCTTGCCCACGATGCCCAGGTCGCAGGCCCCGTGTTCCACGTAGGTAATGACGTCCGGGGCCTTGGACAGCACCGCGTCCAGCGGGTAGTTGGGGATGGAGTGGATCAATCTCCGTCCGGGGTCTTTGATGGGGGAACAGTCCATTCCCGCCCGCTCAAACAGGGCCACGGATTTGTCCTGGAGCCTGCCCTTGGTCAGGGCGATGCGCAGTCGGCTCATACCTCCACCTCTCTCTCTCCGTTTTCGTCCACCACGAGGACGGTGCGGATGTTTTTCTCTCGCGCCAGGTTCAGCGTCCCCTCCAGCCGGGAGCAGGGGGACAGTTCACTGCTGCCCTGGGGCAGCGCGTCCACAATTTCCAAGGCCCGGGCCAGCATGGACGGCTCGTAGTGAATGACGGTCTGCACCTGGGGCAGCTCCACCCGGGGCAGACAGGCCGCCACCGCGTCCACGTCCACGGCGAAGCCGATGGCCTGAGCGGGTCGCCCAAAGGAGGCGCACAGTTTGTCATACCGTCCGCCGGAGAGGACGGCGGTGCCTGCCCCCTCCACGTAGCCCCGGAAGATGACGCCGGTGTAGTAGTCGATGCGGTGGACCATGCCCAGGTCGAAGCGGATGGCGTCGCCGTAGCCCGCCGCCTGCAAAATCCGGTACAACGCCCGGAGGTACTCGATGGACTCGTCCTCCCGGCCCAGCAGCTCCTCCGCCTCGTCCAGCACCTCCGGCCCGCCAAAGAGGTAGGCCAGCCGCTTCACTGCGGCACAGCCGGGCTGGTCCGCGTGGGCCTCCAGATAGTCCCCCAGGGCGGCGAAGTTTTTGCCCTCGATGAGGCTGCGGACGGTCTCCATGTCGTCCTCCGCCAGGTCCATCCCCTCCATGAAGGAGGAGAAAATCCCCGCGTGGCCGATTTCCACATGGAACTGCTTCACGCCGCAGGCGCGGATAGCGTCCACGGCGGCGGCGATCATCTCCAGGTCGGCCTTTTTGCCGGAGGCCCCGATGAGCTCCACCCCACACTGGGGAATTTCGCCGTTTTCGCCCTTGTTGCCGCTGCTGGAGCGGTAGACGCACTGGCTGTAGTAAAACCGGCGGGGCAGGATGATGTCTTTCAGCTTGGTGGCCGCCACCCGCGCGATGGGGGTGGTGCCGTCGGGCCGGAGGACGCAGATCTTCCCGCTCTTGTCGATGACCTTCAGCATGGATTCCTGGGGGATGCTGCTGCCCGCCAGGGCAAAGACGTCGTAATATTCCACGTCGGGGGTGATGATCTCCGTGTAGCCCCGCTGACGGAACAGGTCAGTCAGCGCGGTCTGCACCAGGCGGCGCTCCCGGCACTCGCCAAAGAGCCGGTCACGGGTCCCCTCCGGGGTGTTAGGGATGTATTTCATAAAATTAACTCCTGACAGGGGGAGGGACAGCCGTGGGCGGTCCTTCCCCGGTTTTTCACTTTAGCGCGCTAATACACTACCATAGTTCAACCGCCCTGTCAACTGGGAAAATAGCTGATTTTTTAGGGAATCTCTGATTAAATGGCCTTGGATGGCTGGGCGAGCAGATTTTGTGCAAATCGAGGCGCAGAATCGCGGGAATCCTTTGTGGATTTCAAGATTCTGCAACGAAGAGTTGCGCGTAATCTGCCGTCCAGACGCCGAGAGTTATTAAATCAGAGGTTCCTTAGGGGCGGTCAAACCGGGTTTCCCACGTTTGGGCATATTTGGCCTCCAGGCCCAGCCGCAGCTGGTCGGGGGAGACCTTGTAGCGGCTCAATTCCGGCAGGGCGTCCAGCGGGAACCAGCCACTGTTCAGCGTCTCAATGTTCTCATGGAAGGCCCCGCCCTTCAAGCGGCACAGGTAAAACACCCGTATCACGGTGTAGAACTCATAGGGGGTGTTGTGGAGCCGCTGGTCGTGGACGGCCACCAGTCGGTAGGGTTCCACCTCCAGCCCGGCCTCCTCCCGGCTCTCCTTGACGGCGTTGGCGGCGGGGTGCAGGTCGTACTCGCACCAGCCCCCCGGCGGCGCCCAAGTGCCGTCCAGCTCCTGCACCAGCAGAACACGGTCCTCGTCGTCAAAGAGGATGGCCCGGCTGTCGATTTTGGGGGTCTGGTAGATGTACTCGTGCTGGAAGATGTTTTGAATTTCTTCCAGCGGCTCGTCGGAAATTAAGTCGGTCATCTCCGCCGCAATTTCCTGGATGCGTTCAAACCGCTCCCGGTCGAAGTTGTCCTTGGTGTAAAACAGCCCCGCCGTGGAGAGGGCCTGCAACTCCCTGGCCCAGTTCAGCACTTTTTCGGTGGTTTCGTTCATTGCGGGTCGCTCTCCTTAAAAGAGGGTGATTTGGCTGGTCTCCGGCAGACCGTCCATGGCCCCCATGAATTTCAGCTGTTCCAGCTGGGTCTGAGACAGCTTGGTGCAGCAGCTGGCCACCTCCTCCACGGAGATGAAAGGCTGACCGTCTCTGGCCTTGATTTGCTCCACGGTGGCCTCTGCCGCCGCCTCCCCCAGGCCGGGGAGGGAGGTGAAGGGGGGCATCAGGGATTTTTTCTCCCAGTCCACCCCAAACCGGGTGGCCTGCATCTGGAGCAGGTCCATTTTGGCGAAGGTGAAGCCCCGGAGGTAAAATTCGTAGCAGATCTCCAACGTGGTGTACATCTTTTCCTCCACGTCGGTGGGGTTTTCCTTGCTTTTGATCTCCTTCATCTTGTCCTTGACGGTGTCCATGCCCAGGCACATACAGGTGGCGTCCACCGCCTTGGCCCGGATGGAGAAATAGGCGGCGTAGAACGCCAGCGGCTCATGGACCTTGAACCAGGCGATGCGGAAGGCCATCATGACGTAGGCCACCGCATGGGCCTTGGGGAACAGGTATTTGATTTTCCGGCAGGATTCGATGTACCATTCCGGGATGCCGTGCTCCCGCATTTCCGCCTCGATGCCCTCCGGCCAGCTCTTGCCCTTGTGGATGACGCCCTTTCGCACGGCCTCCATGAACTTGAAGCTGCGCAGCTCGTCACAGCCCATGGAAATCAGGTACAGCATGATGTCGTCCCGGCAGCCGATGGCGTCGGTGACGGAGGCGGTGCCGCTGAGGATCAGGTCCTTGGCGTTGCCCAGCCACACGTCGGTGCCGTGGGAGAAGCCGGACAGCCGCAGCAGGGTGTTGAAGTTCTTGGGCTGGGTGTCGATGAGCATCTGCCGGGTGAAGGAGGTGCCGAACTCCGGGATGCCGCAGCTGCCGGTGGGACCCAAAACCGGGTCGTCCTCGTACCCCAGCACCTTGGAGGAACAGAAGATGGACATGGTGTCCTTGTCGTCCAGGGGGATGGTGGTGGGGTCTTTGCCCGTTAAATCCTGGAGCATCCGAATCATGGTGGGGTCATCGTGGCCCAGCATGTCCAGCTTGAGCAGGTTGGATTCCATGGAGTGGTATTCAAAGTGGGTGGTGATGATGTCGGAGTGGGGGTCGTCCGCCGGGTGCTGCACCGGGCAGAAGTCGTAAATTTCCTTGTCGCCGGGGATGACCACCATGCCGCCGGGGTGCTGGCCGGTGGTGCGCTTCACGTTGGTGCAGCCCAGGGCCAACCGGCTCTCCTCCGCCCGGGACACCTTCATGTTCCGCTTTTCCAGGTACTTGAGGACGTAGCCGTAGGCGGTTTTCTCCGCCACGGTGCCCACGGTGCCAGCCTTAAAGACGTGGCCCTCACCGAACAGCTCGAAGGTGTACTTGTGGGCGCGGGCCTGGTACTCGCCGGAGAAGTTCAGGTCGATGTCGGGGACCTTGGTGCCGCCGTAGCCCAAAAAGGTCTCGAAGGGGATGTTGAAGCCGTCCTTCACCATGGGCGTCCCGCAGACCGGACAGGTTTTGTCCGGCAAATCTGCGCCGCAGCCGTATTCCTTGGTGTCCACGTCGAAGTCGGAGTGTTTGCACTTGGGACAGCGGTAGTGGGGCGGCAGACTGTTGACCTCAGTGATGCCGGAGAGGAAGGCCACGATGGAGGAACCCACGCTGCCCCGGCTGCCCACCAGGTAGCCGTGCTCCAGGGAGTTCTGCACCAGCTTCTGGGCAGACATGTAAATCACGTCGTACTTCCGCTGGATGATGCCGGGCAGCTCCAGGTCGATACGGTCCTGGACGATTTTGGGCAGCTCGTCGCCGTAGAGCTGGTGGGCCTTGTTGTAGACCAGATACTCTAGTTCCTTGGCCGAGTCCTTCAGCGTGGGGGCGAACAATCCCTTGGGCAGGGGGTTGATTTTATCGCACCACTTGGCGATGCGGTTGGGGTCGTCCACCACCACCTTTTTGCAGTCCTCGGCTCCCAGGTAGGCGAACTCCTCCAGCATTTCGTCGGTGGTCTTGAAGTAGATGGGCAGCTCCTCGTCGGCGCTGTCGTAGCCGTTGGCGGAGAGCAAAATATGTCGGAAAATCTCCTGCTCCGGGTCCAGGAAATGCACGTCGCCGGTGGCGCAGACGGGCTTGTTCAGCTCCTTGCCCAACCGGACGATGGTGCGGTTGAACTCCCGCAGTTCCTCCTCGTCCTTGGCCATCCCCTTCTCCACCAGAAAGGCGTTGTTGCACAGGGGCTGGATCTCCAGAAAGTCGTACCAGCTGGCGATGCGTTTCAGCTCGTCCCAGTCCTTGTGGTCCTCCACCGCCTGGAACAGCTCGCCCGCTTCGCAGGCGGAGCCGATGATGAGGCCCTCCCGGTTGGCGTTGATGAGGCTCTTGGGCATGACCGGGCGGCGCTGAAAATGCTCCAAGTGGGCCAGGGAAATGAGCTTATAGAGGTTGCGCAGTCCGTTTTGGTTTTTCGCCAGCACGATGAGGTGGCGCAGCCGCTGCTTGCGCTTTCTGCCGCTGCGGAGGGTGGTCATGCGCTCGTTGATGCCGCTGACATCCTTCACGCCCAGCTCCCGGAGCATTTTCCAGAAAGGAACCAGCATATAGCCCACCATGGCCGCGTCGTCGCAGGCCCGGTGGTGGTTGAACTCCGGCAGATTCAGGCAGCCGGAGACGGAATCCAAGGTGTATTTGCCCAAATCGGGCAGCAGATGCTGGGACAGTACCAGCGTGTCCAAAGAGGGGTTGTGGAAGGGTCTCCCAATCCGCTGGCAGCCCTGAGCCAGGAAGCCCATGTCGAAGTCGGCGTTGTGAGCGGCCAGCAGCCGGTCTCCGGCCCAGTCCAGGAACTGGTTCAGGGCCTCCTCCTGACTGGGCGCGCCCGCCACCATCTCGTCGGTAATGCCGGTCAGCCCCACGATCTTCCGGGGGATGGGCTTGCCGGGGTCCACAAAGGTGTCAAATTTGTCCAAAATCTGGTCGCCTTTCAGCACCACCGCGCCGATTTCGATGATGCGGTCCCTGACGATGCTCAGGCCGGTGGTCTCCAGGTCGAAGCAGACGATCTCGTCGTCAAACCCGCTGCTGCACTCCCCCTTGACCACCACCCGCTCGTCCACGTCGTTGACGAAGTAGGCTTCGGTGCCGTAGATGACCTTGATTTTGTCTCCGGCGGCGGCGCAGGCGTCAGGGAACGCCTGCGCGACCCCGTGGTCGGTGATAGCGATGGCCTTGTGGCCCCATTTGATGGCCCGCTTGACCGCGTCCTTTACCTCGGTCAGGGCGTCCATGGTGGAGAACCGGGTGTGCAGGTGCAGCTCCACCCGCTTCTCCGGGGCTGTGTCCATCCGCTCCTCCGGCGGCTCCGCCGGGGCGATGGCGTAGGGGGACAGCTCCATGTCGCCGGTGTAGTGGGACATGCTGAGCTTGCCCTCCACGGTGACATAAGTGCCCTTTTTCAGCGCCTTCATCACCGGCTCCGCCTCCTTGTTCTCCATGAACTTGGAGACGGTGACGGAGTTGGTGTTGTCGGTGATGTTGAAGCTGACCACCCAGGCGCTGCGTTTTTTCAGCTCCCGGCTGTTGTCGGCGTAGATTTTCCCGGTGACGCACACCGTCCCCAGGTTCAGGTCCAAATCGCTCATGGGGATGGCGTGGCCCCGGATGCGCTTGCCGTAAATCATCCCGTTTTCACCGGTGACAGGCCGGTTCCGGGGCTTTTTGTTCTTGCGGGCGGGGGCCTCCATCCGCACGGCCTGGAGCTTTTTGGCCCGAAGCGCCTCGGTGCGGGCAAAGGGGTCGGCCTCCACCGGGGAGCGGTCCTCCATCGGCTCCGGCGCCCAGGTGGGGAAGTCCGGCTCCGGCGGGGCCTCCTCCGGCAGAGGGATGTCCTCATCTATACCGGCCTCCACCGGGGCCACGTCCACCAGTGGCGCGGCGGAGGCGCTCTCCTCCGGTTCCGCTGTCTGGTGGACCTCCACCCGGTTCAGGGCATAGGCGGCGCAGACCGCCCGCTCCAGACCGGCGACGGCCCGCTCCTCCTGCGCGGCGGAGAAGCTGACCTCCAGCTCCACCGTTCGCTGGGCAGGGTGAAGCACCGCGTGCCGCACCTGGCAGCACGCGGCAGTTTTGGACAACGCCTCGTTTAGTTTGCACCGGGGAAACATCCCCAGCAGGGGAACGGTTTTGGGATTGTCCATAGATGCTCCTTTTCCGGTTGGAGGTTGGGGAATTTTACTCAAAGCTGGTCGATGAGCTTGAACAGCTCGTCCACCAGCCGGTCCTCCGGCACCTTGGACTGGATGACCTGGCCGTGGGCGAACAAGTAGCCGAAGCCTTTGCCTCCGGCGATGCCCACGTCGGCGGCGCTGGCCTCGCCGGGGCCGTTGACGATGCAGCCCATGACCGCCACGGTGATGGGCTTGTTGACGGTTTTCAGCCGCTCCTCCACCTGCTGGGCCAGGGGGATCAGGTCGATGCAGGTGCGCCCGCAGGTGGGGCAGGAGATGAGGTTGGGGCCGTCCTGCCGGAGACCAGTGGCCTGTAAAATCTGTTTTGCCGCGACTACTTCTTCCACGGGGTCGGCGGTTAGCGTCACCCGCATGGTGTCGCCAATGCCCTGAGCCAGCAGGCCGCCAATTCCAATGGCCGACTTGATGGTGCCCATGGTCTTGGTGCCCGCCTCGGTGACGCCCAGGTGCAGGGGGTAGTCGCTGCGCTCGTGCATCAGTTTGTAAGCCTCCATGGTGACGGGGACGCTGGAGGACTTGAGGGAGACGCAGATGTCGTCAAAATCGTACTTGTTCAGCAGCTTGATATGTCCAAAGGCGGACTCCACCAGCGCCTCAGCGCAGACGCCGCCGTACTTGGCCAGCAGGGGCTTTTCCAGGCTGCCGCCGTTGACGCCGATGCGGATGGGGATGTTCTTCTGGCGGCAGGCGTCCGCCACCGCCTTGACCCGGTCCTCCCCGCCGATGTTGCCGGGGTTGATGCGCACCTTGTCCGCTCCGGCGGCGATGCACTCCAGGGCCAGCTTGTAGTCGAAGTGGATGTCCACCACCAGGGGGATGTCGATTTGCTCCTTGATTTTGCCGATGGCCCGGGCGGAGGGCTTATCCGGCACGGCCACCCGGATGATCTCGCACCCGGCGGCCTCCAGCCGCCGGATCTGCTGTACCGTGGCCTCCACGTCGTCGGTGTGAGTGGAGCACATGGACTGAATGGCCACCGGCGCGCCGCCGCCCACCGGGACGTTGCCCACCATGATCTGTTTTGTCATAGGAAAAACCTCACTTTTAGGGAAAACGGGTTGAATTACGAAAGAAATATGTCTGATTGTCTGCTTTTTTGGCTTTGACGCGATAAGTACGTTCTTTCTTACACTACGCAAGTGTAGGGGCGGCCCGTGGCCGCCCGGCAAGTCACCTGCTTACCCAGGGCGTACGGTGAACATTCTAGGCGAAATCAGGGAATTTCTACACAAAAATCTTATACACATCCTGGAGGGCCACCACCGCCATCAGCAGCAGCAGGGCGCACATACCCGCCAGGTGGACGTACTGCTCGTATTTGGCCGGGATGCGCCGCCGGGACACCAGGTAGAGCAGCCCGTTCAGCAGCAGGAAGAACACCCGGCCCCCGTCCAGAGCGGGGATGGGCAGCAGGTTCATGACGCTCAGGTTAATGGCGATGAACGCGGCGAAATAGAGCAGGTTCAGAATGGCGTCCAGCATGGTGGCCGACGCCTGCCCCACCTCGCTCATGGTGTTGACGATGCCGATTGGCCCGCTCAGGTCGGAGATACCGGCGTCCCCTGTGAACAGCATTTCCAGGCTCCACCAGACGGTGCGCACAAAGTTCACCGCCGAATAGAATCCGTTGCGCAATCGGACGGGAAGGGTGGCCTCCTCCACCCCCAGGTACAGGCCGTACCGCCAGACGGTCTCGCCGTCCACCTCGTACTCCTGTAGGGTCAGGGGCAGGTTGTTGAGCTTGACCTTTTCCCCGTCCCGGCGCACCACCAGGTCCACCGTGTCCTCGTCGCTGAGGGAGAGGATGGTGGAGATGTCGCCGGAGAGCAGCACCGCCTTGCCGTTGACGGAGAGGATCTCATCTCCCACCATCAGCATATCCTCCCCTTCGCAGGGGAAGCCGTCCATAAAGCCGGTGATGGTGGAGGTGGCGTAGGAGGTGACGCTGGAGTAGAGACACAGCAAAATCAGCAGCCCCGCCAGGAAGTTGAAGGCGGACCCGGCGATGAGCACCAGAAACTGCTTCCAGCCGGAGGCGTTGCCAAAAGCGCGGGGGTTGTCGCTCTCCTCGTCCTCCCCTTCCATGGCGCAGTAGCCGCCGATGGGCAGCAGCCGCAGGGAGTAAAGGGTCTCCTTGCCCTGTTTGTGCAGCAGCAGCGGCCCCATGCCGATGGAGAACTCGTTGACCTGGATGCCGCAGAGCTTTGCGACGGAAAAGTGACCAAACTCGTGGATGGCGATGAGCAAGCCGAACAGGATGACGGCAATGACAATATAAAGCATAGAACCTCCAAAGGGTGTGGGATAAATGCGAAAGGTCTCACCGCCGTCGGCCCTGGTTCTTCTGATACAAAATCAGCAGGCCGTTGAGCCGCAGGTGGGGGTCCGGGATGATGTGCCGCCGACAGGCGGGCAGCACCACCTGGAGCAGTCCGCCGGTGGCGATGGCGGTGACCGGCTCGCCCAGCTCCTCCTCCACCCGGTCCACCAGACCGTCCAGCATGGAGGCCCAGCCGTAAACGGCTCCGGCCTGCATACACTCCACAGTGTTGCGGCCGATCATCCGCTGGGGCATGACCAGGGGAATGGCGGGCAGCTGGGCGGCCTGGGCGGAGAGCGCGTCGGTGGAGATGCGCAGACCGGGGATGATCATGCCTCCCAGATAGGTGCCGTGTTTGTCCAGCACCGACAGGGTGGTGGCGGTGCCCATGTAGAAGAACACCAGCGGCTTGGGATACTTGGCGTTGGCGGCCACGGCGTTGACCACCAAATCGCTGCCCAGCTGGGCGGGATTGTCCATGTGGATGTTCAGGCCGGTCTTGATGCCGCTGCCCACCAGCAGGAAGCTGTGGCCGGTCAGCAGCTTCATGGCCTGGTACAGTACCGTCCGCAGGTGGGGGACCACCGAGGAGATGATGCCCCCCTCCACCTGAGCGGGGGTGAAGCCGTTCAGCTCTAAAATCCCCTTGACCGTCAGGGCGTACTCGTCCTCGGTTTTTTTCAGGTCGCTGGCGCAGCTGCCGGTGAAGCAGAGGCGCTCCCCCTCGCAGCCGCCGATGGCTACGTTGGTGTTGCCGATGTCAATGAGCAGGACCATAGCGCTTCACCCTCCTTCCGCCGTCGCGCACCTTATAGTTCCATGTCCTTTTTGGCGGCCAGCAGCTTGGCCCCGGAGACGATTAAAATCACCCCGGTGCTGACCCCTACGGCGATGGAGATAATGCCGCAGACGATGCTGCTGACCCCGGCGGACATGACCTTGTGATAGATTTTTTCCAGCATAACGAACTCCTTTTCTGGAAGGTGGGGTGGAGGGTTTTGGTTCAGCGAATATGCGGTATCTCATTGCAGCGATGTTGTTCAAAATGAGCAATTCGCAATGTGCAATTATGGGAAAACGGGCGCTGGCAGTTCCCTGGGAAAGGGATTTGGACGCCCAAATTTTATCCTATGACCTTACGCTATAGCATACCACAGGCAGCGGGAAAAAGGCAAGGAAAATCAACGGCCCCACAGCCGCCGCCACAGCGCCTGACAGCCGACCACCGCCAGCCCGGAGAGCAGGAAACAGCCCCCCGCCAGGGCCAGATATTGTTCCAGTCCCAGGGCCGTTTCGGTGGACCGCAGCCAGGACAGCGCCGCTCCGGTGGAGACGCACCCCGCCGCGAAGCCCACCAACCGCCCCGGCGTCAGCAGGCGGACGGGGGAGAGGCCGTGCAGGTGGAAGTCGGGGTCGATTTCAGTCAGCACCTCCACGTGGTTGCGCTCCGCCAGCGTCCAGGCGCCGGGCGTCAGGGTGGCGTTGGTGACCACCAGGGCGGCGTCGCAGCCATAACAGGCTTTGCCCGCCACCACCTGCTGGATGGCGCTGCCGTCCACCGGCTGGCTGTAAAATTTGCACTGGACGGCGTAGGTATGCAGCCCCTTCCGGGCCACCAGGTCCACCCCCAGGTCGCCGGTTTTCCCGGTGTGCTGAATCTGGCGGAACCCCTGCCCCCGCAGGTAGCGCTCCACGAACAGCTCGTAGTCCTGGCCGGTGCGCACCGGCGTCCGCACCCCCAGCAGCCGGAGGAATCCTTTGCATACGCTCCAGACCAGCCACAGCAGCAGCTGAACCAGCTGGACCGGCACCAGCAGCATCGCCTTGATCGCCTGCACAGCGAACCCCCCTGTCCTGATTTATGCTCGGAATCTGCCCAAAGTATACCACACATCACGGAGGCTGGCAACCGGCGGAATGAGAGAATCCGCAGGAATCCCTGTAGGGTAGTTAGAATAAAACGGACTGGTTATTCCTTTGACTCAGCCATCTGTCTGCCGACGTAATGACGCAATCGTAAGTTTTCAGTGTTGCCCCAGGAGACCGGAAACAGAGACAGCAAAGCGACAGATTGTCAAAAAAGCCAATTTCCCAAAATGAAGTGGCGTAAAATGTTATGAAA